>DASYNM010000072.1:0-6098 GCA_036008545.1 Verrucomicrobiia bacterium
TACATTATTTAATGAACTTAAGTGACACTACACTAGAGAGTTTTCGCCTTTTCGCCGGATCGGGTTGTTTGGGCAGACAAAGCCATCCAGAATTGAGCGGCGGCCGGGGCGCGGGCGCAAGCAGGCCGCCCACGAGAAATAAAGCCCGCGCTTGGCCATTACCCGATTCAATTCAATGGCGCGGCTCCAATCAGCCGGGCGGCCATACACGGCGTCGGCCAGGGCGTCAGGAATGGGGGCGTTATGGTTCACGGATTCAACGTCTCCGTTTTCAAAACCACGTCCAAGGGGCGGTCGGATCGGATTGTCAATTCCACTTTAGCGGGGGCCTCGTCGGCTTGCGGGCTGTCAGGTCGGACTAGGAGCGTGCGGTTATATTTCACCCACCAGCGCCAGACCGCATTCGAGTTCGCCACGACGCCGAAGGCTTGTTGAAGCCGGGCGGTAACGGCCACGTAAGTAATGCGCTCGTTGGCGATCCACCCGTAAAGTTGCTTTTGCTGCTCTTGGGTGAGCTTGGCAAACAATCCAGAGGGGGGACGCGGCTTAGTGCGGCGGCATACGCGGCGGAGTAATGCACGCCGGCCTTTAGGCTTGGGGTTCGCAGGCATTGGAGCGGGGCAATTCATTTCAGTGAAAGGGAAGGCCCCGCGTGGGCCGCCAATAGGCCCACCGGGGTTGGTGTCGCGCTGTTCGCTCCTGCCCGCTGCGAAACGGGTTTTGGCACAACGAAAAATGTGGCGAGGGCGACATTAGGACTTGTTCCTTCGCTCAAAGTCAGCAAGGTCGTCGCGGGAAATTCGGAAATAACTGAACTTTGATCCAGGGCTGCGCATATCAACAGAGGGCAACCTGCCCGATTCGCACAACTCTCTGACCAGGTCATCCGCGCAGTTCAGATAATCCGCTGCCTGCCTGACTCCCATTTGAGCCGGGTAGGACGAAAGCGGCTTGTTGCGCGTGTTTTTTGCGGTCTTGCGCTTCATGGCTTGGGAGCCGGGCGACGGCGACGCTCGAAGTCGGCAACGCTGGCGCGCGTGATTCGATAGGTTGGACGCGTTGACCCAGAGCCGATGTTCACAAAATCAAGTTCCCCGGTTTCGCGGAACGTCAATATGAAATTGTGGCTTGTTCCGAACCGCCCTGCCACTTCCGCCACTGTCATAAGCAGCGGACGCGCGGCGAGGCCGGGCGGCAAAGGCGGTTCGGCGGCATCGGGCGCGGGGGCGGCGGACGCCTGCGCCAAACGCCGGGGTGAACTACGCCCCGACGCCGGCGCGGCGACGTTTTTGGCAATCAGTTTTTGCGCGTAGGCTGTCAACATAACTTACGAGGCGGCCAGGGCCAGCTTCACCAGGCCCGATGCCTGACGGGTTCCGCAAAACGCGCGGGCCAGGGCGCGGAAAAATTGTTCATTGGAGGAAAAGCCCGTCGCGCCGTCGCGGAGCATTACCTCTAGCTCAGAGCGCATTCCGACTTGGTAGCAGTCGCCCGCGCCAAAGGCCGCGATGACACTGCCAGGAGTTTGCACGGCGGGAGCGGCGGCGGCCCAAACGACCGGGAAACCGACTAAATTCCAACTTCCATCCCCCGTCTCCGCTGGGGTCTTGAGTAAATAGCCCTTGGCTTCCGTGTCCACCAGGGCCATGAGCGGAGCAATAAATGACGTTGATATAAACCAAGAACAATTTCTCTGTAAAGCAGCCGGGGTAACGGCGGCAACCGCTGCTAGAAAATCGCCGCGCGCGAGTTGCGCGATCGAGGCGTTGCCTTGCGCGGAAGTCGCAGTGGTGAGCGTGCTGTCAAGAAACATTCCAGTTTGCGACCCATTGGTCTGATCATTGTTACCATTGGCAGAAAAACATGCGTAGTCCAGGGCCTGGGCTAGTCCCTGGGCAAACCGGGTGAGCAGGTAATATGCGAGATGGGCCTTTTCGTCCGCCAATAATTCGCGGGTCACTGCGAGCAGGATTGCCAGCGTATTGGTTTCCGGCGTTAATGACGTTCCGGTCAAAGCAACGTCGCCAGGAATTGTGGTCAAGCCCTGGTTAGCCGGCGTAATCCAAACGGCGGACGGATTCGCCGTGGCCTGGCCAATCTTGGTTTCTTGGCTGGTCATCGCGACAACGCCTAGCTCTTTGTAAGCGCCGTAAATGGAGATAAGGTCGAAGATCGCCTCCGCAACCGGGATCGGGAGCAATCCTTGGCCGATACCAGAGCCAGGCACGATGGATTTGCGCGCGATGTCCATATCAATGCGGCATGGGACGCCGCAGGCATAGCGTGGCAGGACGTTGAAAAATTCGCGAAGTAACGGGTCCGCGAGGATTTCTTGCGCGCGTTCATGCGCGGAGACGCGGCGCGCCCTGGCCATCGTAAATCTCATAGCCATGCTGGACCGGAAAAGCTCTGATTCGGACTGGCCGCGCCGGGCGAATTCCAGCTTTTCGGCTGCTTGCGTTACCGTTGGATTCGGCGCGCTGGACGCGGGGGCGCGGGAAAATGCGTCAATCAAAAATTTATCACTCATGGATTTGGGCTCGGTTTTGGCGACGGACGGGAACCTGTAGGACCGGCGCGGATCGGGCCGGGCGGATTGCAGGGACCGGCGCAGTTGCGGATAGCGGAGCAGGTCGGAATCGTCGAAAATTCCGTCTGCGTAGGACTTTGCGACCGCCTCTGGATTTGCCCCGATGATGCAGGCGGACAATTCAAGCTGCTCCTGAGAAACGTAAATGCAGCTTGCGCCTGACCGGATCGAATCTTCAAGGTCGCCCATGCCAAGGTCAGCACATGCCGCGTCCCAACCGTCCGGGTCAGACGGGCGCACCACTTTCAATGGGATAAATCCCACACTGACAGATTTGAGGTATCCCGCTTGCGTCATCGCAAAACCTTTAATAGCCAGGGTGTTTGTTTCCACGTCCTTGGCCCACTGCACCGTCTCCACGAGTTGCTTGTTGACAACGCGGAAATCGATCACCTTGCCTAGCAGGCGGTCGATGCTCTCGTAATTGTGCGAGTCAACAAAAGGCGCATTGCGCTGGAAACGGTTGAACTGCCAGCCGGCTTGATTGATGACTTCGCCATAGCTGTCTGTGGCCTGGCTGCTCGCGATGTATTCCACGGTTCCGCGCGCGGCGTCGATGACGCGGGTATGGCAGGTTATCTCGCGGTGAACTATTCGTGATTGTGGCATGGCGAAATTAGGTGTTCAGGGTGCGAGTTGCTTCGCGGGCGCGGGCGCGGCCGCTGGCGGCGTCCAGCCTTGCGGCGCGTGCTCAACCGGGCCGTCAACCCAAGTGAAGTGGCGGCTCAATGCGCGCCATTGCCGGATGCTGATTTTGGCCGTCTGGCCCGGCGCGTGCCGTTTGCCGTCCAGGGCCGTATGGCTGACGACTTTGACGGTGATGACCTTTTCCGCTTCCGGCGTCTGGTCAATCCGTATGTCTGGGTCGATAAAGAGGTTTTGAGTCGGTTTCATAGGATTCTATTTTTCGGTGCCGAGGGTCAGGTCAAGACGCTCGTAGTGTTCTTCCACTTTGTTGAGAAAGCTGCGGACGTATTGGATCAAATTGTCCTCCGTAAGCTCGCAGGCGTTCATAAGCCACAAGGCGCGGTTATTCTCTTGCCAGGCGGGTAAAATTTCGTGGTTGAGGTTCCTTTGGCACTCGCGGAGGTTGCCCGCAAAAAAAAGAACGTTGGCCGCGTAGAAAGCGGCGGCGATTCGATTTCCGTTGGCCCGGATCACGGATGTCCAGGCCCCGTCAGCCGTGCGCAAGGCTTCCTTCGTTTGGCCGACGATGGGGCGTAGCTGCGTTGAGATATAGGCGCGACGCGCGCTCACCGCATCCAAGGTTTGGTTGGCCGCACTGATCCTTCTCGCGATTCGTGCGTCCGCCAGTGGGCCTTCACCTGCGGCTGCCTCTAATTCCAGGCGCGCATTTTTTCCGGCGGTGTCAAGTTCGCCGCGCTCCTTACTCAGGTTAATGAACTTGCTGGTGACGACGGTGAGAGCGTCAAGTAGTTGTTTCATGGGAAATTTCGGATGATTTGGATAGGGCTGCCCTTACTGCGGACTGACTCCGTTTCAATTTACGGTAGCGCGCCAAGAGCGTGGGAATGATTTTCTCGCCAGTGAGCACGCGGTAAAGATGGGTGCGTTCCACCTGAAGTAGAACCGCGTCGCGCATGATGCCAGGGAACCGGATTTTCTTCCGATTTCCCTTGCTTTTATTTTGCGTTGCGGTCATTTTTTGGACGTTGCTACCAACGTCAGTCTGCAATATGACAGAAACGCAAAATCTGTCAACGGATGATTTTAACTATTTTTTATGGTCGATTCTGGCTTCGCGGATAGGCTCGCTTCGGCGATGCGCGACAGGCGCGCGACGCAGACCAGCCTTGCGGCGGCGCTGGAGGTTTCCCCGTCCACGGTTTCAAGATGGTTGGCCGGTTCAGTCCCTCGCAAACTTGTGATGGTAGCCATCGCTGAGTATCTAAACGTGGATTTGGACTGGCTGCGGGATGGGAAAGGCGAGTCGCGTTTTTTTTCAGTTTTGGATAATCCTCAACTTGGCGGTTATGCGACCGAAGAGTTGAATAGTTTGGAGGGTGTCCGCGAGAGTGGCCTTTTTCAGAAGATTAAAGAGGATGGCCAGCGCAGCTTCGGCACGCGAATTCACCTTTTGCGCCGCAAACTCGGCTTAAGTTTGCGTGAATTTGCAAAGCTGTGCAGCATGACTGCCGGCTATTTCAGCCGCGTAGAATCAGGCACGCGCGCGACGCCGTCTATCGACACGCAAGACAAGATCATGGCGGCGTTTCCCATTACGAGGCAATGGATGCTTTTTGGAATGCCGCCGCTGTTGGCATCAGATGAAAGGCTTAAGAGCGCCGATCCTGCCACGGTTTCGGCTTTGACGGAGATGGCAAAAGAGGAAGAGGCTAGGCGGGTGGATTATTTCAAGCGGGAGGTTTTGAGGCTGGCTTCGGATAAGAATCTGAGCGATGAGCTTCTGAGCAGGTTTATCCAGTCGGCAAAGGAAAAAGCCGCCGTGGATCCTTCTTTCCGCCGCCCTTATGATTTTTTTGTTGAAATCATGCTGGCCCGCGTCTCTGCGAAGCCGCAGAAAAAAGTTGAAGATGGCCGTTGACAATGTTTCCTATTCCGATAAGTTGCTCGCGTGACTATCAGAGCAGGCGACAATTTGAAAGCCCTCATTGCCCGCGTTAAGCGTGCGGCGTCCGCGCGGGGACGGAAGACAGAACTGGCAAAATATCTTGGCGTTTCCCTCGTAGGACTGAGTCAATGGCTTTCTTTGAATCGCGCTCCGAATGGCGAAATCACACTCTTGATGCAGCAATGGGTCAATGCACAGGAGAAAAACAAAAACGCCCCTGGCCGTGTTAGTAGCACGTCCAGGAGCAAGACCCGAAAGGTGAAACAATCCAGTTATGAAAAGAGACACCAAACAAGTCCGAAGAAATCGTAAATCCTCCACAGTCAACAAGCAAACCCAAAGTCAGTCGGCAAAATCGCCCTGGAGGACGCCGAAGACGTTAGGTTCATTCGCAGAATGGTCGGTGGAAGTCACCAATGAGATCAAGCGGCTTATTGCCACGGAAAAGAGCAAGGTCGTTAAGATAAAACTCCAACACCTCGGCAGGATGGTGGAAAACTTGATCCTTGGAGGCCGGGTCGATCAGATAACCGCATCCGATTCCAGTATCGGCGGCGATCAGTTCGATGCCATTGTTAGCGATCCGCTCCACTTCTTGACAGAGTCGGTCAGTGCGGCGGTCGGGCTGCTTGACTTAATGGCAATCAAGATCGGGGCGATGGAGGATTTGATGGAAGAGGCGGATGCGGAGAGAGGGAAGCCATCGGCGTCGTTGATTGATTGCGGCGTGGTCAATTTGGCTTGGGATTGCGGCATTGCCCTTGCGGAGAGGATGGAGAAGGTCGGCGAGGCGGTTGCATCGGTTCGCCCGCAACCGGCAAAGCCCGCGCCGGCGCTCGCAGGCGCTGAGAAAGGCGGTGCGCGATGAAGGCCATGCACGAACTTGAATCTGCGGTCGGGGAAGCGACGGCGCTG
>DASYNM010000073.1:0-16783 GCA_036008545.1 Verrucomicrobiia bacterium
TGTCGAAATCGAAATAAATGGTGTCGGCTTTGAATTTTTCAGTGTCTTCGTTGTGCGGGCCGTTCAGGAGTCCGGCATAGGGCCCGTTATCGAGCGGGATGGGTTCCGAAGTGATCCCGTTCGGCGTGGTATCTCCGACTCCCGCACCAGGCGTCTGGCCGGAGTTCGAGGGCGCCCCGCCATTATCGGGGATTTGGGTTACGTTGGGCGAACGGTGCTTGCAGCCGGTCATGCTTGCGACCAAAGCGGCACTCAAAAAGAAGGTTGCGATCAGATTAGCGTTTTTCATTTTTCTCCACAGTTATGGGAACCCGCTTTTCACCTCGCCCATGAAGGCTCGGAACAGCTTCCCGAAATTTGCCTGACATCTTTGACGTGTTTCGTTGGCACGTCAAGCAGACATAGGATTCGTTTATTACCAACTTGCCGGCCGAAGATGATCGTGCGGGAATTGGGCGCCCAGCACGGATCTTCGCCTTCAACCAATTTTTGCGCCTCGCCACCTTCGGCGGGCGCGACACATATCGTAAAATTGCGGCTGCCACTCGTAAAGGCGATCCATTTTCCGTCGGGTGACCACTCCGGCGAAGTCATATTCCCATAAACTCCAACAATGCCCAGCTTGTGCGTGGATCCTCCGCTGACGCTGACCTTCTGCAGTTCCGCCCTCCCGCTGCGGCAAACAAAACAAATCTCCTGGCCGTCGGGCGACCACGTCGGGCAGGAATCGTCGTCACGCGTATGCGTCAATTGCTTCAGACCGCTCCCGTCGATGTTGCAAACCCACAGGTTTGGACTGCCGCTGCGGCTGAGGATCATGGCGACTTTTTGGCCGTCGGGCGAGACTTCCGGGCTAAGATTCGCGCCCGGATAATTGGCAAAGACGCGCCGTTGCCCGCTGCTTAAGTTGTGGGCCAGGATTTCCTCTCCGCCGCCCGTCCATGAGGTGTAGAGTAATTCGCGCCCGCCGGGAATCCAGCACGGCCCGGCTACAAGTGTGCCGTCGTGTGTCAATACTCGGGAATTGTAACCGTCGAAATCCGAAACGGCAATTTCCGTCGAGCTGCCTTCTTGAAGGCGAAAGGCGATGCGGGTCTGAAAGATTGGTGCGCTGCCGCGAATCTCCTTCACGATGTCATTGGCGAAGGCATGGGCCTCCGAGCGCGCGTTGCCACCGGCGTAGGCCCTGGCCCAGAGCGGCTGATTGGCCCCGGCAGCGGTCAACCGTCCCTCCAAACGAGCGTTCTGCGTTCCGCTGATAAGAAAAGCCGCTTTGTCGGGCGACGTGATTTCCATGCCCAACACCGACAAGTCGAATTTCAAAACCGAATCGACTTCTCCGCTGAAGTCGCTGACCGCAACGGGCACGACGTAAGTCGTCGGCTTGCGTATCTCAATCGGTTGATCATCCGCCTTCGCGGTGATGGCGCGCGCGCCCAATAAGACTGCTATGAGGAATGTTTGATATTTCATTTTCATCCGGCCAGTTCCTTGGCCTCCAGGCTAAATCGAATAATGTAAGTCCGTTCCGACTCCTGGGTCGAAGCCGGGAACGGCGGTAATTTCGTCACCTCGCGCAGTACGCGTTCAACCGATTTGTCCAGACTCTTGTCACCGGAAGGCTGCACCAATTCGGCCGAGCGAACGGAACCGTCCCGCGCGATTGTCACCCTGGCGTCCACCGTGCCCAGCCGGTTGGCAGTGTTGTCGGGCGTAATCCAAGCGCGAAAATAGTAGGAGAAAACAACGTCTCGGTAACCAACAAAAGCCTCTCCGCCGCCAATTCCTTCCACATCGACGATGGGGTCCGAGCTTCCACTTTTCCGCACGCCCGAAGCCAGATCCGTCAGCGAGTTTTCGATTTCCTTCAGGCGTTTGGCTTGCGTGCGAGCGGAGGAATCGGATGACTTGGTTGGTTCCGACTTTTTCCTGCTCTTCGAAGCATAAGTGGCTGGGTAGGTAACCTCGACTTCGTGCTGTGGGTGCGGTTTGGATATTTTCGGCTTCGCCTCCAATGTCAAATCCTTCGATTCATCCGGTGTCGGCCGCGCGTGAGTCGTTTCATGGTGGGCCTGGGGCGTCGGGCGCTCCGGCTCGGTATGAGCCTGCTCGACGTGAGGCGCCGGCGGTTGCGGCTGAGATTGAACGTGTTGTTGCGCTGGCGGCTGCGGCGCAAGATTGACGACCGTTGTGCCACCGCCCGCTCCGGCTCGGTCAACAATATTCGCCGGAATTATGTTCAAGACGTGCAGCTCGTCGGTTGCGTCGGGGCGATTGCCAAAGCCGGCGCTGGCGAATAGAATGACCACCAGCAGGCCGTGCAAGCCCAGCGAGAAAACCATGCATTTTTTTTGCAAGCGCGTCATGGGTGTTGGGCGGGCGTGGACTTGAATGCAACTTGGATTTTATTGCGGTCGCAAATATCGAATACCGCCGCGACGTTGTCCCAAGCCGTGCGCGCGTCGCCCGCGACATAAACGATAAGTTTCGGATCCGATCGATGTGCCAGGACCAACTCGCTCTCAATTTGGGCCCGAGACAGGTGCTGGCCGCGAAGCCAGTAAACGCCGTTAGGGGTGATTTCCACCCGGCGGACATCGCGCGGGTCGATGTTCTGGGAGTCGGGCTTGCCCATGTTCTGCGGCAACTGCAGAGGTAATTGCTGCTCCAGCATCGGGCGCGTGATGACGAAGATGATCAGCAGCACAAACGCCAAATCCAGCAGCGGCGTGATGTTGATCTCGTTCAGCGTCACCAGCGAATTGTGTTGCGAGAAGCGCTTCATTCTTCCTTCAGGTACTCCGTCTCCATTTTGGAGACCAGGTTCTGCGCGAAATTATCCAACTCGACTGTGCGGACGCGCAACGTATGCACCAGCCAGTTGTAGGCGAACATCGACGGGATGGCCACTAACAATCCGGCCACCGTCGTGATCAGTGCAGCCGAGACGCCCGGCGCCATCACCGGCAAGTCCGCTTTGCCCGCCTGGCCGACTTGCGCGAAGGTATCCATCACTCCCCACACTGTTCCGAGCAATCCCAGGAACGGCGCGCCGCTGACTGCAATGGCCAGGAGGATCAAGCCCGCCTCCAGCTTGAGCGATTCACGCGCGACCGCGCCTTCCAAAGTGCGCTTGATGTGTTCCATGCTTTTCAGCGAGACGAATCGTTTGCGCGCCTCCCCTGCCGCTTCGCCCTTGAGTCGAGTATCCAATTCAACGCAGCCCTCTTGATAGACGGCGAACATCGGGCAACCGTTGACCTGGAGGCGTCGGTCGAAAATGCCGAGCACATCTTTTTGCCCGCGGAATTCAGTATCGAAATGGAGGTCGAGCCTTTTGGCGCGGCGCATTTGCAGAGCCTTGGCGACCATCATGTACCATGCGAAGATGGAAAAGATGACCAGAATGAAAATGATGCAACGGCCCGCCAAGGTGGCCTTGCCCCAAATCCAAACGACCTGCAACTGATTCTGCGCAAAAAAGCAAAAGGAAACGCTCATCAAATGCCGCAACACGGCAGCTCTAGGCTGCCGTTGCTTCGGGCCAAACGTGGAGGAGTGAAATGGTCAAATTTTTCACATCCAGCCCCTTGATTACGACCATCTGGCGCCGAGTGTAAGCGAATCCGTTAGTTTGGCAATGATTTTCCGAAAAAAAATGCGACCCAAGTTTTTTGAAAAATCTCTTGGGGAAATCGTCCTTTCCTGCGGCGCAGCAACACTCGTCGCATCCACCCCATCCGTCCCAAAGAACACCCTCTAAAGTGCCGGCATCCCTGCCGCGATATATTTTTCAACATTCGCAATGTAATTCTTCAGCAGATGGTCCTCCACCGGCGCAGCCAGCAGCGGCAACATGTTCTCAAAACCCACATCGACGTTGATCAAAAACGAATTCCAAAAATGGTCGTCACTGTGCAGCGCGCCATCCCCGTCAAAATAACGAAGCTGGCCGCTGTGCCCGTAAAACTCCGGCAGCGGGAAACGCGGCAGGATGCGCGGCGGCACGCGCGTGACGATGTCCTCATTGTTGACAAAACGAAACATCGTGCCGCCGAACTGGCTGTCGCATTGGTTGCAGAAGCCGAGGTCGCCGATGCGCGGCTGGCCGAAAGTGTAAAGGCCGTTGACAGGCTCGCGCGCGGCAAACGTAAACGCCGCCGTCGCCATCGCCGCCAGTGCGCCGCCCAAACTGTGGCCGGTGATCCAAAGCGTTTGCGCCTCGTCTTGACAGCGCAGCACCTCGCCCTGGATGACCTTCCAACTCTTGGAAAGCAACAGGGCGAATCCGTCGTGGACGCTGCCGACGTTGGGCGCGGAAAAGTATTTCGTGAATGGCGATTGGAAAATTTCAAAATCCGCCATCCAATCGGCCATCTGCGTTGAACGCGTGCCGCGAAAGGCCACCACGACCATGTCGTCACCCCCAAGCACAATGGCTTGCAGCACGGTGGTTGTGGGCGCGATGACGGTGATGCGATCCGGTTTGAATCCCCAGCTAGCCGCCACGCCCGGAATGGTGGCGGGCAGTTCATAAGCAAGCGAGGATGTGTAAGCCAGCGCGCGGGCATTGTACGGATTCCACAGCGTCGTGCTTGGATTGAAATTGTTGAAAGCATCAGGCGGATAGACTTGCGGCGGGTCTGGTGCCGCGGCGGCGGCTGGTGCGGGTGGAATCGTCGGCATAGGTAAGTCTTCGGGTTGCTTTTAGGGACGTAGTCTTTGGACGCGTATTAGAAACGGAGAATAGCAAGATCCGGCTTTTTGTAAATCAAAAACGGCTCACATCGTTCACCTCGTGCCGGTTTGACTGAGTGCGACTGACCTTGATTTGGTACGGCGAGACTCCGTCGAGCCGTCAATGGACTTCATCAGAGAAAGGCGGAAAAAGTCACGGCTCGACGGAGTCTCGCCAAGTTTGATGAAGACGACCACATGAAAATATCGGCAAATATAAGGAAAATCAACGACTTACGTGAGCTTCCGCCCCCCTTTTCACCACGAAGCGACACGAAGTTGAAACGGAGCCGGACGGACGCAAGAATACGAACTTGCGTCGTTTTCACTCACCAGCCGACAAGGTTTCAACCTTTAGCCTTCTTCCTTCAATTCTCCGCCCTCTGCAAAATGTCAAAGAACACGCGCCCGAGCGCTATAACAAAACAACACTACCACACCGTGGTGGGAATGCAAGCACAAATTTATCGGCGTTCCAATGGCCAGCGCGCTGGTTCAGCCTGATTACCCCACATCCACGTATGACACAAATTTTATGAGGTCTGGTGCTCGCTCAAGATATTTCTTCGCAAGCCGTCGTTTGGCATATTCTTGTGGCGTGGTTAGACTTGCACGAATGCGCTCGAACGGCTCGTTGAAAGAATCGAAAGACAAAAACTCATAACGGCAGGCGCGATGTGCGGCCAATTCTGGAACATGCAGAGGTACTGTGTAGAAATTATCCGCGCCAATCTTCGAGCCGTCGCGATGAACAGTGACAAACAGCATTGTAATCGAATTGTCTGACCGGTTGTGAAGTTCCACCTCGACTCGATTGTAGCGACGCAGCAAGTCGTCGGGATACAAGCGCGCCAACGTCCGATCAAAGCCGACGAGAGTGACAGTGACCGACTCGCGCAATCTTTCCAACTGACTTGGTGACGGCTCATGCGATGACATGGCGCTCGGATCTCCGCGTCTCATTCCTGCATCTCAACAATACACCAGCAGCGATTGCGAGATGGGGTTGATGCGGTTGTAGTTGAGCAGTTTGTCGATGTAGGTCGCGGTCAGGCGTTGGCCGTCGGGGATGAGGAGCATGCCGTTCTCGCTGTAGATGCCCTCGGCCAGCACCATGCCCGGCACCAAGTCCGCCAACGGCACCTCGCGCTGCTTGCCCGGCACCACTGCCTTGGGGGCTGTGCGCACAAAAATCCGCACGGCATCGGGATCGAAGGCCGTGCCGCTGCCCTGGCTGATCGCGGCGCTGGCCTGCTTAGGCTCAAGGTTGCTCTCTGCAAAGGCCACCGCGACGGCCAGCAAACGCGACAGCCACGGAATATCCTGTCCTCGCAACCGGTCGGGATAACCCGTGCCGTCAAAACGTTCGTGATGCCCGCGAATGGTCGGCCCAACCGCCGTCAAGTGATGCACGAAGGCCGCCAGTTCCTCGCCCAAAATCGGATGCTGATGGATCAAGGCCCATTCCGGTTCGCTCAATCCGTCCGGCGCCTCCTGCCAGCGTTTGATCAATTGCCGTGGCACGCCCAGCAAGCCGATGTCGTAAATGTAGCCGCTGATTTCCAGCGTTTGTTTTTCCGTTGGCGACAACTCGGAGCCTTCGGCCATGGCCTCGCACATGGCGGCCACCCGGCGCGCCTGGGCACCCACGGTTGGATAAAAGGTGCGCATGGTTTGGACGCACAACTCGACGGAGCGGCGCAGGTTTTCCTCCTGGCTGCGGGCGAATTCCTGCAACTGCGCGTTTTGCTGGGCCACCCGCGCCACCTGGGATCCCAGCGAGATGTTTAGCTCTTGCAGTTGCTGGTTCATGTGCTGCGTGTCAGCTTGGAGGCGGGCGTTCTTGCAAATCAATTCGTGCCGCTGCACCGCGTTCTTGACAGTGGCCAGCAATTCCTCGCGCAACCAAGGCTTGACGATGAAGCGGTAAATTTCCCCTTTGTTAATCGCGTCGATGACCGTGCTCAGGCTCAACACGGCGGTGATGAGAATGCGGGTGGCATCGGGCTGGACTTCGCGCACCTGCGCCAGGAATTCCAGGCCGGTGACCATGGGCATTTGCTGATCGGTGATGACGACCGAGAACTGCTGTTCCTTGAGCACGCTGAGCGCGTGGATGGCGTGAGGAGAAGCGACCACGTGGTAGCCCTCGCGCAACAACGTGTCGCGCAAAGCCACCAGCACAATCTCTTCATCATCCACGATGAGAATGGGATGGACGAGTTCTCGCTCGGGCAGATTCTCCACAGTCATGGGCCTACTCCGCCATTTGGTCGAAGAACGATTTGAGTTTCAGTAACATGTCGGCCTCGGACAAATCCGGCGTGAGCAACAAATCGATGCCTTTGAGCATTTGGCCATCCAAATCGTCCTGGTGGCAACCGGCCAATTTCAACACCACTTTGAGGTCTTTGTTCTGCTGCCGCAGTTCGCCGGGCAGCGATTTGAGCGCCGCATCGTTGGGCTCGGCGAGCAACAAGACACCCGCAAATTGGTAATCGCTGGATTGAAGAAAGTCGCTCAAGTTGTCCGCGCCGGCTGCGACGACAATGTAATAATTGTGCGAGCGAAGAAGTTCGGCCGTCTTGTCCAGCATTTCGCCAGCCTGCCCAACCAGCAACAAACTGCGGCGCGTCTGGCGCGAGCGGCGGGATTCCTCCACTAACCGCGCCGATTCGGAAAAATCCGCTTCCGGCAGCCATAGTTCAAAACAAGTGCCGACGCCTTCCTTGGAAACGACGGAGATGGCACCCTGATGCTTCTCGATAGCGATGCGCGCATTGTAAAGGCCCAGGCCGGAGCCTTTGGACTTGGTCGTGAAAAAAGGATCGAAGATCGACGCCAGATGCCGCTGCTTAATGCCCGTGCCGTTGTCCTGAATGGCCAGGCAGATGCACGGCAGCCGGGGCAAGGTGCCCTTGACGTTTTCCAACTCCGGCAGGACCTCGTGGCGGGTTGTGCGTAGCGTGAGGCGTCCACCTTGCGGCATTGCGTCCGCTGCGTTGAGCATCAAATTGATGACCACCTGCCGAAATTCCACCACATCCAGATAAACCGGAAGCTGCGCCGCCGCCAACTCCGTGCTGACCAGGATGCGGCGCGGCAGGATTTTGGTGACCAACTCGACCAGATCGTTGGCGATGTCATTAAGATTATGGTAATTGCGCTCGCCCGTCTGGCCGATGTGGAGGTTGATCATGCGCTGGACCAGTTGGCCGGCTTGCAACGAACTTTTCTTGATCAACGATAGTCCCTCGTGGAACGGATGCGCCGGTTCGAGGGAGCTTAAGAACGATTCGCTCAAGGAATGGATGCCGGCGATGATATTGGTGAAATCGTGCGCCATACCCAGCGTCAACACGGCCAGCGTTTCCTTCCATGCGGCCGTTGAGAGCCTTTTTTCGGCGATGGTTTGACGGGTCACATCAAGCCACACGACTTCGTAACCCAGCAGCAAACCGCTCTGCGAGATGGCCGGCTGCCGATGCTCCAAAATATAAACCACGCGCCCCGTGCCCGCGTGACGGATGCGATAGGTATTGGTCAGCGCCGTGCCGGTCTGGACGGCGCGTTTGAATTGTTGCTGCAGCTCCGCCGCGTCGGACTCATGCACCAAGTCCCAGAAACGCCCACGTTGGCTGGACCAATCGGCGGCGTCCATGCCGGTCAGCTCCTTGATGTTCGGGCTGGCGAACTGCAAACTGAAATCAGGGCGCTGACTGAAAATCACGCACGGCCAGCGGCGCGTCAGCCCTTCCAGGCGCGCTTCGGCCCGCAACAGGCGCACGAACATCTCGCGCCGCGCGGCGTCATTGCGCAAATGCTCGTCCCAAATCCCCTCCTCCAAGTCGGCCAGCGGCGGGAGCATGGAACTGAGGCGCGCAAATCCATTTTGCGGACCGCGCCCAATCTCTAACGTGAACCATTGCGATGGATGCGCGGCATCGGCCGCCATTTTTAAATTGACCCGCTCGAAGGGCGTTGAGCTTTCACGCAGCTTCGCCAGAGAGGTTTGCCAATCGGTGGAAAGACTCCCCAGCGTATTCCAGAAGGAGTGTCCGACCAGGCTCCCGGCTGGTTTTTCGAGCCAAATGCAAAGCGGCTCATTGACGGCCAGGATCAGGCCTGAGGCGTCCAGAATCGCGGCGCCGCCTTCCAGCCAGGAGCGGGGCAGAAAGGACTCCGGGGTTTTGCTTGACGCCGGAGCGTCCGCGGCTGGAACGACATTGTGGAAATCCACCTGCACAGCGAATTCGATTAAACTGCCCCGCAATGTAGGGCGTCTCAAATGGAACTCAATCAGAAAATGAAGCTTGTCGCCTTCATGGGAGCATCTCAATTTTTCAGCGTTACCCGGGTAAACGCCTGGACAAAAGAACCACTACTATATTGCCACGTCAGGATCAACCATGTCCTAAAACACGCGCCTATTCAACAAATCGGGAGTCACAGCAAATTGACAATGCCCATATTGCAGCTTTCAATATGGGCATTGTCAATTTTAATTTCATCTTTTTCCCCTGTCGAGAAAAATGTGGAATCCGATCGCTCTCTTGTTTTTGGTTTTGAGGCGCTTCCAATGTATGCACGCGGCAAACCGCGAAGCGGGCATTCTGTTTATGATGCCATCCCATCTGCGTCGAGGTCGGACCAACGCCAAACCTGCCTTTCGTTCTAAAGCCCCGCTTTTTGTTGACCCCGTGCGCGAAACGGCGTTCTCTTCTTTCATGACTACGGAGAAAGACTTGACGACTCGCCGGCAGTTTTTGAAAACATCCGCTTTGGCGGCGGTTGCGTTGCAGCCTTTGGCCGACGCCCATCAAACGCCGCCCGCCGCGGCGCGCAAACGGCAGATCAAAAAGGGGCTGATGTTCGGCACCGTATCAGGTTCGTTGCCGGTGCTGGAGAAGTTTAAACTTATTAAGCAGGCGGGCTTCGAAGGGGTGGAAGTCGATTCAGGCATGAACCGCCGGGATGTTCTTCAAGCCCGCGATGCCACGGGTTTGATCATCGCGAGCGTGGTGGATTCCGTGCATTGGCAACAGACGCTGGGCGATCCCAACCCGGCCGTGCGTCAGGCGGGCTTGGATGGATTGAGCACGTCGTTGCACGATTGCAAGGCTTACGGGGCGACCTCGGTGTTGCTGGTGCCGGCGGTGGTGAACCAAGGCGTCTCTTACGACGACGCCTACAGGCGGTCACAGGCGGAAATCAGAAAGGTCACCGGGTTGGCCGAGCAATTGGGCGTCAAGATCGCCATCGAGAATGTGTGGAACCATTTCTTGCTCAGTCCATTGGAAGCGGCGCGCTACGTTGATGAGTTCCAAAGCCCGGCGATGGCGTGGCATTTTGACGTGGGCAACGTGATCAACACCGGCTGGCCGGAGCAGTGGATTCACATCGTGGGCACCCGCATCCATAAACTGCACATCAAGGAATACAGCCGCAAGAAACGCGATCAAGAGGGGCTATGGAAAGGATTCGAGGTCGAGTACTTGGAGGGCGACAACAATTGGCCGGCAGTGATGAAGGCGTTGGACGATGTCGGCTACCACGGCTGGGGGACGGCGGAACCAGCCTATTGGCCCGCCGGCGTCGATCTCCCCACGCGCCTTGGCCAGATTTCCCGCAAACTGGACGAGATTTTCGCCCTGTAAAGGGGCATTCCCAGCGCACCCGCCCCCAAGTTAGACACATGAGGCGAGATAAATGCCTCAAGCGGAGCAATTCTTATTGAACCTTGGCCCGCGATAGGTTAGATAAATTGCGATGACTCCAGTTGGCATTTTGCCGATGGTCCGAGAGAACGGGAATTGTGTTGCAGGAACAAAGATCAGGGCGGCCAAAACATGGATCGATCCACGTTGCCTGGCACAGTACCCTGGCCGAGGCGTGTCCACGCCTAATGCGAGCAAGGCGATTGTTTGGCGACCATCACGAAGCCCATGAACATCAATTTCCCCGAACGACGCGTGGTAATAACCGGCATGGGAGTCATCTCCCCAAGCGGGAAGGACCTGGCCACGCTCTGGAGCAACGTCCGTGGCGGAATCAGCGCCGCGGCGCCGGTCAGCCGCTTTGATACCAGCAAGCTGCCGGTCAAAATTGGGGCGGAAGTAAAGGATTTCGAAGTCGCCCGTTTCGTTGACAGCCGCAAACCGGGCCGGTTTGACTTGACCATCCAATATGGCGTGGCGGCGGCGACTTTGGCGGTCCGGGATTCGGGCCTGAATTTGCAGGAACTGGATCCCGACCGAGTGGGAGTTATCGAGGGCACCACCATCAGCGGCACGGAGAGCACGCTCAAAACGCGCGACGCGTTCCTGGCTAATGACGGTAATTTCCGCGCGCTGCATCCCTACAACTTGGTGGCGGCCTATTGCGGGGAGGGCAGCAGCACCATCAGCCTGCATCTTGGTATTCGAGGCCAGGCCATCACCTATTGCTCGGGCTGCGCTTCCAGCACCGACGCCATCGGCTACGCCGCCCGCCAGATCCAGGGCGACGACATCGACGTGGCGGTTGCGGGCGGGGCGGACGAGACATTAGAGATGTTGCACATTGGCTTCTGCCGTTTGCGAGCGATGACGGAGCAAACCGGCCAGCCGGAAAAGGCGATGCGGCCGTTTGATCGCACTCGCGATGGATTTCTGCTGGGTGAAGGCTCGGCGTTTTTCGTGCTGGAAGAATTGTCCCACGCGCTGGGCCGCGGGGCGCGCATCTACGCGGAGGTAGCCGGGCACGGCCACAGTTGCGAAGCTTATCACGCGACCGACCCGCACCCTACCGGCGTGGGCTACGCGAGAGCCATGGAAAAAGCCTTGCGCCGCGCCCGCATCGCCCCCACTGAAGTGGACTACATCAACGCCCACGGCTCAGCCACGCCCTTGAACGATCCGGTGGAAACGCGGGCCATCAAAACAGTTTTCCGGGAGCACGCCCGGCGCCTGGCGATCAGCGCCACCAAACCCGTGACTGGACATCTCATGGGTGCCTCCGGCGCCATCGAAACCATGATTTGCGCGCTTTCCATCTGGCACCGGGAAATTCCCCCGACGATTAATTTACATGAACCGGATCCAGGTTGCGATCTGGACTACGTGCCTGGCGAGGCGCGGTCCTACCCGGTGCGGGTGGCCTTGAATTTGAGCGCGGGCTTTGGCGGGCGCTACGCCTGCCTGGCCTTGAAGCAATTTTAGGCCAACCATGAACCGCCTGGAAGTCATCCAAATTACAGCGTTGACGGCGATCTTGTTCAACGTGGTCCTGACCGTGATGGTGGTGGCGAGGGATTATAGATCGAAGCTGCACCGGATTTACCTGGGTTGGGGCATCGCGGTCACGTTGTGGAATCTGGGGGTGTTCCATCTGAGCCTGGCCATCAAATCGGACGAAGCCTTCTTGTGGGCCAAATTATTGCAGTTGGGCATCATGTTCATTCCCGTCATCATTTTTCATTTGTGCATGGTCATCGGTCAGGCGCGGACGGGGTGGTTGATGCCGGCGCTTTATCTCCTTCATGTCGGGTTTGCGGTCAGCCTTTGTTTCAACAAATTCATTGTCGGCGTCCGCCTGCTGGACGTGGGTTACTGGTCCATTCCCGGCCCTGCCTTTACTGCCTTTAGCGTCGTCTATACGTTGATCGGCGTCTATCTGCTGGTCTTCCTGTATCAAAAACAGGAAGAAGCTCCGCCGATGCAACGCAAGCGGTTGCGGGCTTTGCTGGCGGCGGTGATTGGTTTGGCGATTTTTGGCACTAACGATCTGATGCCGATTATCGGTCATAACACTGGCGAAAGCCAAATCTTCTATCCGGGGACGCACATCCGATTCTTCCCGCTCGGCAGTTTCGCGGCCGTGTTCTACGTGCTCATCATCGGTTACAGCGTCTTGCAGCACCGGCTGCTGGATATTCACGTCGCGTTGAGCCGATTCGCGGCCCAGATGGTGCGCCTGGTCTTCATGATGCTGGTGGGTTTCCTGTTGCTGCTGGCCATTTCGGAGTTCGCGCCCAATGTCTTCTCCAAGTATTCATTCATCGCGGCGCTAATGGTCTTGCTGGCCAGCGCCCTGGTGGCTTCGGTTTTCTTTCCGCAATTCTTCGGCGCAGGAAGCGACAAGTTGGAACGGCAGATTTTGGGAGACCGATTCGAGTATCACGCGCAAGTGCAGAATCTGATCCAGATGATGCGCTCCTTCCCCGATCCGCAATTTCTGATGCAGGAATTGGAGGACTTGCTGGCCGGCATGATGAAGATGCGCAGCTATCAAATCATCCTCCTGGATGACACCACGCGCGGCTTCAAGCTTTTTCACTGCCATCCAGCGCGAGTGGAACCGACCGCGCCGGACTTGCAAGTGGACTCGCCGGTCTTCCGCTATTTTCAGCAGACGCGCGCGAAATTCCTTTCCTGCAATTTGCTTTACGAAACTGACGTTAAATCGATGCTGCAGCGGGAGGCGTGCCAACAGTTGAAGCCATTCGAGCCGGAATTCTGCTTTCCTTTTTTCGTTGGCAACGATTTGATCGGCTTGATGTTACTTGGACAAAAGGCCAGTGAAGAATTGTTCACCCCGCACGACCTCCGGCTGCTTACGGAGTTGTCTTCCAGCCTGGGGCTGGTCTTGAACCAAATCCGCCTGCGCCAGCAATTGCAAGTTGTCCACGAACAGGACCTGCTGGGCCGGATGTCGCGCGGGCTGGCTCACGACCTGAACAATTTGTTGACACCGGTGCAGACCTTGTTGCAGTTGTGCCGCGAATCCCGCCTCAACCAGGAAACCATCGACGAATTGCTGCCTATGGGCCTGCGCAACCTGGAAACCGTGCGCTCCTACGTCAACGAAGCCCTCTTCTTCTCGCGCTCGGCCACTTTGCACGGCCAGATGGGCTTGCTCAATGAAATGGTGGACGAAGCCGTTTCGCTCGTTCAACCTCTGGCCGAATCCAAAAACATCCGTGTCTCTGTGGCCGGCCCGTCCGACATTGCAATGGAGATGGACTCGGTGCTTATTAAACGCTTGATTTGTAATTTGCTGTCCAACGCCATCGACGCCTCGCCTCAGGGCACTGAAATTGAAGTGCGCCTGGCTCCGTTGCCCAAGACGGAACCCAATCGGGACTGGCATCGCTTGCGCATCATCGACCATGGCGAAGGCATCAGCGCGGAAAATTTGCAACGGGTTTTCACGCCTTACTTTACGACTAAGAACACGGGCGACGGCAAGCGCGGCTTTGGACTCGGTCTGGCCATCGCGCGCAAGATCGTCCATTTGCACGGCGGCAACCTGAGCATCACGAGCAAGGAGAAAAACGGCACGACCGTGCAAGTCGATCTGCCTAATCGCTTGAAGGCAGGCCAAACCGCTTCTCCGCCCTCGGGTGGCCAGCGGATGGATATGGCGCACGCATGAGAACCTTGCTCGTTATCAGCCCCAACTCCGGCCTGGCCGCCGCGGTGCGCGCAGCTTTGGATGCCTCCCTCTATCGCGTGATCCAGAACGAGGAATTCCGGGAGGATGAACTGCGGCTCGCGGGCGCCTCCATCGACCTGTGTGTGTTGGACGCGGACCTGACCACGGTGGAGCCGATCCGCAACATTCAGCGGCTGCGGCGGTTGCTCCCGCGCTGCCCGGTGTTTCTTTACGCGTCGGATTCGCACCCCAGTTGGGAAGAGGAGGCTTATCTGCTGGGCGTCAATTATGTTTTGGGCAAACCGGTCCGCGGACGCCTGCTAAACTCCATGCTGGATCGCCTCTTCGCAACCACGCCTGCGAAGGATGAAGAGGAAAAGCCGGTGCTCGCGAACCGGCCTTGGCTGGAGGAAAAGCGCATGGTCGAGGCGCCGCCCATGGCGGGGCGCATGCTGCAATTGCTGCGCAGTTCCTCCTCCATCCTATGCCACAGCCTTAACACCGAATCGCTCCTGCGCGAGTTCCTGCTCGTGCTGCGGGAAATTCTCGGCCTCAACCGGGCGGCCATTTTTCTGCGGGCCGCCCCGCGCGCGCCGGGCGTGATGGGAGCGGAAGGCGCCACCCAACGCTTGACCGCCGCCTGCGCGCTGGGCCTCGCGCCCGGTGTGCTGGAACATTTCGAACTTTCCCTGGACGCCGGCGTTGGCGGTTACGTTTTCCGTTCGGGCCGTGTTTTGCGGCGCGACAGTGTGGAGGTCGGGCGTGACCCGCGCATGGCGCGAGAATTTGATTTGCTCGGCGTGCGGGTGGCCATTCCGGTGCTGGACCGGCAATCGCTGGTTGGGGTCGCCATGCTCGATGAACGGATTACCGGCGAGCCGATGAGCAACGACGAGCTGGCCCTGATTTTCCATCTGCTGGAACAATTGGGGCTGGCTGTCAAGAATATCTGGTGGCACGAACAGGTTTCGGCCAAGCATGAAATGATGTTTGACATCCTGCGCAACATCAAGGCCGGTTGCATCGTCGTCGGGCGCGAACTCCACGTGCTCCATGCCAACGAAACGGCGCGGGCTTTCTTCCCTCGCGCCAACCGCCCGTCCGAGGCCTTCGATTTCAATGATCTGCCCCAGGTCATCGGCAGCAAAGTCTTTGAGGTGCTCAAAACCGGCCAGCCGGTGGTCGATTACAGGTACCAGTCCCCTTCCGTTCCCAGCCAGCATTTTCAGATTGCCATCACTCCGTTTCACAAGGAAAACGCGCCGAGGCCGACACCGACGGCCGCCTTGATCGTCGTGGAAGATTGTACCGCCGCCGACCGTCTGCGCCAATTGGAACTCGAAACCGCCAATCTGCGTCTGGTCCAGCAAATGGCCGAACGGCTGGCGCACGAAATCGGCAACGCCGTCGTGCCGATTTCAACCCACCAGCAGCTTCTGCGCGAACGGGGCGCGGACCCGGATTTCCAGGCCTCGCTGGCCGGGGCCATGGAGGAAGGGGTCAAACGTGTCAGCCGCCTGGTCCATCAAATGCGCTTCCTGGCCCGCGACCACGTGAGCCGGGTGGAATCGGTGCCTGTCAAGCAATTGATTGAAGAGGCCTTCCGCGAAGCCCGGACCTATCATCCGTCCACCACGGTTTTGTTGCAGTATGAATCTTCCGTCGAACCCTTGAGCATTAGCTGCGACCGGCAAGGCATGCAGCACGCCTTTGCCGAAATCATTCTCAACGCCCTTCAAGCCAGCAACGCCACGTGCCAGGTGCAAGTCCGCGCGCATACCGAGACCGATTCCAGCGGCTCGCGCTGGGCACACATCGAAGTGCAGGACAGTGGGTCGGGCTTCAGCGCCGAGGCGGCGGACAAGGCGGCCGAACCATTCTTCACCACGCGCAAAGTCGGCCTGGGGTTGGGACTGGCTGTGACTAGCAAAATCATCCAGACCCACGCCGGCAAGATGGAGATTCCCGCCCCGCGCACCGGCGTGCCGGGCCTGGTCCGCATCTCGCTGCCGCTGGACATCGCCGCGCCGGGCGCAACGGCCAAACCGGCGGCGAACTAGCAGGGGAATTTCCGAGGGGTGGATTATGAAAAGGCAGACGATACTTCGAGGCGGCGCAGCGTCGTTGCTATCGGTGCAAATTTGCTGAAATGTGAGGAAAGGACCCCTTTACGTTTACGTGCTAGCTATTTACCCTTCGGAAATCGCCAAGACCTCTTGAGGATTCAATTTTCTCTTCAACGCATCGATTAATTGCGCTAAGTGGTCTGGATCTCTGTTCATGGAGACACATATCCAAAGCAATTCATCATTATTATACGCTTCCTTTCGTCTTGACTTCTGTATTACCTGAGCCAAAAGATCGAACAGTGTCTTGCCCCTTAATTGTAAGGCGTAGTTTCGCCGAATTTGGGCAATAGCGTCAGCATTAGGCTTGACGAAATTACGTTCACGCAAGAAATCTAACCGCACTCCGTCACGCTGATCGTTCAATATTCCGCCAATCCCCTTGCCTACAAGAGGAGGACGCCCTCGTCGAAACTCCTCAACCTCAAATGCAAACCATTCGCATATCTGATCAAGCAGGTTGTCAAACAATTGACGTTCCGGTCCTTCGAGTAATCGTTCAATAT
>DASYNM010000074.1:0-8342 GCA_036008545.1 Verrucomicrobiia bacterium
ACGCTGTCGGTGGCCGAGCTTCTAGGTGAAGCGATCAAGCGAATTAATTGTAATTCGTCGGTCACCTCGCTCTTTGAGTTCAAAGGCGGGCGCACCAGTTAAGCTGGCATGGCGGCGAGTTTTGGTATATAACGCAAAAGGTAAAAAAAGATGAAATCAGTCGCTTTAACCGCTTTTCCGCGGACGTTGAGCCGCCGAGGTGGCGCCAAGAGATTGCGCGCCGCCAACCGCGTTCCGGCCGTTATTTATGGCCGGCACAACCCGCCGCAGAGTCTGGAAATAAACCTCAAAGACTTCAAAGACGTCATGCACAATGCCGCCTCTGAGATTCTGCTGGTGGACCTTGCCGTCGATGGCGATCCGAAGCCCAAGCGCTTAGCTCTGGTGCAGGAAGTCCAGCACCACGTCCTGACGCGCAAAGTGCTGCACGTCGATTTGCACGAGGTGGCCCCGGACGAAAAAGTGGTCGTCCAAGTGCCCGTCGAGGCGGTCGGCGAAGCCGTGGGCGTCAAGACAGGCGGCGGCACGCTCGAGCACGTGCTGTTCAAGCTGAAAGTGCGCGCGTTGCCGAAGGATTTGCCGGAAGTTCTGCACGCCGACGTTTCGCATTTGGAAATCGGGAAGGCCATTCATATTGGCGAGATGAAGGCGCCGCCGGGCGTTGAAATTTTGGGTGACAAAGATATTCCCGTTCTCTCCGTGGCCGCGCCGGTCAGCGAGGAGCAGGAGGCCGCTTCGCTGGAATCGGCGACGGCTCCGGCCGGGGAAGTCGAGATGATGAAGGAGAAGAAGGAAGACGGAACCGAGGGCGAAGCCAAGCCGGGCGAAAAGGCGCCCGCCAAAGGCGCGGAGAAAGCTCCGGCCAAGGGAGCCGAGAAAGGCGCAGCCGCGCCCGCCGCCAAAGGTGCCGCTGCCCCCGCTGCCAAGGGCGCTGCCGCTCCCGCTGGCAAAGCCGCTGCTCCCGCCGACAAAGGCGGCGACAAAAAGGGCAAGAAATAATCGTTGGAGAATTTGTTTTTCATTGCGGGACTCGGCAATCCCGGTCCCGAATACGCCGCCACCCGGCACAATGTCGGGTTCATGTTGGTGGATCGGCTGGCGGCACGCTGGCATGCGGCATGGGTTGTGGAAAAGAAATTCCAGGCCCGCGTGGCCAGGGTAAGCCGCGAGGGGCGCAAAGTGATTTTAGCGCAGCCGCGGACGTTCATGAACGCCAGCGGCGAGACGGTCGGGGCGGTGGCGCGGTTTTATCAATTGCCGCCTGAGCGGATTTTGATCGTGGTGGATGACGCGGATTTGGCGTTGGGGCAAATTCGGATGCGGCCCGAAGGCAGCAGCGGCGGGCATCACGGGCTGGAGTCGATCGAGCAGCAATTGGGCACGCGTGGATATCCGCGTCTGCGGCTCGGCATTGGCCGCCGCGCACCGGAGCAGAGGGAGATTACGGATCACGTCCTGGGCCGTTTCGAGGCGGACGAGCGGAAGACGATGGAAGAAGTTTTGGACCGCGCCGTCCAGCAAGTGGAATGCTGGCTGGCGGACGGAATAGAAAAAGCGATGAATGATTTTAACGGGGCCGTGACGGCTCCCGCAGAAAAAGGAAAAAAGTGAAACGTTACGAAGGATTATTTATTTTAAACAGCGCCGGCAAAGAGGAGGCGATCAAGGACACGATCGACAAAATCTCCGGCGAAATCACGGCTGCCGGCGGCAAGGTCGAGACTGTGCAGAAAATGGAGAAGAAGGCCTTCTCGCGCGTGGCCGATCGCAAATACAGCGGCGGCTACTACGTCAATTTCGTCTTCGAAGGCGCGCCGGAGTTGATCGCGCAACTGCAACATCGTTTTGTCAACAACGAAGAGATTTTCCGCACCCTGTTCACGCTCGCGCCGGCCGTCAAGCCCGTCGCCGCCTAAACGCGCCCGTCTATGGCCAGCTTCAACAAAGTCATTATTGCGGGCAACCTGACCCGCGACCCCGAGCTGCGTTACACGCCCAAAGGCAGCGCGGTGGCGAAAATTGGCATGGCCGTCAACCGCACCTGGAAGAACGAGGCTGGCGAGAACAAGGAAGAAGTCAGCTTCATCGACATCGAAGCCTGGGGCCGCCAGGCCGAGGTCATCGCGCAATACATGCGCAAAGGCCGTCCGCTGCTGGTCGAGGGGCGCTTGAAGCAGGACACTTGGGAAGACAAGAACACGCATCAAAAGCAGAGCAAACTCAAAGTCGTCCTTGAAAGCTTTTCGTTCATCGATTCCAAAGGCCCCGACGGCGGAGGCCCGCCCGGCGAAGCCCCGCGCCGTCCTGCGCCCGCTGGCAAACCAGCCGAATCCCCCGAAGGCGGCGAAGCGCCTCCGGCTGAAGAAGACGACGTTCCGTTTTGACCACTCGATTTTTGTCGATTGTGCAGTAAAGCTTTGCATTGAGCGTCAGGAGCTTGTCCGAAACCTTCGTTCTCCTCACCGCCGAGACTGGTCGCCGTGCCCTTCCTCCTGATGGTTCACTTCGCGTACTTCACGCAGGGTGGGGCCATCATCAGCGCGCTCACATCGAAGCGAGTCGTTTTCCCTTGCAGCACTCGGATAACCCAGGTAGCATTATGGTTATGAAGGGGACCCTCCCCACACTCTTGGTTTTGCTGATTTTGGCAGCTCCGTCAGTAATCCAAGCCCAATTCGAGTACACCACAAATAGCGACGGCGTTAGCATTACTATCACCAATTACACCGGGTCTGGCGGGGTTGTGACCGTTCCAACCAACATCGACGGAATGACGGTCACTTCCATCGGAGATTGGGCATTTGAATACGCGAACGTGACCAGCGTAACTATTCCCGGCAGCGTCAACAGCATCGGTACCTTCGCATTCGAATTGTGCGTTCTAATGACTAACATCAGCATCTCTGACGGCGTGACGAGCATCGGGGACTACGCGTTCGGCGCCTGCAACAGCCTTGGTAGCATCGCGTTTCCTGGCAGCGTCACTAACATCGGCGTGGACTTGTTCACGGCCTGCAGCAGCCTGACCTCGATAACGGTCGATCCAGAGAATTCGTTTTATAGCAGTGTAGATGGAGTATTGTTCAACAAGAACCGGACGACACTCATGCAATTTCCGCTGGCAGTAGGCGGCAACTACACAATCCCCGACAGCGTCACCAACATCCAAAGCTCTACGTTCGTTCAGTGTCTCGACCTGACAACAGTCACGATTCCCGGCAGCGTCATTAGCATTGGGGATTTTGCGTTCCAAGCCTGCACCGGTCTTACAAGCATGACGATTCCCGCCAGCGTCACCTCTATCGGTGCGTGGGCGTTTGTTAGCTGCACTAGCATGACGAATTTGACGATTCCCGCCAGCGTCAACAGCATCGGAAGCGATGCCTTCTGGAACTGCAACAGCCTGACGAGCCTCACGATTCCGGGCAGTATCACGAACATCCCAGCCGACGCCTTTGCTGGTCTTTCGAGCGTGACTAACGTTTATTTCCTAGGCAACGCTCCCGCTGTGGATTCGACTGCATTCGCGTTTGACAACAACGCAACAGCCTATTATTTGCCCGGCACCTCCGGGTGGAATGACTTTTCCACCAATGCTGGAGTTCCGACCGTGCTTTGGAACCCAGTTATCCAAACCGCCGACGGCAGTTTTGGGGTGTCTAACAATCAATTTGGTTTCAACATCACCGGCACCACCAATATCCCCATCGTGGTGGAAGCCTGTGCCAATCTGGCCAACCCCGTTTGGACCCCGCTCCAGACCCTTAACCTGACCAACGGTTCGTTTTATTTCAGCGAACCCTTTCAGCCGAACAGCTCTGGCCGTTTCTACCGCATCAATTCGCCGTGACGGGTGTCTCGGGCTCCGTCCTCGCCTGACAACAGACGTCGAAGTTCGCCTGTTGGTCAGCAATTTCCCAGCAGCGGTTTGCTTCGCTCAGAAAATCGACTTTACTACGCTGGACAGATTCGTCGTTGGAGACGAGTCGTCGAAAGTCTTCTTCTGGATGTCGATCACGTACGAAACCTTGGCCAGGATCGCCTTGGTGACGAGATCGAACGCAAAGAGGTCGAAGCTCGCATGGTAGGTGATGGGGAAAATCTTCTTGCCACCGCCGTGAAAGCCGGGGACGTCGGATACGGCAATCAGCGAATTGCTCGGACGCACCACGGTCGAAGTGCTTGGGCCGTCGCCGGTCGGTCCGCCATTGGGCGCCATTTTCGTGTCCTGCTTCTGGCTTCCATCACTCGCCATCACCGTCGCGGTGCGAACGACTCTGCGGGCCAACGCAACCTCGCTGGCGGCGATCCCGGAGAGGGTGAACTTAATCTGCAACACGGGCAGACACATGAACGTGGTCGCCGTGTCATTGAGCCAGCCGGGAACGTTCAGGTCCACACCGCCTATCGTAGGAAAGCCCTGCACTGCTCCCGCCGATGAAATGATGAGATCGATGGCGGTCACCTTGTTCAGGGTGGGCGTCGTCCCCAGAGTATTCGCGGTACACATGGTCAACTTCCCCCTCTGGCTACCTGACTTACACTCGCGCTTCCGCTGCCAGAACCGGAACTGGGCAGCGGATCTCCCGAACCGTCGTTCGTACCAGAGTCAAACATAGCCGCCAGATCGGTATCGGAACCGTCCCCACTTCCGGATCCGCTGGCACTGCCACTGCCGCTCCCCTTGCCACTGGCACTGCCGCTAGCACTGCCCTTCCCACTGGCGGTAGTGCTGCCGCTGGCGCTGCCTCCGCCGCTGCCAGAGGCGCTACTCATATTCTTCTTTTTGTGATTTCTTCACAATCTGCTTTTGTTCGGCGATTTGATGGTCTCTCGTTCTGGCAGATTTCACCAACCGTTTTTAGTGGCCATGCAGACTTTGCAACTGCGACGTCGTGGCATCATCCGCGACGCCCGTAACCGGCAAGCCTTTCTTGCGCTGAAAATCGCCAATGGCCCGCTTGGTGGCGCCATCGAGATTTTCGTCAATCGGGCCTTTGTAAAATCCAAGATTGGCCAATCTCGCCTTAAGGCCGCTCACTTCGGAAATGGGATTGAGGCCACCCAATTGCAATACCGTCACCAGCATTTTGGGTTTGCCAGGAAGTGGTTTGCCGTTGCTATCCACCGGCGTCGGCGCGGCGAAGGTGAGCTTGCCTGTCTGCGCGTTTGGCGGAATGCTTTCTATTACCCTGCCTTTGGCGTCAGTCTTCCCTCGGCGCGATTTGCCATCGATGACAATGACGTAATCGAGGTTGGGGCGTGGCTTTTGGTCGTTGTCAACAAGTTTGAGGTGCAACTTCTCCGGCACGCCTTTAAGCATGAATTTGTGCGTCTTCTCGGTGGCGCCGGGTTCCTTCCTGACGGTCAAGTCAGGAATGTGGACGATGTCGCCAGTCATCAGCACATTTGGGTTTTTGCGCTGGGCCTTGAGCGCGGCATTTTCGGGAAGGTTCCACAGCGTCTGCCAGAAGAAACCGTTCTCGAAAGCGATGCTGCTCATGCAGTCGCCGGATTCCACTTTGTAATCTTCGGCCACAAAAGGAAAAATTACGCGCTATTACCAGCAGGTTGTTAGCAGAACAACGCTTGTTTGGCAACGGCTAAAGGATGCAGGTCGTGCCTTAATTTGACTTTTTTGGACTCGGAGGAACAGCCCATATAGCGGAATACCTGGCCGACCCGCCGCTCATTTTGCCCGTTTTTCGCTATTGCCGTAACCGCGTTCTTCATATACGCTGCCCGTTCTCTTTTTATTGAAGAGCTGAATTTTTCGATTTTATGGCAAAAACTGAAGTTATCCTGATTCAAAATATTGTTGGCCTCGGCGGCGAATCCGACCTGGTCAAAGTGGCCTCCGGCTACGCCCGCAATTATCTTTTCCCGCAAGGTTTGGCCGTCCCCCTCACCAGCGCCAACAAACGCCGCATCGAGTCGCTCAAGCAGCGGCGGGGCGAGCGCGAGGCGCACGAATTCAACACCATGACCGAGTTGTCCAAGAGCATCTCCAAGCTCATCGCCGTCCTGCAAGTCAAGACCGGCGACGATGGCAAGATGTTCGGCTCCGTCACCGCCGGCATGATCGCCGACCAGTTGAAGACGCAATTCGACATCGTGCTGGACAAGCGGAAGATTCATCTCGAACACCCGATCAAAACCTTGGGCGAACACGACATCGCCCTCCGCCTGCACGCCGAAGTTGCCGCCACCTTGAAAGTGCGCGTCGAGAGCACCACGCCCGTGGCGCTCCCGACCGATACGCGCAGCGCCGGTCCCGAAGCCAGGGAAAGGGATCGGGACAGGGATAGGGATAAGGAAGGCGCCGCCCGGACGGAATCCCGCGGCCACAAACGCGCCGAGCGCGTCCGCGAAGAAAAGCCACCCGGCGAAATCGATGAGAAGCCAGCGCGCCCCGAAAGAAAGCCGCGCGCTCCGCGAGGGGAAAAAACAGAAGCATCCGGCAAAGCGGAGAAGGCAGAGAAGGGGGAGTAAACATTTAAGGGACGGTGCAGGGGGCGGGGTTCCAGTTGTGGCGCCAATACTAATTCCACAATTTTGGCAGTTTGACCAATAGCGCGCTTGCAACTGGCAGGTTGTCCTCGGGAGGGCGGAGCAGCCCGCACAGCAGGCCGCTCTTGTGTTGTCACGACTCCGCGACGCCCTGATATTTTTGGGACTCGCGGCGCTCGCCCCTCCCGGCAAATATCATTCAAAGGCCCAGGGTTCACTGGCAGTGGCTTGGGGAGCACGCGCGCCCAATTCGCCACGCGGGCATCTCTTATGTTGTTCCCTCGCGCGTGTCGTGGTCGGCGCCCCCGCCGACCACATCTTTGCATCTTCTGAATGTCCTATCTCGGAAGGGGAAGCAGTTGGCGAGGGCGCCGACTGCAACACGCGGGGGCGCCCGTGCTCCCCAGAACTTTCCGATCATTTGATCCCGGCATTGGCGGCGGCAGCGGGGTCAATTTGTCTTAGGGCAAAGACGGCACAATTGCTTACATTATTGTCGCTGTCTTTTAAGGCCTCTAAAATCATCGGTATCGCTTTTCTGGCTTTGTTCTCAAACTGACCAAGGGCAATCAATATGCCGGAACGAAGCTGCTTGTCGTTGGAAGGAAAATCATTCATCAACGCCGGCACAGCGATGTCCGGCTCGGCGTGCAGTTGCCCCAAAGATGTCGCTGCGCTCCAGTGGACGAGTTGGTTTGTGTCGCGCAGGGATCCAATCAAAGCAGGAACGACGATCTCTAGATCGGAGCGCTCCTCCCCAAGAGCGGAAACAGCGGCAATTCGAATACGATAATTTTGATTAGACAATGCTGAGAGCAAGATTGGCAGCGCATCCGTGCCGATCCCGGCCATGGCGATGGCACTCGTAATGGTTTCGTTTGAATGGAAAAGCAGGTTGGTTAGCGCCGGCAATGCAGGCCGGGCGTTGGACCCCATTGCGTAGAGGCCCCGTGCAGCCGCCATGGACTGCTCCCATGGCTTTCCAAACGGAAGCTGCACGACAGACTGTTTATCGTTGACTGCCATCACCATGTGGCGAAAGCGTCCGCCACCCGATTGGAGAACGCGCAATAGCGGCGGGATTGCATTGCTCCCCATGTCACGAAAAGCCATAAATGCTGCGTCGTTAGTGTTTCCATTCCAATTTTCCATATCCTTCAGCCAACTGCTCAAGGGTTTTCCTTGATAAACGGGCTCGCTCAATCTCAGTAGAACGAAGGGGACTAGGCCAACAATGCCAACAAAGAAACAAACGACCGCGATTCGTGGTATTTTCGCCATGCGGCAATATGCCCGCTTTATAATGGAAATCGAGTCGTTTGAATAATCCTCCAGCAGAGATCGAAACGAGGGCAACCGGAAAGCGAGCCAGTTTCAACGGCAGGTGTTCTTAGGCTCTGGCCTGGGAGGCGCACGCGCCCTCGCGTGTCGTGGTCGGCGCCCCCGCCGACCACATCTTCGCATCTCCTCAAAAAGTCCTGCCTCGGGAGGGGAGGCAATCGGCGAGGGCGCCGCCTACCACACCCACCTTCGCCTACTCCCTGGAGGCATCAAGTAATCAAGAAACCCGCTCGCCAACGACGACGCGCTTCCTCCGCGAGCTGAAGGCGGTTGCCGCAAATGGAAGCAGGAGCAGCGCACCCGCGATAAACGTGGTCGGCTCCGGGACTGGCGTGACCCCATGGACTGACCCACGCGAAGCGATGTTGATGCTGGTGTCGCTGATAATTTCCCCATCCACATAACCGGGCGTGAGGGAGATTTGCCCGTGGGCCAGGACGATGCCGTCAATCGTCGGGAAAGTGCTGCTGCCGCCACTTGATTGCACGTTG
>DASYNM010000075.1:0-5077 GCA_036008545.1 Verrucomicrobiia bacterium
CAACGTGCAATCAAGTGGCGGCAGCAGCACTTTCCCGACGATTGACGGCATCGTCCTGGCCCACGGGCAAATCTCCCTCACGCCCGGTTATGTGGATGGGGAAATTATCAGCGACACCAGCATCAACATCGCTTCGCGTGGATCAGTCCATGGGGTCACGCCAGTGCCGGAGCCGACCACGTTTATCGCAGGTGCGCTGCTCCTGCTGCCATTTGCGGCAACCGCCTTCAGCTCGCGGAGGAAGCGCGTCGTTGTTGGCGGGCGGGTTTCTTGATTACTTGAATTTTGTCCCCCGCAAGTTTTAAAGCGAGTCCTGCAGAGTTCAAAATGTTTTTTTTACGCCTGCAATTATGAACAACGCCACCGAAAACGACACATTGCGGAAGTCACCAGTTAGCACGATCTGCACTCAGGCTTCGCCAAGGCTGGGGCTTGGCAAGAAGGCAGCAGCAGCGTCTGCTTGCCTTGCTGGGTTGCGAGTTTTCCCGTCTCCGGCACAGGTCAGTAATTTATGCGAAGACTTGGCCGGGGACGAAGTATTTTTTTATGCAATACAAGCGTCTTGTGTGGACCTGATAGGCTCTCCGACCTTTTTCTGAGCTCGGCAACGGCTTTAGCACTGGGGTAGATTTCCGCGCGGGCCGAAGAACCGAGGCCAGGCGGGCGCAAATTTTTGCAAATTCCCGCTGGTTGTACATGAATTAGCAGGCATTCTGCAGACGCAGATGCAAAGCGCTGCGAGTATAAATCGTTGTTCCAGCAACACCCCCAAATGGGATTACGCGAGGCTCTCGCCGATAGTGTCGAGGCGATTTATTCACCGGCATCGAAGCCCGGTGCGTGCAGCGGAAAGAAGACCAACTACGCCCTCTGATCGTCAAGAACCCGACAAAAACCGCACAGTCAATACTTTTTCAAGGAATATGACTAGCGCCAAACACTCTGTAAGGAGCTAGAATGATTGAAGTTAAAAGTGGTGGCAGGAGCCGGAATCGAACCGGCGACACAAGGATTTTCAGTCCTCTGCTCTACCAACTGAGCTATCCTGCCTAAAACACCGAAAACGGGAAAGATTCTCACCCGCCCCGAATCAACGGCAAGCCGTCATCGAAAAAACATGTTAAGCACACAGTTAATGCGTTGGCAAGTTCGTTTGCATCGCGCGGGAAAAGGACGGGTTTTCAGTGGCCTGCCACCGGCTCTTTGACAAACCCGTAAAATCCATTTGATTTTCCGGCATCGTGGGTTACCTTCCGCGACTTGTTATGAAATCTGATAAAATTGTAGTCTGTGGCGGTGGCGGCTTTATTGGCGGTCATTTGATCGCCGATCTCAAACGCCAAGGCCATACCGATCTTCGTTCTGTTGACATCAAACCCCTCGCCGAATGGTATCAGATCATCCCCGGCGTCGAGAACATGGTCCTCGATTTGCAACGGCGCGAAGCTTGCGAACAGGCGCTTAAGGACGCCCGCATTGTCTATAATCTGGCTGCCGACATGGGCGGGATGGGCTTCATCGAGAACAATCGCGCCTTGTGCATGCTCTCGGTGCTCATCAACACCCATTTGCTCATGGCTGCTCGGCCCGCCGGCGTGCAACGCTTTTTCTACGCTTCCTCCGCCTGCGTTTATAACGCCGACAAACAACGCGACCCGAATGTCACCGCCCTCAAGGAAGCCGATGCCTATCCGGCCATGCCCGAGGATGGTTACGGTTGGGAGAAACTTTTCAGCGAACGGATGTGCCGCCACTTCCGCGAGGATTTTGGCCTGCAAACCCGTTTCGCCCGTTATCACAATGTCTATGGCCCGGAAGGCACCTGGGAAGGCGGTCGCGAAAAGGCCCCTGCCGCCATCTGCCGCAAAGTCATTGAGGCCAAACTCTCCGGCAAGCATCAGATTGAGATTTGGGGCGACGGCCATCAAACGCGCAGCTTCATGTATATCGACGACTGCTTAAAAGGGACGCAGGCCATCCTGGCCAGCGACATCCTGGAGCCGATCAATCTGGGCAGCAGCGAACTGGTGTCAATCAATCAACTGGTCGATCTTGCCGAGGACATCGCCGGGATCAAACTCAAGCGGAGCTACAATTTGAAGGCGCCCAAAGGCGTCGCCGGCCGCAACTCAGACAACACGTTGATCAAGAAGCTGCTGGGCTGGGAGCCGAGTGTTCGTCTGCGCGACGGTTTGGAGAAGACCTACCACTGGATCTACGACCAGATGCAGCAGAAGAAAAAGTAGGTCAGTGGCTTGGGCACAATGAGGTGGTGCCGCTTCCCGGCGTGCGGGCGGGCGTTTGGGCTGAGGACTACAGCGTGACGGTATTTTAGCCTTCAGTCGGGCGCGAGGGCACATCTCACTTTTTGACGGCTACGTCTATCTCCCTCTCTTCCACACACTTGTGGAGGAGAGGGCCGAGGTGAGGAGGTTCGTCCGTAGAGTACCCCTCTCCCTATCCCTCTCGCCGCTGGGCGGGGCGAGGGGACGTCATCCAACGATGTCAAAAGAATGTGGCAGAAAGTGAGATGCGTGCCGGGCACGATAATATAAAAAAAGCCCTTGCCAAGGTGCCTCTAAAAGCTTTAGAGTATCGCAAAGAGTGTGAATATGATTAAAAAGATTTCCGTTTTGCTGCCGCTCGCCGTTATATCGTGCCTTGTTGTTGGTTGCGCCGGACCTGAACAAAAGTTTGGCCGCGGCATTAACAACATGACTGAATTCGCCCGCGGCGGCGAGATGCGCCGGGCCTTTGAACAAACCGCCGTTTTCGGCTCGCCGGACCAATCCTATACCACCGGCCTGACGCGCGGCTTTAACAAGAGCATGCAGCGCACTTTTTACGGCCTCTACGAGGTGGTGACCTTCCCTATTCCCAATTATAAGCCCGGCAATTACGGCGCAATTTTGCACCCTTCCGACCCGGTCTATCCCGACAGCTATAAGCCCAACTGGCTCTCCGACGCCATCACGAGTCCGGATACCAATCTGGGCTTTGCCGGTGGAGACATAGCGCCGATTATTCCAGGCTGCCGGTTCCACATCTTCGACAATTAGGCCGGGCTTTCCGGCGGCGTCCGCCGGGGGTGGCGGGCGATTTACCCCATGCTGGAGAAAGCGTCAGGCTGCAAAGTCAACCTTCTGCTCAACATCCTGGGAAAACGAGCCGATGGCTTCCACGAACTTGAAACGGTCATGCAACCGGTCCCGTTGTGTGACCGATTGACCTTTGGCCGCGCAGGCACCGGAATCCAACTCAGTTGCAGCGATCCCCGTTTGCCCGTCAACTCAAAGAATCTTGTCTTTCAAGCCGCCAGCCTGTTCGCCAAAGCCGCCGGCCTGGGCCCCGCCGAGGGGATCCGCATCAATCTGCAAAAGAATATCCCCGTGGCCGCCGGATTGGGCGGCGGCAGTGGCAACGCGGCCATCACCTTGCTGGCCTTGAACGAACTCTTCGGGTCTCCCTTGCCACCAGCGAAGCTTGAGGAATTGGCGGCAACCTTGGGCTCGGACATCCCGTTCTTCATGCAGAGCAAACCTGCCTTGGCTACCGGGCGCGGCGAAATCATTCAGCCCCTCGGTGCTTTCCCTGCCATGCGCGGAGTCTATTTTGTGCTGGTCCACCCCGGCTTCGGCATTTCCACTCCTTGGGCTTACCAACAATTGGCCAATTTCCCTGCTGCCGTCAACGGAAAGCCCGGGCGCGCCCAACAGCTCATCGCTCTCCTGCAAATCAACTTGAAAGCGGCAGCGCCAGAGATCTTCAACGCGCTCGAAGCCCCCGCCCTGCGAAAGTATCCATTGTTGGAACTCTTCCAGGAATTCTTCCGCGCCAATGGCGCCCTGGCCACTCTCATGTCCGGCAGCGGTTCGGCCACTTTCGCCCTAGCGCCGACGCGCGTCGTGGCGGAATTCTTGCTGGAAAAATTCAAGGCGAAATTTGGCCCCGACTTCTGGACCGCGGTTGTCCCTTCCACGGGTGCATGACGCGCCGCCGTCCTTGGCGGCCATTCCGTGCTTGAAATTGGCCGCCGGCTGTGCTTATTGCGCGTCAACATGAGGACGGTCGCCGCTTTCTTTGCCCTGGTTTTGTTGACAGCTACCGCCCCGGCGGCGCTGCGCAACCTGGAACGGGTGACGGTCTCCGGCAGCGAATACGTCCGCCTGGCCGAATGGGCGGAGCTGGCTGGCTGCGCCATGAAATGGAACAAGCAGGACGGTGAGATCGAGGTGTCCGGTTCTTCCGCCCGGCTCAATTTCACCATCGATTCCCGCCGGGCCGAAATCTCCGGGGTCTCGGTCTGGCTTTGCTTGCCGGTCGTCAATCGTAGCGGCGTGCCGTTGATTTCGCTGACCGATTTGGGCACAAGCATCGAGCCGGTGATTTCGCCCCACAAGTCCGCCGCGCGCGTGCAGACGGTGTGCCTCGATCCGGGCCATGGCGGCGTGGACACCGGCGAAGCCCAAGGGCGCAATTACGAAAAAAAATATACGCTCCTTCTCGCTCGTGAAACGGCCGACCTGTTGGTGGAACACGGATTCAAAGTAATCATGACACGAAGCAACGACGGAGCGGTGGAATTGTCCGAACGTCCAGAGCTTGCGTTGCGCCAGGGTGCGGACGTGTTCGTCAGCCTGCATTACAACGCGGCGGAACCCAGCGTGCATGGCGTGGAGGTATTTTGCTTGTCGCCCGCGGGCTTGAATTCCAGTGACGCAGGCGGAGGAAAATCATTTCATCCGGCCGAAACCGGCAATGCGCACGACGATCGTAACGTCCTGCTCGCTTACCAGGTGCAAAAGAGCATCAGCCACAGCATGCCTCTGGAGGACCTCGGCCTCAAACGGTCGCGCTTCGAGGTGTTGCGCCTGGCGCACATGCCGGCGATTCTGGTCGAGGGCGGTTTCCTGAGCAATCCCGCGGAGGCGAAGGAAATTTACGACGCTGCCTTTCGCAAACGCATGGCGCGCGCAATCGTCGATGGCATTGTCGCTTATAATGAGGCGGTCACGCTACGGAATTAAACCCGCTCAGGTTTGCACTTTGTTCGATTTGCCCGAGCCGCCGCCTTTTT
>DASYNM010000076.1:0-5791 GCA_036008545.1 Verrucomicrobiia bacterium
TGCTTGATGTTGGGCAGGCATCAAGGCTTGCAGAGCTTGGGGATGGTGATGTCGATGGGCATCGCTGCCTGCATGATAGCGGGACTGACATTCCTCCCGGCTATGATTAGCATCCTTGGCCGCGTTGGCTGGAACGTGACAAAAAAAAGACTTGGTGACGGTAATGCAACACCGCCACCAAGTACGGAGGAACCGAGGTAAAAACCTCAATTTATACCTTAAAAATTACCAAAAGGATGAGAAAAGTCAACGAGAATCGAGTTAAGGTTAGGTTAAATATGCGTAAAACAGGTCAGTTCTTGCAGCGTTATCGATAATGGTCATTATTCGACAGCTTCACTGGACTGTGTTCTGCCTGGCATGGCTTTTTGCATGCGCGTCCGCCCAAGCCGGAAATGAGGAATGCCTAGCCGGCCCGGCTTACGCAAAATTCGGTTTGACGCTCGATTCAGGCTGGCGCGAAGAAGTGGCGGGTCCTTTATTTTACAGGCAAGCCGTAAACGGGCAAAGACAATGGGCTCTTCCGCCTTTTTTCTGCCGCACGGCCACGCCCGAAGTGGACTGGAACGAGTGGGAGATTTTGTATCCGGCCATTGATTACCGGCGATTTGGCCAGGAGTATCGACTGCAAATAGGCGAACTTCTGAGCTTTTCCGGAGGCCAGACACAACAGGAAAACGGCGTGCGCCACACCACTCTGTTCCCATTTTATTTCCGTCAGCACTCGTCAAAGACCAACGACAACTACACCGCATTATTCCCCATTTACGGCCATTTGGAAAACCGGCTGTTTCGAGATGACATCAAGTTCGTCATGTTCCCGCTCTATTCGGAAACGCGGAAAAAGGACGTGGTGACTGATAATTATCTGTTTCCCATCTTCGATCGGCGTCGCGGCGACGGCCTGACTGGATGGCAAGTCTGGCCCTTATTCGGCGAGGATCGCAAAACACCGACTCTCCGCACCAATGTAGTGAACGAAGTGGAAACCAACGGCGGCTACGACAATATCTTCGCTCTCTGGCCGTTTTACTTCAAGAACCATGCCGGCTTGGGCACGACCAATCCTGCCTCCAGCCTGACAGTGGTGCCGTTTTACAGTCAAACCCGCTCCCCGTCACGCGATCAAACCTCGTACGGGTTCCCGTTTGGTTTCAACGCCATTCACGACCGGGAGCAGCGTTACGTCGAGCACGACTTTCTTTGGCCACTCTTTGTGCAGGCGCACGGGTCCAAGACTATAAGGCGCTATTTTCCGTTCTACAGCCGCGCGGAGCATGAGGGTTTGGAAAGCATTTTTTACGGCTTCATCCTCTACAAGTACAACCGCCTGGTAGCGCCTCCGTTAGATCGCCACCGCACGCGCGTTCTTTATTTCCTTTACTCCGACACCGTGGAGCGGAACACGCAGTCGCACGAATTCAAGCGCCGCGTCGATTTTTGGCCTTTTTACGATTACGAACGCAAGCTGGACGGAAATCGACGGTTGCAGATTATGGCCGTTCTGGAGCCGTTTTTCCCCAACAACCGGACCATGTCCCGGGAATACTCTCCGATCTATACACTGTGGAGACGGGAGAAGAACGCCCACACCGGCGCGACCAGCCAGTCGCTGCTGTGGAACCTCTACCGGCACGAAAGCGTTGGTAAATCGAAAAAAACCTCGCTCTTGTTCGGGCTTATTCAGTATCAATGCACGCCGGATGGCGGGTCCTGGCGTGTTTGTTACCTGAAACTAGGCGGGAAACCGGCGCAGGCCACCGCCGCCAAATCGTAATGTTTCATAACATCGGCGAAATACTGATTCTGTTCTGGCAAACGTTGCAGGCGCTGCCGCAATTGTGGCGGCAGCGGCGCAAGGTCTATGACCAACTGGCCTACATCGGGCTGGCCAGCCTCTTCATGGTTTGCATCCTTTCACTTTTCATCGGCGGAGTCCTGGCCTTGCAAACTGGTCCAGTATTGGTCGAGCACGGCATCAGCACGGTGCTGGGCGGAATGATCGGCCTTTCCATGTGCAAAGAACTGGCGCCAGTGATGATCGCGATTCTTGTCGCCGGCCGCATCGGCTCCGCGATGTCCGCCGAGATCGGCTCGATGCGGGTTTATGAGGAAATCGACGCCCTGCAAACCATGAACATCGATCCGGTGCGCTACCTGGTTCTCCCGCGCATGGTTGCGATTGCGGTCTCATTGCCAGTCCTGGTGCTTTTTTCCATTCCTGTGGGCTGGTTCGGCGGGGCGATGGTGTGCGATTTCAATCGGAAAATTGCGGTCAACTTTGACAGTTTCTTCCAAAACCTGCGCGAGGTAGTGGAATTGAGTGACGTGCTCAATGGCCTCTTCAAGTCCTTTGTCTTCGCCTTGGCCATCGGCATCGTCTCCTGCCATCAGGGCCTGATCACGCGCGGCGGCCCTCGCGGCATCGGTCGCAGCGTGACCAAGGCCGTAGTCAATTCCATCGTGCTGATTTTGATTCTGGATTATTTCCTGACCCGCTTTTTGCTTTACGTTCAAAAATGACCGCCGCCCCACATTCTCAAGGTGTCACCGTCGAAGTCCGCGACTTGCGTAAGAACTTCGGCGCGGTGGAAGTTCTAAAAGGTATCTCCTTCCAGGTCGCGCGAGGCGAGCGATTCGTCATCATGGGCCCGAGTGGCAGCGGCAAGAGCGTCCTGCTTAAACACCTCATCGGTCTGATGCGGCCCGAAGCGGGCGAGATTCTCATCGAGGGCCAATCCATCCAGAATCCCGCCGTGCGGGACCAATACCGCATGGCAATGGTTTTCCAATCGGCCGCTTTGCTGACATCGTTGACGGTGGGCGAGAACGTCGGGCTCTACCTTGCCGAACATCAACTCAAAGAGCCGGCGCAGATCGACGCCATTGTTGCTCGTACGTTGGAAAGCGTCGGCTTGAAGGGGTTGCAAGATCGCGCACCCTCTGAACTTTCCGGCGGCATGCAGAAACGGGTCGCCATCGCCCGCGCCCTGATCATCGAACCGCAACTGGTATTGTTCGATGAACCGACTTCCGAATTGGACCCGCTCATGGCCGTGACCATCGGAGAGGAGATTTTGAATTTGAATGAGCGCACCAGTGCCACGTCCATTATTGTCACCCATGACCGGGAATTAGCCTTCGCGACTGCCAACCGCATCGCCATGATTAGTGAAGGGCGGATCATCTTCATCGGCACGGCCCAGGAAGTGCAAAACAGCGCCAATCCGGTCATCCAAAAGTTTATTCGTGCGGAACTTGCCGCCCCCAAACCTCGTTGACGTTATGAAAGAATCCATTGAAAGCAAGTTGGGCCTGTTCTTCGCCTTGGCGGTTATTCTGGCCCTGATCTTTTTGGAGTATCTTGGCAGTTTTGGTTTCCTCCAACGCGGCCTCCACCTCCATGCCTTGTTCAAAAACGTGCAGGACCTTAAAATCGGTGACAATGTGAAAATGGCCGGCGTCCACGTCGGCCGGGTCGAAAATATCCTCCTGACCAACGGCTTTGCCGATGTCACCATGATCATGGGTGGCGAGGCCGATGTAAGGACCGACAGCAAGGCCAGCATCAGCTTCACCGGGCTGATGTCGCAGAATTACGTGGCCATCGAATTCGGCTCGCCCGGCGCGCCGAAGGCCGAAGATGGCTTCATTTTGCAAGTCACCGAGCAACCCGACCTGGGCCAAATCTTTACAAAACTCGACAAGGCTGCCACTGGCCTGGAAAATCTGACGCGCAGTTTCAGCGGCGAGAAGATCGACAGCTTGCTCGGACCGTTGACCGATTTTGTTAAAGATAACCGGACCAACCTCACTGCCACCATCAGCAATATTAAGACCGTGTCCGATCGCATCGCGCAAGGGCAGGGGACGGTCGGCAAATTGATTAACGAGGACACGCTGTATGTTTCCGCGCAGGGCGCCATCAGCAACCTGCAAAGTGTCGGGGGCGATGTCAAAGGCGTGGCTGCGGACGCGCACACTCTTTTAACCAATGCCAATCAAATCGTGACGGACGCCAGGGCAGGGCAGGGCACGGTGGGAAAATTGTTGACGGATGACACTTTCTACAAAGAGGCGGCCGGCGCTATGACCAACCTGCATTCCATCTTGCTAAAGATTGACCAGGGGCAAGGTTCGGTGGGCCAACTGATCAATGACGACAGTTTTCTCAAGGACGCCAAGCTATCCCTGCAAAAGCTCGACAAGGCCACCGAGAGCCTCGAAGACACCGGGCCGTTGAGCATACTGGGCACGATGGTCACGAGTCTGTTCTGAGGTGGGGTTCTTAGCAAGAAGGGGACGGATGGGACTGGTAGCGCTTTGCGCTTGCATGCTGTCAGTCAAGGCAACACATGCGTGGGATTGCTGCAGGTGGGCTTTTCGCCAACGGTGCCAATAGTGTAGGTGCCGCCGTCCGGGCAGACCGGCATTTCCGCATTCGGTCCCCGGCCAAGATAGACTTTCAAGTCATCCATCGTCGGAGTATCGGTCGATTGCTTTCTATTTTCCAGCGCCCATTGCTGTTTGGCCGCGTCAAAGAGCCGGAGATTATTAATGCAGGCGTTGACGTTCTGCACTCTCTGCGACTCGGCGTGAGCCGCTTGCAACGCCGCTGCCGAGCCCGCACGCACCTCCGCGTCGGAGGCGATGCGTTGATTGAGCGTTTGAATTTCCTGGCGCGCCTTGGCTAGTTCGTTGGTCTTCTCCCGCAAGCGCGCCACTTCGCCGCGCAATCGCGCCAAGTCGCGCACTTGCGCCTCTTGGACGGATGCCGCACCGGCGACATTGGCCGCGTCGTTCGTGGCCTGCGCCAATTGTTGCTGCAAGGGGGCGACCTGCGCCGCTTCCTGCTTCAAGGCCTCGTTCTCCTGGCGGAGAGCTTTGATAGTTTGGAACTGCATAAAATCTGTCACCAAGGCGGCAAAAGCGACGGCGCAGATGATGGCAATTTTAAATTTGCTCACGCACAAGAGCTTGAAGGTGTTGGCGGCTGAACTCAATCCCAAACTGTCCCAGGTGTGCTGCCGACGGGATATTTCAAACTGTCAATTGAAAAGCCCGTCCTCACCCCGGCCCTCTCCAAAACCGTAACGATTCAGTTGAGGAACTGAATTTTGACAGGATGAACAGGATTGCCAGGATAGAAAAGGGATTGGCATCAGTAACAAAGACTAACCGTTTGGTGATCGCTTGCGGATTGGCAATTCATCCTGTTCATCTTGTAAATCCTGTCTAAATCTCTTTCTTTCCCGATCTTCCAACCGGATGGTTCCGGTCCAGGAGGGAGAATTGTCTGCCGGCTCTTGGGAATTCCCGCGCCTGGATATGCGGGACACACACTCGCACTAGCTGTGACATCCGATAGCCGTTCTTTCTCCCAGAGGGAGAAGGTTAGGATGAGGGCAAGCAGCACGGAATTTTGTCGCGAGGGCGACCCCGAAATACCGGATTTTCCCCGTCCTTGCCACCCTATTGCCAACTGGCAAAAAAAATCGAAAAAAGCCGTTGACACTTTGGCTGCCCACCCCTATTTTGGGCGTTGAAGTTATTGGGCAGGATTGCAGGAGCCATGAGCCCCGACGCCCCTTCGCTTAAAAGCGGAGAAGGGCAGGGGTAATGGTTTTTTGTCGTTTTGCACGGTCAGGATGCCAGAAAAAATTGGCTTTTGCCCATGTAGCTCAGTTGGCAGAGCACGTCCTTGGTAAGGACGAGGTCATCAGTTCAATCCTGATCATGGGCTCCATAACTTGTGATTGTGATAACGTAACGGAATAACGTAACGGAATTT
>DASYNM010000077.1:0-15033 GCA_036008545.1 Verrucomicrobiia bacterium
TTCTTGGTTACAGCACTGAATTCGCTTCCTACCGTCAATACATGCGCGGCGACAATTTGCGCTACGTGGACTGGAAAGTCTGGGGCCGCACGGACAAACTTTACGTCAAGCAATTCGAGGACGACACCAATCTCAACTGCCAGATTCTATTGGATTGCAGCGCCTCGATGGATTTCGGCCAGCACAACAAATTTCACTATGGCCGTCTGCTCGCCGCCGCGCTGGCTTATATCATGGTGCGGCAACACGATGCGGCGGGCCTTACGCAATTCGGCGACCGGGCGGTGCAGGCGTTGCCGGCGCGCGGAGGACGGCATCATGTGGACGAGCTATTCCATCTACTGGCTGGCACGGCGGCACAAGGGCGAACGACTTTGGGTGACGACCTTTGGCATGTCGTGGAAACTTTCAATCGGCGAGGCTTGTCGGTGATTATTTCGGACCTGCTGGCGTCGGAGGAAACCATTTTCCGATTGTTTCAACAACTTCATTATCATCGCCAGGAAATCATCGTATTCCATCTCATGTCCGCCGAAGAACTTGATTTTAATTTTGATGGGGAATGTTTGTTTGAAGACGCCGAGACTGGCGAAGAAGTGCCCGTTCATGCCGGAAGTTTTCGGAAGGAATACCTGGCGCGCATGGGTGCTTTCAAGCGCCGCGTTGAGAGGGAATGTGAAAAATATGAAATCGATTATCTGCCGCTGCGCACCGATGCGCCGCTGGATAAGGCCTTGATGGCGTATCTGGAAAAACGCCTGGCTTTATGAGAACATCAGCCCCTTGAGAGCAGCCTTATGTCGCGAGTGCTTTTTAGCAATGCAGCGTTTCTGGCCGGATTGGCCGCATTGGCCATTCCGATCCTGATCCATTTGTTTCTGCGGCGGAAAAGACTGCGGCTGCGCTTCAGCACGCTCCAATTTTTTGTCAAACAGGACGAAAAAGCCGGGCGGCGCCGAAAATGGTCGAACTGGCTGCTGCTCGCGACTCGCCTGCTGTTGTTAGCCTTGGTCGTGGTGGCCTTCGCGCGTCCGTATTGGCGCGATGCGGCAGCGTTGAACGGCGGCCGCAAAAAGCGGCAAGTCGTTTTCGTGTTGGATCGCTCGGCCAGCATGCAGGCGAAGGATGGTGACGTCACGCGCTGGTCCAAGGCCAAGGACATTCTGCGTCGCAATATGAGTGAATTGGGATTGGATGATCGCGTTGCACTGGTGGATTGCGCCGCACACGACGCCACTATATCGCCGCTCGTCCCGCCGGAAGTTTTAAAACTAAAAATCGAGCAACTGGAGCCGGGCTTCGGCACCGGCGACGTGGGCGATGGCTTGCAGGAAGCCGTGAAAATCCTATCGGCGAAAGACCTTCGCGGCGAGTTGAGCATATATGTCATCAGCGATTTGCAGCGCCAGAGCTCCCAGAAACTGGATTCCGTTTCCATTCCGCAGAACGTCGAGCTGAACATATTCTCGGTCGGCGCCACCAACACGCCGAACGTCGCGATTTCAGACCTCACAATGGAGACAGGAAACGCCCTACTCCAGGCGACGGTGGCCAATTATTCGGAGCAGGACGCCGCGGCGTCGGCCTTGGATTGGGTGGTGGACGGCCGCGCGGCGTCGTCCGTGCCGATGGCTTTGGGTGCCAATGCAACCACGAATGTCACCGCGCCTTTGCCAGCCCTCCGAGCCGGCTGGCATCAAATCGAGGCGCACTTGCAATCGCACGACCCGTATGCCTTGGACGACGTGCGTTACCAGGTCCTCCAAGTGCCGGCTCCTCTGAAAGTTTTGTGCATTGAAACGCGCCAGACCAAGCATGTTTTTGAAGAGGAAAGTTTTTTCCTCGTCAGTGCGCTGCAACCTGGTTTCGGCGAAACCAATGCGCCTCCGTCTTTATTTGACGTCGAAAAAGTTTCGGCTGACGCAATGGTCGGGAAACTGGCGGGCGGTTCAACGTCGCCGTATAAGATCGTTTTGGTGCCGGCGCTGCGCCAGTTGCCCGATGGTTGCGGCCAGGCCCTGCTCGAATTTGCGCGGCACGGCGGCGGCGTGCTGCTTTTTGTCGGCGACGGCTTGAGCGCCAGCCATTACGACGCCGAGCTTGGCGGCTTGCTGCCGGCAACGCTCGACCAAATCGAAGGCGATACGGTCGCACTCGAGCATTCGTGGCGTCTGCGTGAATTCGATGCCAAGTCCACGGTTTTTGCCGCGTTCCGACGTCCGCGTAGCGGCGATCTGACATTGCCCGAATTCTGGCGCCGCTACGTCGTCACGCCGGTTGACTCGGCCCAAGTGCTTGCGCGCTTTCGAGATTCTACTCCGTTCCTGGTCTGCCAAAATGTCGGTCAGGGACGCGTCGTGCTGGTGAACACTTCGGCTGACACAAGTTGGAGCGATTGGCCGAAGCACAAAACTTTTGTGCCGTGGCTGCACGGTGTCTGCCATTACCTGGCCGGCGATGATTTATCTCTCGGCACCCGACCGGAGAATTCTTTTGTGGCGGGTGCGACGGCTGAATTGGACTTGGGCACAGCCAATGGTAAGGCTGATTTCCGAATTCGTCCGCCGGCTGGCGCGGAGTTCACGGTCAAAGCCGATGATCAGGGGAAAATTGAGTTGCCGCTGGAGCGGCCGGGATTTTATTCGGTGCTCGATTCCGCCGGGCAAACGATTCGCCTCCTGGCCGTCAATACGCCGCAACGCGAATCCAATTTAGCAGGTATTACGGAATCGGAATTTCAAGGACAACTCGTCCGCAGCCAGGCCACGCCCACCACCGGAACGATGGCGGGGCTTTTCGGTCCGGCGGACGGGCAGACAAACTTCTGGCGCGCGCTCATGATGGCGGGCGCCGTGATTCTGGTGCTGGAAACCGTATTGGCCAATCGCACGTTCGCTTGACAACAAGAAAAGCAAAGCTATGAACAAACATTCTGAATACAACGCAGATCGACTGGATACCGCGCGGCGCGACATGGACCGCGCCCGGCGTCTCGCCTGGGTGGTCAGTCTTGGCGCGGCCGGCCTCGCACTGCTCCTTACGGTGGCGCTATTGGATTATTGGTGGATCCTTCCCATGGCCGAGCGCGTCGCCGGCGCGGGGGTGATAGGATTGCTGGTTATTTTCGGGCTGGTGCGGCTTTTCCATTTCATTCGTAACCCGACCAGCGCCAAGCAGGTCGCTCTCGACATGGAAGCCAAACGCCCCGAACTCGGTTGCGTCGTCTCCACCGCCGCCGAGTATTTGAGCGGCGAGCGAACCGCCTCCAAGCAGTATGAACCCGAGTTAGTGGAGGCCTTGCAGGAGCAGGCAGCCAAACGCCTGCTGCTGGTGGAGACGAACTATTACAACAAACTCGTTTACGCAGGCGGCGCCATGGCCGTCGCGCTGACGGCGTCGTTGCTGTTTGTGCTGCTGGCCTCTGGTTCGTTGACTGCTTGGGCGCGCGTGATGAATCCGTGGTCGGACAAAACCTACACGCACGTGGAAGTCAAACCGGGCAATGTGGAAATTGCGGCTGGCCACGACCAATCGATAAAGACCGTCTTCACGGGCCGCCCGCCCAAGGACCCGCAATTGCGTTGGCGCGAGGAATCCGCTGGCAAATGGCAATCCGTGTCCATGGTCAAGGAAGCGGATGGCACTTACGACACGCTGCTCAAGAACTTAAGCGGCACCGTAAAATATGAGGCTAGAGGCAACGACGCCGTTTCGCCGGAATACACGGTCAAGACCTATTTGCCGCCCGAGATCAAGGATTTCAAAGTTCAGGTGCGCTTTCCCGATTACACGAAGCTCAAGCCGGTCGAGCAACACGATCCGAATCTGAGCATCGTCCGCGCCAGCCAATTGGCCTTTCACATCACCAGCAGCGACAAGGTGGCCAAGGCCTCGCTGCGTTTCGCCACCGGGCCCAAGATGGAACTGGTGCCCGACTCAGGAAATCTATGGACAGCAAATTTGAAACCGACGAACGATCTTTATTATTGGGTTGAGTTGGCTGATGCGGCCGGACATACGGGCGGCAACGAAACGCCTTACCACATCAAGGTTTTGCCGGATGAACCGCCGAAGGTAGAGATTGTCGATCCCGGAATGGACATCCGGTCCGAGGCGACGAGCAAGGTGCCGCTGAAAATCTCCGTAACGGATGATTTTGGCGTGGAAGATGTCAAATTGGTTTTTCGCAAATTAAACGGCGACGAACAAACCGTCGTCTGCGCCCGGAAAAATGTGAACCAAAAAGAAGCGACGGCGGATGCCGAAATAGATTTGACACCATTGCATCTCAAGGAATATGAATTGGTCGCCTACCATGCCGAAGCGCGGGATAACAACACGCTGGACGGGCCGGGCGTCGGCAAATCGCCGGTTTACTTCATCGAATACACGACCAAAGGCGAGGCGTTGTCGGAGTGCCATGGCGGCAACGCCCAAAAAGTCAACTTGCTGGTGCTTGAAAAACAAATCATCGCCGCAACCACGGCTATCGAAGACAAGATGGTGTCCGACAAGTTCCCCGAAGTCGCAACGATTCAGCGCCAGACCAAAGCTTACGCGGAGATTTTCCGAGACTCTTTCATCCTGAGCATTTCGCCGCCGGAAGCGCGGACGGAATTCGCGGCCGCGATTGATTCGATGGACAAAGCCGCCAATGAGTTGGACGGTCTCAGACGCCCGACGGCGTTGAAAGCGGAGGACGACGCGCTCGACCATTTGTACCAAGTGACGCGGCTGTTGCCGGAATTGGAAGCCGGCATGTGTCATTGCAAGGGAAGCGGCATCAAAATCGTTCTGGAGGCCATTGAAAAACTCAAGGATGGCCAGAAAAAGCAGCGCGATCAGGAACTGTCGAAGATCATCGCGCAAGCCAAGAAAATCGCCGCACAGCAAGCCGAGCTGACTGATATCTATCGCCGGTCGCAAAGCGATGCCGCGCCGAAGAGCGAGAACACCAACAAACCGGCTGCGCTCGCGCAAAGTAACAAGAGCGGTGGAGGCAAGTCTGGACAAAGCTCCGCTCAATCCACGTCCGACGCCGACAATCCGGACAACGCCGCAAGTCCCGGCGCCAGCGGAACCATTGACGAGCAGCAACAACGCTTGAGTGACGAGGCAGCGGCGCTGGCCGAGAAATTGCGCGAATTGTCTGGAAAAGATCCGCGCGTGGGCCTTGGGCTGAGTCGCGGCATGAAACAAGTCTCAGCGCACCTCGGCCGGGCGGCCAACCAGATCGCGCGTGGACATTCGACTTCCGCCATGCAATCGGCGGGCTTCGGCCTTTCTGGCCTCTCCGGCATCATCACCGACCTTGAACAGTTGCTCGATGACAACCCGAAGGCCACCGACATGGCGACGGAAGAATACCCGAAAGAATTCGAGCCGTTGATTTCGGAGTATTTGCGCCGTCTGTCTTACGCGCAATAGCACTGGCCGTTTTTAATTAAGGCGTCGTGGTTGAATTTACCTACAATCCGGATTGGCGATGGTGGCTGGCTGGCGGTGTGCTCATCACGGCCTTGATGGGCTGGAGCTACCACGCAGCGCGCGGCGGCGCCAACGCCGGCTTGCGGCTCGGTTTGCTCGTGCTGCGCCTGTTCACGCTTGCCGTCGTGGTGATTTGCCTGCTGGACCCGCAACGGGTGGAGGAAATCCGGCATTTTCAACCCGCTTACGTGGCGGTGCTCGTGGACACATCTCGGAGCATGGCTTGGAAGGACAACGGGGCGAGCCGTCTGGACCTGGCGAAAAAGTGGGTGAGGGAGGAATTGAAATTGCCGGAAAAATTCTCTGTTTCCTATTATGGCTTCGGCAGCAACCTATTTCCGCTGCCCAATCTCGACACAGCCGTGGCAGACGGAAATCGAACCGCCCTGGCCGGCGCCCTGGAAAATCTCGCGACTGCGACTGCGCAGAATCCTCCCGCAAGCGTCGTCTTGCTCTCGGATGGCGGCGATAATTCACTGCAAAGCGCCGAAGCCATCGCCAAGTCTTTTGGCCAGCGAAAAATTCCGATTCACACCCTGTCACTGGGCGCGACCAATGAGCCGCCGGACATCGTGGTCGAGAACGTGCAGGTCAAACGCGCGCTGCTGAATCAGTCAACAACAAAGGCCGTGGTGACCCTACGCTCCTCCGGCTTCGACGGCCAAACGGTCCCGTTGCGTGTGCTTAAGGACAACAAAGTGCTGGCGGAGCGCAAGGTGCAGCTTGCCGAGGGCAGCCAACGCGTCGAGGTTGAATTCACTCCGGCGCTGCCGGGTTTTCAAACATTCGTGGCGGAAATTCCCGTGCAATCCGGCGAACGTCTAACCGAGAATAATCGACGTGAGTTTGGCCTGACGGTGGTGGATCAGGTCTTGCGCGTGATTTATATGGAAGCCAGCGGTGACGAGAACGGCGCTTTTCAACCTCTCTATCTCAAGCACGCGCTGGAAGATACGCCGGGCATTCAGGTCAGGACGCTTTACGTCGAGCAGTATGGCGCGTCGCCTTCTTTGTATGACAAGGTGGCTTACGTGGACCCAAAGAACGGCGATAAAATCTATCGCGTGCAGCATCCGACCCAGGGTTATCCGCGAACGTTGGAGGAATTACTGAAGTATCAAGTGGTGATTTTCAGCGATGTCTCGAAGGACGATTTCACACCGGAGCAATTGCAAAACACGGAACGCTTTATCACTGAATTCGGCGGCGGATTTGCCATGGTGGGCGGACATACTTCGTTCGGCGCGGGCGGCTACCAGAATACCATTATTGACAACTTGATCCCGGTGGCGATGGAAGGCCAGGCGGATTTGACCTCGGATACTTTTCACCCCAACGTGCTCGACAGCGCGTGGACGCATCCAATTATGCGCATCAGCAGTGATCCGGAGGAAAATCGCGCGATTTGGACTACCAAGTTTCCGCAATTGCAAGGCTACAATCGAGTGTCCCGCGCCAAACCAGGCGCCTCGGTCTTGCTGGAGCATCCGACCGACCGGACGCCCTTCGGCCCGGCGATCATTCTGGCAACGCAGGAGGTTGGCAAAGGCCGCACCATGGCTCTGACCACCGACACCACCTATCTTTGGGGTGAATGGTTCGAGACTATCTGGGGCGAAAAAATAGATCCGAACCTTCCGCTCACGGAACGCAATTGTGACTCGCGATACTTCAAGCAGTTCTGGCTCAACTCCATCCGCTGGCTTTCCGCGCACAAATTTGATTTCGACCATAACCTTGTTTCCCTCGAACTCGCTCAAACATATTGCGCGCCCAATCTGGAAGTCCCGGTCCGCGTCCGCGCGGCCAATCGCGGCGGGCAGGATGTCGGCGATGCCGGGGTCACGCTTCACTTGATGGACGGCGACACGGAAGTGCAAAGCGTACGCGCGATTTACTCCGAGGAACAACGAAGCTATCAGGCCAACGTGAAATTGCCAGGCACGGGGAAATTCCGGTTGCAGGCCACAGCCGTTTTCAAAGACGGCAAAACGGCGGACGACCAGCAGATTCTGGTTGGCGAGGATGCCGATTGGGAAATGGCCGACATCCGGGCCAAGCCCGAAAATTTGGCAGCGCTGTCGCGGTGGTCGGGCGGGGAGGTTTTTTCGCCACAGAAGAACGACGCCGTGCCCATGGCCAATGCCATGGGTGGCGCCAAACCGGCGACGGTAGAATATCGCAAGACGCCGTATTGGGACAAATCATGGTGGCTCGGAACGATCATTGGGCTGCTATCAGTGGAATGGGTCATACGACGGTTGCGGGGCATGGCCTGAACGCATTTCTGGCGCGGCCCAAGCGCGAAAGATCACATGAAAACTCTCACTCAGACCACGCGGGCGAAGGTGACTCGGCATAACATTATTGCCAGCGCTGGGCGGGCGTTCGTGTTCGCGGCTCTTGCATGGCTGGTCTTTCATCCGCACGTTCGCGCCCAAGATTCGCAGGCGGCCGGCGGACAAAGCCTGGAAGAACGGGAGCTCGAGACCGATAAGCAGCACCTGCGCAAAATTTACGACGCCATTCAGGCTTACAAAAAAAAGCATGGCGACTTGCCGAACTGGCTCTCCGACCTTTTTCCAGAATTTCTTTCGGACCCCAATGTCTTGATGTCACCGGTGGAGCTTCGCACGGGTCGATCTCAATTGTGGGGCTACCCCGATCCAAAGATGCGCACTTCTTACACGTATGAATTCAGCCAGGCCACCGCGGGCACAAGTGGCGAAGATGGCAAGGAACTCACGTTGAAGGAAAAGAAAATGATCCAGATGCTCGAATACGGTCCGGTCATTCCACTTTTGCGCTGTCACTTGCACAACCAAGTCCTGAACGTGAGTTTTTCAGGAGACATCTATCAAACCGCGCTGTTCTGGGAAACAGATCCCAACACTCGAGACCTGATGGCCAAGCTGGGTCCCGGGCCCGGCCCCAAGGATGCCAAAAAAATGCAAGTGACGGTGCTCGATGCGGACAGCGGCAAGCCGTTGCAGGATGCCGCCATCGAAACTTCCAAGATGATTGCCATGAGTCTGGCTCTGCCACCGCGAGATTTGAAGACCGACGCAAACGGCCAGTGTGAGATCAATCTGGTTTCAAAAAATCAGCAGACACTGGCCTTGCGCGTGGGCCGGACCGGATATGTCACATCCTTGACCGAGTGGAACAATGGCGCGATGCCTGGCGAATGGACAGTGAAGTTGAAGAAAGGCGCGCCCATCGGCGGTGTGGTTCGTGATCCCGACGGCAAGCCGATCCACGGAGCCACCTTGGGCGTGAGCACCATCCAACGCAACCAAGCGGGCGACTACACGGAACTGGAGGCGGACTCCGTCACGACCGATCCAGCCGGAAAATGGACCACGGAAAGTTTGCCGACGGATTTCAAATCGCTGACGCTCAATGTGAGCCACCCCGATTTTCGCCCGGCGATGTATAACATGTCGGCTTCGGAGAGCGTCGCTCCCGGAGAAGTCTCGAGAGCTGATCTGCTCGGGTTGGAGGCTGTGCTGGTGATGAAACCGGGAATTACCGTCGAGGGCGTAGTCGCCGACGGAAACGGGAAGCCCCTGGCCGGCGCCGAGGTTTTTTTTCAACAATTTGTTGAAGATCCGAAGGAACGCTTGACCAACACCGATGTAGCGGGTCGATTCAAGTTCAAACTCATGGCGGCGGGCCACGGGACAGTTTCAGTTGCCGCTGAAGGCTTTTCGCCTCAGTTGGACGACGTAAATTTCGATGACAACACAAAGCCAGTCGATTTTAAACTCACGCCGGGTAAACCGCTGAAAGGTCGAGTTGTTGACACAGATGGCAAGCCCATCGCTGGCGTGACCGTCGCGTTGCAGTCGTGGGCTGATGCGCCCTTCCCGAAATGGTCAACAACAACCGACGATCAAGGCCGCTTCGATTGGAAATCTGCTCCAAACGAAGACGCCACCTACTCGATTAGCAAGGACGGTTACGAGGCGCTGACTCGGTCTCTCTCGCCATCTTTGTCTGAGCCTGCTGACATTGTGCTGGATAAGGTAGGACTGATTTCGGGCAAGGTGGTGGACGCGGAAACGAAACAGCCTATCGAGCAATTTCGAATCACCGTCGGCCGCATTTATTCCGGAGATGACGTCAACTGGGAGCGCAACAATCCGATCCCGGGGGGCAACGGAAAATATTTCTACCAAAACCACCAGCTCGATGGCGGCATGATCCGTCTTCTGGTGGAAGCCGACGGTTATCTGCCTGCTGTTTCCTCGGCTGTTGCTTACAGAGGCTGGTTCACCAACGATTTTGAATTGAAAAGGGGCTCAGGTTTTGAAGGAACCGTGACTCTTACGGATGGAAAACCTGCCGCCGGTGTTCAAGTCGCTTTGTTAAACGGCGAGTACACCATGCTGAAGGACAAGGAGCTATCCGGTATTGGTCAAAATCGCGCCCTCAACAACGTCGTCAGGACCGATGAAGCGGGAAAATTTGCCTTGCCGGCAGGCTACGCGTCGGAGGTGGTAGCTGTGGGGCCGCAAGGCTACGCCGAGACGAAGTTGGATCAACTTTCGGGCAAGCTTGCAATGACGCTGCAGCCGTGGGGCCGCATAGAAGGCACAGCGCGCAATGGTCGCAAAGCAGCCACGAACCAATCGGTCATGGTCACGGCAACGCAAGGTGGCGGAAATATGAACCTGCAATACGATTTCGATAGCTATCGCACGCAGACCGGTGACCAAGGCCGATTCGTTCTCAACGACGTGCCCCCAGGCAAGCGCTTTGTAGTTCGGTTATATGCGAGCGGTCCCCATAGCTGGAGCTGGAGCCACATCGAACCGTTGGAAGTGAAGAGCGGCGCAGTTACTTATGTGGACTACGGCGGCAAAGGACGCGCGTTGATCGGCAAAGTGGCGCCCAATGATCCTGCGCGCGTTATCGATTGGACCTCCGGATTTCACACTCTCGGAACACAAATGCCCAAGCCGCCTTCGCCCCTCAAAACGGCGGAGCAAGCCGAGGCCTGGAATAATTCACCGGAAATGAAACAGGCGTTGGCCAATAACCGCAACTATGCCGTCCAATTTAATTCGGACGGCTCCTTCCGTATCGACGACGTGCTGCCCGGCAAATATAATTTACGCCTTCAGTTCAACGAACCCGGCCCACAAGAATTCATGCCAGGACCGCTCATCGGAACTGTCGGACGCGAGGTGGAAGTGCCCGAGATGCCCAACGGCCCGGTGGATGAACCGTTGGACTTGGGCAAGCTGGAGTTGACCGTGGCAAAAGACATAAAGCTCGGCGCGTCGGCTCCTGATTTCGAGGTCAAGACACTCGACGGTCAGCCGCTCAAGCTGAGCGATTTCCGGGGAAAATATGTGTTGCTGGATTTTTGGGCGACTTGGTGCGGCCCATGCGTGGCCGAGTTGCCGAACTTGGAGGACACGTGGAAGTCATTTGGCGCGAATCCTGAATTTGTCATGATCAGTTTGAGCCTCGATAACGATGCCAAGACCCCGCAGGATTTCGTGAAGAAGCGCGGCTTCAAATGGCGCCAGGGTTTTCTGGGTGAATGGTCGAAAGCCAAGCTCCCGGATCAATACGGCGTCCAGGGCATTCCATCATTTTTTCTCATCAGCCCCGACGGCAGATTCCTGGCCAAGGACATGCGCGGGCCGGCTATTCGCGCAGCGGTGGAGAAGGCCTTGTCCGTGCGGTGACGCGCCATGACCTAATTGCGCAATCTCGAAGGTGCAGCTTCGCTTGGATAAAACGTCTTGCACCTCGTAATGAAGTCGGCAAGAAAACAACTCGAACGGTCCACTCGGTCAACCCTTTGGGAATTGGTGAATCCTTGATCCTCGCCCTGGCTAAGACACTGCCGGGATTGTTGGGCCGATGCCAGGCTGAATCATCGTCGAGGCGGCTGATTTCGAGCGCAGTCGGGCAAATTCCAATCAGCTCTTCAGTTCAACCAACGTCTCAGTCCTTGAACCGAAGAAACCACGGGATCAACTCCCGTGGTTCCACAAACTTCTTATCGATCCGCGCCGACTAGATTTTTTCCGTTTCTCCAGCCGTTGAGGAAGGTGGATGCTTCGGTCAATTTCTTTTCCAAGCTCTGGACTTGGCGGGCGCTCTCGGAAGCGATATGCAAGGCTTCGTCGCGCTCCTTCTCGGTGCGAACCAGCAGAGCCTTGAAGGGTTCGACGGCGTTGCGGGTCTTCTTCTCTGTTTCCGTCTCCCATTGCGACTGCGCGGCCTTCTGGCGGGCTTCCAATTGCGCAGTGATCTGGGCGACCAATTCCTGTTCGCGTTGCTTGGCCCTGGCTTGGGCAGCTTCGTCCTTCTGCTGCACCTCGAGAGCCAGCCGGGTCTCGGTGGCACGGACGCGCGCCTGGGCCTGAACTTCCCATTCTTCCTCGCGGACGCGCAAGTCTGCGGCCCACTTCTTTTGCAATTCGATTTCGCGAGCCTCGGACTTGAGGGCCAATTCCTGTTCGCGCTGCTTGAGCTTGGCCTGGTAAGCCAGTTCCCGCGGCTGCAATTCCAATTTCAAACGTGCATCGGCCTCTCGCACTTGGGCTTCGAGCTGGCGGAGCAACTCCGACTCGCGGCGACGCAACTCCTGCTCCGCCTGCGTTTGCACTTCGTTCAGACGGGCCTCCGCTTGCGCCTGCAATTGCTGCTCGCGTTGCTTGAGCCTGGCTTGGGCGGTTTCTTCCCGCTGCTGCACTTCTTGTTTCCAGCGCGCGTCAACTTCAAGGGCGCGGGCCTCGAATTGGCGCGTCAGTTCCGCTTCGCGGCGGCGGGCATCTTGTTCGAGCTTGGCTTCTTTCTCCACCAGGCGGGCGTCAAAGCCGAGGGACAATTCCTGCTGGCACTGTTGCAGTTGATGTTCAAAATCCTCTTCACGCTGGCGAATCGTCTTGGCAAATTCCATTTGCTGCCGGTCGAAGCGGTGCTTCTCCTGGCGGGTAACCTTCTCCAACTCGCGGGCGCCGTCCTCCCTGGTTTGCGATAATTGGATGGAGAAGGAATCAGACTGCTGTTTCAACTGAGCTTCGGCGGTATCGCGGGCGTGCAAGGCTTCCTTCAAGTCATGGTTCAGCTTGGCTGAAGCTTCCACCGTGCCCAATTCGGCGTCGGCTGCCTGCCGGCGGGCCTGAAACACCTGGGTTTTGCAATCTTCCGTCACGTCCATCAATTTCTGATGATGGGCCTGCATCATGGCCGTGCGCTCCGTTTCGGCGGCAGTGCGCTGGTCGTCCAGTTCCTGGCGCATTTGAGTGAGGCGATCCGACCACGCATTCTGGCGCATCGCAATCTGGCGCTCGATCTCGGACTTCTGCAAGTCGCGCAGGGCGTCTTTCTCCACGACTGTGCGGTTAAGCGAATCAGCCATGCCGGCAAATTTGGCCATCCATTCGTCGTTCTTGATCTTTGCCTGCTCCTCTTGCTCTTTTTCAATCTTCTTCAACTGCTCGTTGTGCCGGGCTGCGGCAACGCTCAGGGCTTCGCGAGTGGCTTGCAGTTCCGTCTCTTTCTCAACCAATGCCGTATCCGCGGCAGCCTTGGCTTCGGCCAGGGCTCTGTCGCGAGCGGCGATCTCACCCGAGGCCTCGCTAGCGATGCGTTCGGCGCGCAAAATCTTTAGACGGCCGGCGCGCATGTAGAGCCAATGCAGGCGGCGACCCAAGAAGCCCATGCGATAAGGCCGGCGCTGTTCCTCGGGCTGGAATACGGTGGAGAATCCGATCTCAACCATCAAGGTCGGCAGGAAAGCAACGATGAATGCCAGCACCGGATAAACCCAAATCCGCACCATGCTGATCTGGTCCGTGTACAAATCGCCGCGCTCTTTGGCGGTCAGCTTGATGGAGACCGGGGGCCGGCCTTTGATCAAGCCGCGCAAAATTTCGACCGTGGTGGCAATACGATGCACCTGCGTGTTTTGAATGGCGGTCTCACGCATTTCGTAAAAGCTTTCCGCCTTTTTCTGAGCGTCCTCAAGTTGAGCACGGATCCCGTCAGCCTTGTGAGCGGAATCTTCATATTCCTGGTTAATCCCCTTCTCTTCCGCCGTCCACTGCGTGGCCATCGCGGCCTGGGAAGCCAGTAATTCTTCGCGTTTGTGGTCCGATTCCTCACGCTTGGTGCTGGAGCGAGTGTCAAATTCCTCGCGCAGCCGATGGGCATCATTCTCGACTTGGGCCACACGGTCGCGGCGCTGGTTATTGACGGTTAACAGTTCAGCTTCCTTGGCTTTGATTTGATCGTCGATCTCTGCGAGCGTGGCAGGCTTAAGAATCGTGTTGGAATCGCGCGCGGGTGGCACTCCGGGATCAATGGGTTTCTTCATGAACGAACGCCTGAGAGCGTTGGCGTTCTCGTAATCCGCCTCCTCTTTGTCATAAGCGTCTTTCCGATTGGTGTAATCGGCCAATTTCGCTTTATAGATGTTGTCAAGGCGGGCCTCCTCGGCGTTCCAGGTTGTGGCTCGGCCCACTTCGGTTTCGTGGCGGGCGCGCAAATCGGTCAGGGCTTTGTTGAGCTGTTCGGTGTCCGCATCAAACTGTTTGATCATGGCGGCCTCGCGGCTTTGCACGTCGGCCAACTCTTTCTTCTGATAATCCGTCAGGGAAATGGCGTCCTGGCGCGCTTCCTCGTTGCGCTTAAGCGACTCTTCGAGATCGCCCTTGGCCTTGGCCTTCCGGGCGGCCAACTCGCTCAGCTTGCGATCGCGGTCGGATTTCTTGTCACCGATATTCGCCAATTCACCATTGAGTTGAATGATTTTGACTTCCTCTTTGCTCGCCTCTTTGAGCATCTGGCTGGCCGGCGTCAACGCAACGCCCATTTCATAGACCGCCATATCTTTGACCAATTGAAAGGTGAGCAGGCAAATCAAAGGCAACCCGACGATCAGCATCAGACCTTTGGCCAGGCCTTGGCGCGAGGCGGTCCAAATGGCCAACGGCAGCTTGAGCAACTCCACCGCAAGGATGGTGGCGCCAATCGGGCCGATGCCAAAAAAGGTGACGCCCATGCCGGAAGGCAGGCAGACCACTTGCTGATATTTCCAGCCGGTGGCCAAAATAACGAACTCCGTCACGGTCGCCATGATAAGCAACGGCAGCGTTAAGTACGAAATGCGTTTGCTTTTTAAACGCTGCCACGGAGAAAATCCCATATCCTGCGGCGTTGCGGATTTGGAAGAACCTTGCGAATTTGCTGTGTCTGAATTTTTCATAAGTGAACCTTGCATAATTTGTTAATCACGCACCAACCATGCAAGCAGCCTGCGTGCCAGCGTGCCGACACCAGGCCGCACTTGTCCTCAGAGCAAGACTCGATGGGAGGGTCAGTCCTTGAGGAGGAGGACAAGTTGGTCCTGCGGCTAGACTCGGCTTCCGCTCGCCAATTGTCCTGGAGATGGCGGAAAGGCAGCGCGGTTCACTTTTTTTCAGGAAAGTAGATTTTGGGGGTCATTAGGCCATCGAATAATTCGTGCCCAGCCCGAATTCGCCCTGTTTTTGTACACTCCTATGGCCACGCAGGACA
>DASYNM010000078.1:0-7450 GCA_036008545.1 Verrucomicrobiia bacterium
GAAAAAACTGCTGTTGCTGCTGCTCATCCTGGCCGTGTACGCGGCGCACCAGGACATCTGGAATTGGAGCAAGTCCGATCCGCTGGTTTTCGGCTTTCTCCCCATCGGCCTGGCTTATCAAGCGGGCTATTCCATTGTGGCCTCAGCGTTGATGGCGGTGTTGGTGGCCTTCGCCTGGCCCAAGCATCTCGAAGAACAGGACCCGCCCGCTAAATGATTCCTGTCGTTGTCATTCTGGCCTACCTGGCGGTGATCGCGGTCATTGGCAGCATCGCGTTCAAGAAAAGCAAGGAAAACACCGAGGACTTCTTCCTCGCCAACCGCTCCATCGGCCCGCTGGTTTTCTTCTTGTCAATCTTCGCCACCAACATGACCGCCTTCGCCATCCTGGGCAGTTCCGGGCAGGCCTACCGGCAGGGCATCGGCATTTACGGGTTGATGGCCTCCTCGTCCTGCTTTGTCATTCCTTTGACGATTTTCTTCATCGGCACGCGGCTGTGGGCGCTGGGGAAAAAATTCGGGCATCAAACGCAGGTCTCCTTTTTCCGCGACCGCTGGGAATGCAATCACATCGGCACTGCCATCTTCGCCTTGAGCGCGGCCATGCTGGTCCCTTACATGATCATCAGCATCATGGGCGGGGGCACTGTTCTGGCCGACATATCCATGTCGCCCGACACGCACCAACCGATTATTCCTTATGCGTGGGGCTGCGCGGTCGTGGCCGTGGTCGTGACGCTGAATGTTTTCCTCGGTGGCATGCGCGGGACGGTCTGGGTGAACATCCTGCAAACGACTTTGTTCCTTTGCTTCGGCGCCGTGGCGGTGGCATGGATTAGTCACGCCCTGCCACTGAGTTTCAGCGATTACATGGGCAAATTAGCTTCGGACCCCAAGACGCGTTATTTGATCACGCGCGACAGAATGCCGCCGCAACTTTTCTGGAGTTACACCTTGATTCCGCTTTCCTCGATCATGTTTCCGCACATGGCAATCATGTGTTTTTCCGCGCGGCGCGTCACGGCGTTCAAACAAACGGTCATTGCCTATCCCATCGCCATTCTGGCCATCTGGCTGCCTTGCGTGTTTCTGGGCGTGCTCGGATTTGCCACGCTGGGCAAAATTCCCGATCCCGATGGCGTCCTGCTGCGCATGTTGCAAACTTACGCGCCGGCCTGGCTGGCTGGGTTATTGGGCGCGGGTATCATTTCGGCGGTGATGGGTTCGGACGCGCATCAGGTGCTGGCCTTGAGCACGATGTTCACCAAGGACGTCTTCGTCCATTATGGCGGACGCGAGAAATTCGGCGAAACGCGCTCCGTTCATTTCGCGCGCGGATTTATTGTAGTTGTCACGGTCATCGCCTATCTGGTCGCGCTGGAGCTGAAGGACAAGCAGGGGATATTCGAGATCGCCATTCGTTACGCCTTCTCTGGATTCGCGGCGATGGCGCCGGTGATGGTGGCGGCGCTATTTTGGAAGCGCAGCACCAAATGGGGTGCGTTGGCGGCTACTGTTTTTGTGGCTGTAACGCTAATCGGCACCGGTTTCCTCCAAGGCAAACCGGCGCCTGCACCTGGCGCACCGCCCGGCGGCGCGAAGCCTTCGACCAACGCCGTCGCAACCACAGCCGCCTCCCCGGATAGCGCAACTGGCAAGGCCGCTCTTACCGTGCATCGGACCAACGGAACCTCCGGGCCAGCCAGCGTTTCATTTGACGCTGCCTCATCCAACCAGAACGCCGCGCCAAGCGGAGTAGCGACAACAGCCCCCGGCGCCAAGCCAGCCTCCACCGCCCCTGCCGCCGCCAAGCCGAAGCTGGACATCATCTGGAAGATTGGCGAGGGCGACGGCGCGACGGTCATTCTCTCCCGCGCACCCAACGGCGACGTCCGCTTCCTCAACGGTTACATGACCGTGTTTCCGATGGTTCTCGGTTCGATTCTGTGCGTCATTCTCTTTTCTCTCGCCACGCCGCCTCCGAGTCAGGCGACGATTGCGAAATACTTCCCGACCCGCTCGACCACAACACCCAATACTTGACACATGTCCGAAATTGATTCCAACGCCGTGACCGCGGCCCAACAAAAACTCGACGCTCACGTGCGCGAAATCGTGCAGTGGCATTTTTCGCCGGAGACCGGCTCCCCGTTCTGGCTCGATTGGGCCAAGAAAGCCGGCTGGAATCCCGCCACCGAAGTCAAAAACTTCAGCAGCCTGGAAAAATTCCCGCACTTCCAGGATGAATGGCTGCGCGACCTCCAGCCCGAGGTCTGGGTGCCTAAGAAATTCAAAAGCCGCCCGTTCAATATCTTTGAAACCGGCGGCACCACTGGCATGCCCAAGCAACGCATCGGCTGGGATGATTACAAAGTCGATTACGAAGAATTTTCCGCCAAGCTCGACGACGCCCATTTCCCTCCCGGCGGCGCGTGGTTGATGGTCGGGCCGACCGGCCCCCGCCGCCTGCGACTGGCCATCGAGCACCTGGCCAATTTCCGTGGCAGCTCTTGTTACTTCATTGACCTTGATCCGCGCTGGGTCAAGCGCGTGCTGGCCGGCAAACAATTCGAGGTCGCGCGCGCTTACATGGACCACGTCGTGGATCAGGCCGTGACCATTCTCAAGAATCGGAAAGTCAGCGGACTTTTCACCACGCCCAAATTGCTGGAAGCATTGGGCGAGAAGACCGAACTTTGGGAAGCCGGAATTCGCGGCGTCTTTTGCGGCGGCACAACCATGGCCCCGCAATATGTGCGTTACATCGTCGAAGAAGTTTTGGAAGGACGCATCGGTTTTTATCCCACTTATGGCAACACTTTGATGGGCCTGGCCGCCAGCGTGCCGCTGCGGCCCGAGGATAATTTCTCGATTACCTATTACGCACCGCAACCGCGCGCCGTCTTACGCGTGGTTGATCCGAATAACACGACCAAACTGGTTGAATACGGCCAATGGGGCCGCGTCGAACTCACGACGCTGACGCGCGAGTTTTTCATGCCGCGCTTCCTGGAACGGGACGAGGCCATCCGCCGCGCACCGCGCGCTCCCTACTCGTGGGACGGCGTGGCCGAGGTGCGGCCGTTCGGAGCGATGGAAAAAAACATTGTCGAAGGCGTATATTAGAACTCGAATGTGAGACGGGTACTAGCTCGCCCAAGACTCGTTATGCTGGCAAGACGAATAATCCCATTTGGAGAGTTGCCATGATTTCCTGCTTATCATCTCGACGAAGCGGCTCGAATGTGGCAGATTACGTTTATAAGAAGAAAGCATGTCCGCGATTATTGAAATCTCCGTGCCGGATGAATTGGTAAGAGCCATTGGGGCCGCTCCTGCTGATTTGCCCCGGCGTGCTTTTGAAGCTCTGGTCAGTGAAGCCTACCGAAACGGGAGAATCACGCATGCCCAGGTGAGCAAAATGCTTGACTTGGATCGCTGGCAGACGGACGCCTTTTTGAAGGAAATCAGCGCTTTCCGCGCCTACGAAAGCGAAGACTTTGCCGGTGATCTCGCCACCTTGCGGAATCTAGCGGCCCAATGAGCGGCCCCGTCGTTTCCGACGCCGGCCCGCTTCATTACCTCATTCTCGTTGACTGTGTTGACGCGCTTTCGGCCTTGTTTGATCGGCTTTTGATTCCTCCGGAAGTGCGTTATGAGTTGCTGCACAGTTCCACTCCCCAAAAAGTAAAGGATTGGATGGTAAATCCTCCGCCTTGGTTGAAGGTTGAGCCAGTGGATCACTTATACCCGCTTGCATCTCTCCACAAAGGCGAAACGGCGGCGCTACAGTTGGCATTGCAGACGAAAACATCATCCGTTTTGATGGATGATCTGGATGGTCGCGCCGCCGCCCGGCGCCTGGGCTTGATCCCGATCGGCACAGTTGGCTGCCTGGAAAGGATGGCAGAGTTGAGAAAAATTGAATTGACCGCCGTGATTTCAAAGCTTCGTCAGACCAACATTTTTATTTCGCCGGAACTCTTGGAGGCTGCGTTGGAACGAGACAGGCGACGACGCATGTCTTGAGCGAAGAAAGCGCATAAAAGTCATCCATTTCCCAATAAATCACGCTGGAAATGAAAGGGATTCCCTATATCTTGGAACGAGTTGATTTGCGAATGACAATTCCTCACATCCCAGCTCTGCGCCGCGGACGAGCTTACGAAAGTCTCGATCGCAGCAATATCGTCGATTGCCGCACCGGCGAAGTTCTGGCCACGTTGAGCCAGGTCAATGCCGGCATCATCCGCAAAGACTTGGCACGCATAACGGATGCGCGCGCGGCGCTGAAGAAACCCACCGTCGCGCGACTGCTGGAAATTTGCGCCCAGGCCGGCGCGCAATTCCTGGAAGGCACTCTGCCGCTCAGCGGCGGCACGACGCAATCGCCGCGTCAATACTTGGAATCGCTTTCTGCCAGCAGCGGCCTGCCGCACGTGATGGTGCGCCGCAACATGGCCAAAATCCACGCGGCGCTGACGAACATGCCGGCCATTTTGAGCGGTCTGACGCGCGGGCTGGATCTTTCGATTCTGGACAAGGGGCTTGGCGAGCGCCTCTGTTTCTATCCGGCTTCACAAAGCCTCGGGCTGGTCATGCCGAGCAATTCGCCGGCCGTCAATTCCCTCTGGCTGCCTGCCATTCCGCTGAAAATTCCCGTCGTCATCAAGCCGGGGCGCGAGGAGCCTTGGACGCCCTATCGCTTGATCCAAGCCTTCATCGCCGCCGGTTGTCCCGCGGAGGCGTTCGGATTTTATCCCACTGATCACGAGGGCGCGGGCGAGATTCTACGGGGCTGCGGACGCGCGCTTATTTTCGGTGACAAAAACACCACCTCGGCCTACGCCAACAATCCAGCCATTCAAATCCACGGTCCCGGCTACAGCAAAATACTCATCGGCGAGGATCAAATCGAGCGCTGGCCGGAGTTCATCGACTTGATGGTTGCTTCCATTTCGGACAACGGGGGGCGCAGTTGCATCAACGCTTCCGCCGTCGTCGTGCCGAAATACGCGAACGAAATCGCCGAAGCACTGGCGCGCAAACTGGGACCCGTCGCGCCATTGCCCGCTGCGGATGAAAACGCGCGGCTGGCCGGCTTTGCCAATCCCAAGATGGCCGAATTCATCGACGGCGCCATTGAGGAGGGCCTGAAGACTCCCGGCGCGCGCGACGTGACGGCGGCGTTCCGCGACGGCCCGCGAAAAGTCCAATTTGAAGGCGGGATTTATCTTCGCCCCACCATCGTGCTGTGCGAGTCCTTCAACCACCCGCTGGCCAACCGCGAGTTTCTCAGTCCTTACGCCAGCGTCGTGACGGTGCCGCAGGCGGCCATGCTCGAAAAAATCGGGCCGTCGCTGGCCGTCACCGCCATCACACGCGACGAGGCGTTCATCGCTCAATTGGTGGAATCGCCTCTCATCGAGCGACTGAACATCGGGCCCATTTCCACCATGACCGTTTCCTGGGACCAGCCGCACGAAGGCAACATGTTCGAATTCCTCTACAAGCGGCGCGCCCTTGAGATTGCCAAATGAGCTCCTCCTTTTCGTCCGCCGGCTCCTTCGACTATCAATCGCGCACGCGCATCGTTTTTGCCATCGGCGCCTCGGCGCGCACGGGCGAACTGGCCCGCGTCACGGGCATGAAAAAGGTCCTCCTCGTCACCGACGCCGGCGTCGTGGCGGCCGGCCACGCCCAAGCTGTGCTCCAGTCTTTGGAGCAAGCCGGCGTCACGGCGGTCCTGTTCGACAAAGTGCGGGAGAACCCGACCACGGCCGATGTCGATGCCTGTCTGGCGGCGGCCAAAAACGCCGACATCGACGGCTTCATTGGTTTGGGCGGGGGCAGCAGCATGGACACGGCGAAGGGTTGTAATTTCTTATTGACAAATGGCGGGCGGATGCAGGATTACCAGGGCGTGGGCAAGGCGGCGCGGCCCATGCTTCCGCTCATCGCCATTCCGACCACCGCCGGCACGGGCAGCGAGTGCCAATCCTTCGCCCTGATCGCCGACGTCGAGACCCACCAGAAGATGGCTTGTGGCGATCCCAAAGCCGCCGCGCGCATCGCCATTCTGGATCCGGCGCTGACGCTTTCCCAACCGCCGCGTGTCGCCGCCTGCACAGGCCTTGACGCGCTTTCGCACGCCTTGGAAACGGCGGTGACCAAAAAGCGCAGCGCCCTCTCACTGGCCTATTCGCGGGAGGCGTTGCGCCTGTGCGGGACATCCCTGCCGCGCGTTCTGCAAAACGGCGGGGACCTCGCGGCACGCGCGGGCATGTTGCAAGGCGCGGCGCTGGGTGGCTTGGCCATCGAGAACAGCATGCTCGGCGCTGCGCACGCGGCGGCCAATCCGTTGACCGCGCATTTTCGCGTCGTGCATGGACAAGCCGTCGGATTAATGCTCCCGGCTGTCATCCGTTTTAACGCCGCCGATCCCGAAACCGCTCGCCTCTACGATGAATTGTGCGAAACCAAAGCTGCCGGGTTGGCGGCAAAAGTGGATTGGCTTTTGAATCTGGCTGGCATGCCCCGTTCGCTGGCCGATTGCGCGGTAACGCCCTCGTCCATCCCAGTGCTGGCGGCGGAGGCGGCCAGGCAATGGACCGCCAGCTTTAATCCGCGTCCCGTTGGCGAGAAGGATTTTATCCGATTGTACGAAGCGGCCTTCGAGCCGCGCGGAGCGGGTGCGCCGTGACGGCGCGGCCGCTCATTGCTTGATGCGCAATTCGAAGTCGCGCGACATCATGCTGTTGGCGCGCGGGCCGCCGAAAGCGTTGTCGAGGAAATCGAACTTGTAATGGTAGAGGACCATGTCCTTGTCCGCCGGCACCGGAATAAAAGCCTGCCATCGGTCGGCCACCAGCGGGACGGGTTGCATCGGATAGGTTTCCGAATTGTTCACCACCACCAGAGGCTTCAAGGAATCGGGCCGGACCGCTTGGCGGTGAGTGGTCCATTCCGCTTCAACCCGGTAGAAACCCGAAGGGTCTCGCGGGTAATGAGTTGGGGCGAGGTTGGTGATCGAGGTGCAGCCGGTCAATAGAGCCGACAGCATAAGCAGGCCAAAAAATTTCTTCATCTTAGGTGCATTTTGGCGCGGACGCATCAGCGCGACCGCAGCCAACGGCGATGTTGGAGCCAGCGCCTTCGCAATTCAAGCGCTATTCCGCGCCTATGCCGCTCTAGCATCAGGCGGATTCGTGAGTCACGGCTAGTTGTCCGGGCGCGGGGCCGGGTGCTTTGCTCGAATCAGCGTGCTGGTGGATGCGGACCGGAAGACGGCTGGCGGATGCGAGCACGAGCAATTGAAGCATGATGAGCGCCGCGAACGGAACCTGGAACGAGTGCGCCGACGCGGGGGACACGTTGGAGGACAAAGAGACGGTGATCGCAATAATGGTCGTGATTGTGGGGCCACCGAGCCTTTGGACAATGTTCACAG
>DASYNM010000079.1:0-4114 GCA_036008545.1 Verrucomicrobiia bacterium
CGAATCAATGAGCTTTACGCCGATGTCTTTGCCAGGTGCTATGGCATGGAAACGATAGGCTTACGCTACTTCAATGTCTTTGGCCCGCGCCAGGACCCGAACGGCGCTTACGCCGCTGTGATTCCCAAATGGATTGCCGCGATGATTCAAAATGAGACTGTCAACATCAACGGCGACGGTTCTACCAGTCGAGATTTTTGCTACGTCGCCAACATTGTGCAGGCCATTCTCCTTGCGGCAACGACACAAAACGCTGAGGCAGTGAACCAGGTTTTCAACATCGCTCTTGGCGCAGAGACAACGTTGAACGAATTATTTGAATTACTGCGAGACCGTTTGTCCCTGACGCACAGTCATCTGCGTGGCTCCCAGCCGCGCTTGGGCGAATTCCGGCCGGGCGACATACTTCATTCGCGAGCCGATATCGGTCAGGCGCGTCGCCTCTTGGGCTACCGGCCCACCCATAACATTGCCCAAGGCTTGGACGAAGCCCTGGATTGGTATGTGCGGGATTTCTCCGCCAGGCGAAATGGCGCACCGCGCAAAACAAGAAAAGCCGTCAACGCCGGTAAAGTTTCTTCTTATGGTTAAAGGCATCATTCTCGCCGGTGGCTCAGGTTCGCGCTTATACCCGCTGACACTGGTTGCCAGCAAACAGTTGCAGCCGATTTATGACAAGCCAATGGTGTATTATGCTTTGACCACGCTGATCGAAAACGGCGTGCGCGAGTTGTGCCTGATTTCCACGCCGGCCGATTTGCCGCGGTTCCGTCAACTATTGGGCGACGGAGCCGACTGGGGCCTATCGATCCAATACCTTCCCCAAGCCAAGCCAGCCGGGATTGCCCAAGCCTTTCTCATCGCCGAATCGTTTATCGGCTCGGATCCGGTCACGCTGATTTTGGGTGACAATATTTTTTATGGCGCTGACAGTTTCAAGCGGGCGTTTGAGGAATTCAAGGCCGGCGCTTCCATCTTTGGCTATCGCGTTCACGATCCTGAACGCTACGGCGTAGTGGAATTCGACGCCGAGGGGCGCGCCCTCTCGATCGAAGAGAAGCCCAAGAAGCCGCGCAGCAATCACGCGGTGCCGGGACTCTATTTATATGACAACCAAGTGGTGGAAATCACCAAGAATCTGCGCCCGTCGGACCGTGGCGAATTGGAAATCACCGATGTGAATGTCGCTTACATGCGGCGCGGCCAATTGCGCGTCCATCAGTTGAGCCGTGGTTTCGCCTGGCTGGACGCCGGCACCAGCAGCAGCTTGCACGAGGCTTCGGCGTACGTTCAAACCATTGAGAAGCGGCAAGGCATCAAAATTGGCTGCCCGGAGGAGGCGGCGTTTCGGCGCGGATTTCTTAGCCAGGAAGCGTTGGAAAAACGCACCGCGCAAATGCCGAACTGTGAATACCGCGATTACCTTCATCGCGTCCTGGCGGAGGCAGCGCGTTGATATGATCGTACTTTTGGGGGCAACAGGTTATATCGGACGGCAATTTGCAGAGGCGCTCACAGCACAGGGCCAACCCTTTGTCGCACCCTCGCGCGCGAAAGTCGATTACACGCGCTTCGGCGTGTTGTGGGAGTTTCTGGACCGAACCAAACCGGAATTTCTCATCAACGCGGCCGGCTATACCGGCAAACCCAATGTGGATGCCTGCGAGCAGAACCAGGCTGACACCTTACAAGGCAACGCACTCTTTCCTGCGACGGTGGCCCACGCCTGCGCCACCTTGGGCTTGCCGTGGGGGCACGTTTCTTCAGGGTGCATTTTTTCCGGCGCGAAAGTGGATGTGCAGGGTGGTCGCCGCGAGGAACGGGATTTGACGCAGCCGTCGTTGCAATTGTTGCTGCGGCAGAATCGCGGTGCTTTTCACGGATTCACTGAAGAGGACGAACCGAATTTCACTTTTCGCCGGCCCCCGTGCAGTTTTTATAGCGGAACCAAGGCGCTGGGCGAGGAGGCGATCAAAGGGTTTGGTCAAAACTATATTTGGCGCTTGCGCATCCCGTTCGATCAATTCGACGATGCGCGCAATTACCTCAGCAAACTGCAGAATTACGCCAAGGTCTATGACAACGTCAACTCGCTCTCGCATCGAGGGGACTTTGTGGCGGCGTGCCTGGAATTATGGCGGAGGCGGGCGCCGTTCGGAATTTACAACGTGACCAATCCCGGTTTTGTCACTTCACGACAAGCGGTCGAGATGATTCAAAAGATACTCAAGCCGAGCCGCGCTTTTGATTTTTGGGCCAGCGATGAGGAGTTCTACCGCGTGGCAGCTAAGACGCCTCGCTCCAATTGCATCCTGGACGTTTCCAAACTGCTGGCAACCGGCGTGACCATGCGCCCGGTGGAGGAGGCGCTCACCGATGCCTTGCAGCAATGGAGGCCGCGCCCATGAATTTGCTGTTGACAGGCGGCGCCGGCTTTATCGGTTCCAACCTGATTCATCATATTATTGACAGATCCGAAATCCGCCTCCTGGTCAACCTCGATTGCCTGACCTACGCCGGCCGGCTGGAAAATCTGGAAGGCCTGGAGCAGCATTCGAAGTATCGTTTCGAGAAAGCCGACTTGCGGAACAAGGACATGGTTTTCGAAATTGTGGCCCGGCACGAGGTCACCCATGTTCTGCACCTGGCGGCGGAATCGCACGTGGACCGATCCATCACCGGTCCCGGGGATTTCATCCATACCAACATTGTGGGGACGTTCAACTTGTTGGAGGCGGTGCGGGCCGCGTGGGGCGGAAAGTTGGCCGGGCACCGGTTCCACCACGTTTCCACGGACGAAGTCTATGGCAGCCTCGGGTCCACAGGTTTTTTTACGGAGACGACGCCTTACGCGCCCAATTCTCCCTACTCGGCCAGCAAGGCTGCCAGCGATTTTCTGGTGCGTTCTTACCATCACACTTACGGACTGCCGGTGGTGACGACCAATTGCTCCAATAATTACGGTCCGCGGCAATTCCCCGAAAAGCTTATTCCCGTAACAATCGAAAGCATCTGTGCGCGGCGGCCCATCCCCGTTTATGGCGACGGCATGAACGTGCGCGACTGGCTCTATGTGGGCGACCATGCCGAGGCCCTGTGGGAGGTGTTGACCCGTGGCCGGGAGGGCGAAACCTACAACATCGGCGGACACAACGAGTGGCCCAACCTGCGCATGGTTGAGTTGATCTGCGATATCATGGACGAACTGGCGCCGGAGTTGGGCGGATCCTCGCGACGTCTGATCACCTTCGTGAAGGATCGGCCCGGCCACGACCGCCGTTACGCGATCGATGCGGGCAAGATGCAAAAAGAACTGGGTTGGACGCCTGCCCATACCTTCGAATCCGGCTTGCGCGAGACAATCCAGTGGTATTTGAAGAACCAGGATTGGGTCAATCGCGTCAAGAAGAAGGCATGATTTTTTGCTGACGCGAGCGCATCTCACTTTTTGAGCAACTTCCGCCCACTCCCTCGCCTGCATAGACCTTTGGAGCAGAGGGCAACGGTGAGGAGATTTCACCCTGTCCGGCCGCCAGGCCATGTGGAAATAACAGCAAATATCGTGAAAATCAACGACTTGCATAAGCTGTTTTGGAACTTTCAAGAAAAGGAGCAGAACCGCCAATGGGCGCAAATCGGCGCGAACGCCCGGAAAATGGATTCATTGGGAGCGCGGTTGTCTCGACCGCCCTGTATGGCGTCTCGCCAAACACATCCTCGGGTTTTCCTTTCCTGTCGAAGCGGGGCGCGAGACGCACCCCGCAGCCACCGAGACGGTCGCGCTCCCCAAGATTCGCGTCCATTCGCGTCCATTCGCGGTTATGGTTTGCTTGCCGCGCAACGCCCTCGCTTTCAACGTGATCCATAAAACCATTTAGTCTCATTGTGAAAATCTTACCATAAGCTCCAAAAACCAAAAAACCTACCGTAGGCTTTTTGGTATGATTTTTTTGGAGAGGCCTGGATCGATGTTATACCATTTACAGTTTGTGGTTGCACTATTGTAAGACAAAGCCGATGCTGAGGTCATGCCGAAGCATTTTCGTTTGAATCGACCGGAACTGGCAGTGGCGGTCGCGGCGGCGTTATCCGCCTGTCAGGATGTTAAGGAGCA
>DASYNM010000080.1:0-15714 GCA_036008545.1 Verrucomicrobiia bacterium
TTCTTGTACCTGTAAAATTTCGTGAGTTTGCCACGGCTAAACCCGAGTGGGCAGACGTTGTTGCTAAACTGCCTACGCCAGACCACAAAGAGCGAGAGGCGAAGGAGATCTATGCCGAAGCGCGTGGTTCTGCGATACCAAGATATTCCAGACTCGAGAATCGGCCCACGTACGGGAATCCTATTAATTTTCGAGGCCTTCGTCACGAGCCGGTCAATGAGCAAGGTGTCGTCTTCCTTTTTGGAATGGTCGCGAAGGAACTTGGATACATGGTCGAGGCTGTTCAAGTCGGATTCCCCGACTGTGAGGCGAAGCGCCAAGTCGAGGGCGGAAGATGGCAAAGTGTGAAGATCGAGTTTGAGTTTGAGAGTCGCAATTATAATCACCCTCTTGATGGCTGTGATGTGATCGTTTGCTGGCGCCACAATTGGCCAGACTGCCCTCAAAATATTGAAGTGGTGGAACTTTCAAAAGAGATTACGTCCCTCGCTAAATCTGAGGATTAACCGTTAGCGCGGAAGTTCTTGGAATATCTCAAGGAGTCTCGTTAAGCGCCGTTTTCTGGTCGGGACTAATCGATGAACACTAAAACTTCAAGCTCTCGCCGATTTTGAGCAGATGCAGCTTCTTGCCCGCTTCCTCGAAACGGCGCACGGCTTGTTGGTGATCGATCTTGATCGGCGGAAAGGTGTCGTAATGCACGCCCACGATTTCGCCGCAGTGAATCATCTTCGAGGCCACAAGTGCGTCGGCGGCGTCCATGGTGAAGTTGCCGCCGATGCACAGCGCGGCGAACGTCAACGGCGCCCCGGCGCCGATCAACTCCATGTCCATGGTCAGCGCCGTGTCGCCGGAATAATAAAAATTGCCCTCGGCGGTTTCGACGACAAAGCCGCCGGGATTTCCGCCGTAACTGCCGTCGGGCAGACTGCTGGAATGGATGGCGTTGACGAAGCGCAAGCGCCCGAACTCAAAGAGCGTGCTGCCGTGGTTGATCGGATGCGTTTTGCGCGCCGACTGTTTGCCCAGCCAGACCGCGACTTCGTAGGGGGCAATGATGGTCGCTCCCGTCCGGTTGGCGATGGCGACGGCGTCCAGCAGGTGGTCCTGGTGGCCGTGCGAGACCAGGACGAAATCAGCCTTGAGACTTTGCAGGTCAATGTGTTTGGCCTGCGGATTGCCGCTGATAAAAGGATCAAACAGCAGCGTGTGTTGGGCAGTTTCGACGGAAAAGCAAGCGTGGCCGTAGTAAGTGAAGTTCATTTTCTTTTGAAGATAAAGATGTGTTGCCGGGGAAGTTTTTCGATGGTTTCAACCCATTGCAATGGCAGCAAGGCAGCTTCCTTGCGCACCTGGGCTTCGGTCATTTTGTGCAGCGGTTTGATCGGCACGTCCGGATCTTCGCCGCGATATTCCACCCACACGATCCGCCCGCCGGGTTTCAAGGCGCGCAGGATGGACTGCATCATTTCGTAAGGATGATCGAATTCGTGATAGACATCGACCATGAGTACGACATCGACGGAATTGGTCGGCAGATGCGTATCGGTCACCGTGCCCAGAACAGATTGGAAATTGGTGGTCTGATGTTCGGCCATTTTCTTGGCCAGCAAATCCAGCATCTCCTGCTGAATTTCGACGCAATAAACGCGCCCCTTTGCCCCCACGATTTTCGCCATGCGCCAGCTCAGGTAACCTGTTCCCGCGCCAATGTCGGCGGCGGCTTCGCCCGGGTGCAGGGGGAGTGATTGCAACAGCAAATCCGGGCGCTCCTCCTCCTGGCGTTCGGGGCGTTCGAGCCAATCGGCGCCCTGGTGCCCCATGACCTGCGCGATCTCGCGTCCGGCGTAAAATTTGCCGATGCCATCGGGATCGTGGTCGGCGCGATAGGTGTAGTCGGGAGTCTGGGCAACAACCGCGCCCGTCGCCAGAAGACAAAAACAGAACAGAACAAATTTGCGCGCCTCAACGAACATGACGTGGAGCAATTTGCCTCGTTCGGTGCGGTTTGTCGAGGTTGAGTCATGATAACAGAATTTGACTCATTCTTGTTATTCTGCTATATTGAGAGTCATCGTGAAGTTAATAAGAATTCAACCATGAACGTATCACTGACGCCAGAACTGGAAAATTTTGTGCAGCGCGAAGTGGGCAGCGGCCTCTACCAGACCGCGAGCGAGGTCGTTCGCGCCGGATTGCGCCGTCTCAAGGAAGATCTTGAAGTGCGTCAATCCAAGCCGCCGCGGACGATGCAAGAATTGGAAGCGCAATTACTTCAAAGCATGGAGCGACTCGATCGAGGCGAAGGCATTGATGGCAAGGAATCGCTTAGGCGCATCCGCCGACGAATTAAAAAAGCCCGGCTGAATGGGTAATTACTCTCTTGACCCCTGTGTCGAGGATGAGCTTTGGGAGATTTGGAAATACATTGCCAGGGACAACCCGGAGGCCACATCCCGTGTCGTCGAGGCAGCGTACGCGACTTTTGAGAGCCTCGCCACCACTCCGGGCCTTGGGGCGCAGCGTCGTTTTCGCAATGCGCGCCTCCGAGGAATTCGCTCCTGGCGAGTGGCTGGCTTCGACAAATATTTAATTTTCTACCGTTGTGTTACGGGCGGAGTTCAAGTGCTGCACATTTACCACGGTGCGCGAGATATTGAAGCACTCTTTGGCGATTAAGCTGCAAGCACGAGTTTCTCAGGTGCGCGACAAAACGCGCCTACTCCAATCGAGGTCGAACAGCCACGATGGTCGTCGTGGCTACAAACCGATGGGCGATGTTATCGACCATGACGCCGAATCCTTCCAAAGTTCTCACGCCGAGCAGAAGCATGTCGCCTGGTTCTGCGAAGACAACTTCATCCACCGTTTCAAAACCCTCGGAGCTGACAATGGCGTAGCCGGTGTCTCTGCTCACCAGTTGTTTGGTGGCGGTGAGAAAACTGCGTTTGCGCACGGGCGACACCCTGATGCCAGACAGCAGTTCCTTCGGCAGCCAGGTCAATTCGGAGCCGGTATCCACCAGTACCTGGACAGGCGGAGCGATCAAACTTTCGTCCTTCGTATTGCGGGCGACGATATTGACGTTGAACATGCTCACACCTGAAAATTTACTGTATTCTCGCGCTATGGCAAGGCGTGAAGAGCAGAGGCGAATTGGCGATCGCAAACAATTTGTGTTAGCTTGACTTGGTTGAATTATGAGAACGAAGCCGATTCACAACGCGAGGGCATTCACTCTCATTGAGTTGATCATGGTAATCATGATTCTAGTTGTTGTGATTTTCATGCTTTTTCCTGGCAAAGTGAGTCACTCTCGCTCGCAAGCCTCTCGCATCACCTGCATCAATAACCTTAAGGAAATCGGGCTAGCGTATCGCCTTTGGCATGAAGACGACGACCACGAGCCCGCGTCACAATCAGTGAGCAGGGGCGGATGGGCCGAGTTTCTAACTAATGCCGACCAAGGATTCTTGTGCTGGACGAACTACGTGATTATGGCAAGAGAATTAGGGGAAAATCCACGTGTTCTCGTGTGTCCCGCGGATGAACGCAAGCCTGCCAACACATTGACTAACTTCGGCAATACCAATCTCTCCTATTTCGTAGGCGTTAGCGCCGGCGAGACCTATCCTCAATCGCTGCTGGGCGGTGATCGCAATCTGGGCGCCGGAACCAAGCCTGCCCGCGATTACGGCTTCTCCCCCGAAAACGGCAAGGGAAACGACGTCGCCATTCAGACCAACTCGCAAACCGGTCCGGTCTGCTGGTCGTTGAAGATGCATTCGCTTGGAAATTCGGATGGTTCTGCCAACATCCTCTTTGGCGACGGCAGTGTTCAGCAGGTGACCACTCTTTCATTTCGCACAACTTGGCAGCCTGTGGCCGGCCTAACCACCAACTGGCCCGCAGGCCACGTTCCGTCGTCTCCTTCTTTCCGCGTCCTCTTTCCGTAAAACCGATCTGCTTAATAAACCTTGCGCAGATTGGACGGGAGGATGTTCAACTCGTCGCGGTATTTGGCGACCGTGCGCCGGGCGAGGACGATGCCCTTTTCCTTGAGCATTTTCACGATCTCCTGGTCGGAGAGGGGCTTGTTCGGGTTTTCGTTCTTGAACATCTCGCCCACCATATCTTTGACACTGGTGTTGGAAACGCCGCCCCCGCTGTCCGTCTGAATGCCGGAAGTGAAAAAGTATTTCAACTCGAAAATGCCTTGCGGCGTCTCGATATATTTGTTGGAAACGGCGCGGCTGACAGTCGTTTCGTGGACGCCGACCACTTCGGCCACTTGCACCATCGTCATGGGCCTGAGAAAGGCGACGCCTTTTTCCATGAACTCGCGCTGGCGTTTGACGATCTCGTTGCCGATGTTCAATATGGTCTGCTGCCGCTGCTGCAAGCTCTTGATCAGAAATTTTCCCGCGCGGATTTTGTCGCGGATATACTCACGCACCTCACTCGATGAGCCGGACTGCGTCATCAAATCCTTGTAGGTATTGCTGATGCGCAAGTGGGGGATTTGTTCGTTGTTAGTGGTGACGACGTAATCGTCGCCCACTTTCTGCACGAAAACCTCCGGCGAAATATAACGCTCGTTGTTGGGCGCAAAGTCGCGTCCTGGATGCGGTTCGAGATTGCGAATCCGCTCCAAGGCCGACTGCACTTGCTCCACGGTCACGCCGAGGCCGCGAGCGATTTCGGGCATCTTCCGTTTGTAAAGCGCATCCATGTAGTCGCGAATGATGCGGTATTCGAGGGTCTTCTCGCGACCGACGCGTTGCAATTGCAGCAAAAGACACTCCTGCAGGTCGCGCGCCGCCACGCCGGGGGGATGAAATTCCTGGATGACCTTGAGGACGTCCAGGATTTTTTCCGGACCGATGTTGGTCGAGAAGGCCAATTCATCAATCGTGGCCTTGAGATAACCGCGATCATCCACGTTGCCGATGATCATTTCGGCGATGGATTTCTGGTCCTCGGACATGTCGGAGAAGCGCATCTGTTCGAGCAAACTCTCCTGTAGCGAGGTGCCGGCGACCAGTGAATCGAACATGAACTGGCGCCTCTCCTCCGCTTCCTGGCTTTGGTGGGTGGGCAGGTTGGTCTGGGCAAAATGATCTTTCCATTCCTGGTCGAACTGCACCAGCTTCTCGAACTCGGCTTGAAAATCATCCACCGGCGCGTTGCTCGGCTTCTCGGTCGCGGGATCGAACTTCACGTCCGCCGGCGGTTCGGCCAGGTCGGCGGCGTAACTCTCGGTGTCGCTGTTGCCGTCGTTTTTGGTGCGTTCGCTCTGTTCGACTTCGGCGGCGGGGACTTCTTCCAGGATGGGGTTTTGCTGCAATTCCTGCTCGACCAGCGCCTTCAGCTCCAGGGTAGGAGCTTGCAGCAGGGCTAGCGACTGCTGCAATTGCGGCGCCAGTACCTGCGAGAGCGACATTCTCTGCGATAAATGCAAGCCCTGCGACATCGAAGCCATTTTACTCTCAAATCCCGATACCTCAAGAGCAGAAGTCATTTTTTCCGAAAAAGATTGCTGGCCGCATTTCGCCCTTCTAACGTCGTTTCGTGGCGGTGCATCTAACTATTTTGGGCAGCGGTTCGAGCGGCAATTGCGCGTACCTGGAAACGGACGAGGTCCGACTTTTGATTGACGCCGGCTTGAGTGCGCGGCAAATCCGAACGCGGATGGCCACCCTGGCCCGCGCGCCGGAAACGCTGACCGGCATTCTCATCACTCACGAACATTCCGATCACATCGCCGGTCTGGCCGGATTGGCCGCGCGACTTGATGTCCCAATTTACTGCAACCGTTTGACCAAGGAATCCATCGAGGCGCAGTTGCATATTCAAATCAACGCCCGCATTTTCACGACCGGCGGCTCCTTTGAAGTCGCCGATGTCACCGTCAATACTTTCTCCATCCCGCACGACGCCAATGATCCGGTCGGGTACCTGGTGCGCACGGCGGCGGGGAACATCGGCTTTCTGACCGATCTCGGCCACGCCACCAAATTGGTGGTCGAACGCATCCGCGAGGCCAACGTCCTGCTGCTGGAGGCCAATCACGACGTGAAAATGTTGCAGGACGACCCGCGCCGTCCCTGGAGCTTGAAACAACGCATCCTGGGCCGACACGGCCACTTGTCCAACGACAGCGCGGCAGATGTCGCCGAGCAAATCCTTTCCCCCGGCCTGCGTCGGCTTTACCTAGGGCATCTAAGCCGCGAATGCAACCGGCCCGAATTGGCCCACCAAACCGTGGCCGGCCGCCTGGAGCGATTAGGCGGCACCCACGTACGGGTCGAACCCACCTCCCAGAACATCCCTAGCGCAACCTTTACCCTCTAAGCCACATCCGCATCGTTGAAACGCAGGAATTTGACAGGATGAACAGGATTCACAGGATGAAATTCCGATCAAAGAGCCTTCACCAAACCGTGAAGCTTTAATCCGACGCAGAGCCGTTTTTTCATCCTGTCCATCCTGTCCATCCTGTCTCAACTCGGTTTTGCTTCAGCAATGTTCCTGTCGAGCAGGGTTGAAACCGGGCCGATTATGGTTTATCTCTGTGCGCATGGATAAAATGGTAAAGAACAAACAAACTGCCGTCGAGGAGAGCGAAGCTCCCGCGCCTGCGGCCGAAGCGCCGATTGCAGCCGACGAAACCGCGGAACTCAAGGCGCAGGCCGCCAAGGCCGCCGAATACTGGGACCGCTATTTGCGTTTGACAGCGGATTTCGACAATTACAAGAAGCGCGCCGCGCGCGAACGCCAGGAAGCCGTTTCTTTCGCCAACGAGAATTTGCTGGTCAAGCTCTTGCCGGTGCTCGATGCCTTTGAAATGGCCCTGGCCGCGAATACCAGCGATTCCTCCGCCAAATCACTTCAAGCCGGCATCGTCATGGTGGCCAACCAACTCAAGTCCGCCCTGGCGGACGCCGGTTTGGAGGAGATCGACGCCAACGGCAAACGCTTCGACCCGAATGTCCACGAAGCGGTCTCGCAAGAGGAGACGGACGCCGTGCCCGAAGGCGAAGTCATCAAGCAGATTCGCAAAGGTTACAAATTTCGCAACCGGCTCATGCGCCCTGCGGGAGTGGTCGTCGCCAAAGCTCCCTCGGCCTGACCAGCTATGGCAAAACGAGATTTTTACGAAGTCCTGGGCGTGGACCGCAACGCCGACATGGAAGAGGTCAAAAAAGCCTATCGCAAGCTGGCGCTCAAATATCATCCCGACCGCAATCCCAACGACAAGGCGGCCGAGGAGAAATTCAAGGAACTGGGCCAAGCCTACGAAGCTTTGAGCGATCCGCAGTCCCGCGCCGCCTACGATCAATACGGCCACGCCGCCTTCGACTCCCGCTCCCGCGCCCGCAGCAGCGGCTTCCATGATCCGACCGACATCTTCCGCGAGGTCTTCGGCGGTTCCAGCATTTTCGAGGACCTTTTCGGCGGCGGCGGCCAGCGCTCTGGCAGCGCCCAACGCGGTGACGATCTCCGTTACGACATGGAGTTGACGTTTCTGGAAGCCGCTCAGGGGTGCGAGAAAGAAATCAACGTCACCAAGTTGAGTGCGTGCGAAACCTGCCACGGCAGCGGGGCCGAACAAGGCTCGACGGCCAAGACTTGTTCGGTTTGCGGCGGACGCGGCCAGGTCATCAGTTCGCGCGGGATTTTCAGCATCGCGCAAACCTGCCCGCGCTGCGAAGGATTGGGCCGTGTTATTGACAAGCCTTGCCGCACGTGCGGCGGCGCAGGCCGGCGTGAAAAGACCTCCAAGATTAAGATTAAAGTGCCCGCCGGCGTCGAGGGCGGTTCGCGTTTGCGTTCCACCGGCAACGGCGAGGCTGGCGCGCGCGGCGGACAGTCGGGCGATTTGTTCGTGGTCCTGCATGTCAAGCGTCACGAGATTTTCAGTCGCGATGGCGACGACCTATTGTGCGACGTTCCAATCAGTTTTGTCCAAGCCGCCCTGGGCGATGTCATCAAAGTGCCGACTTTAAGCGAGGCGGCGGAGATCAAAGTGCCCGCAGGCACGCAGGCCGGCAGCGTCTTCCGCCTCAAAGGCAAAGGCGTGAAAAACGTGCAAGGTTACGGCCAGGGCGACTTGATGGTGCGCGTGCAGATTGAGATCCCGGCCAAATTGAATGCCGCCCAGCGCGCCAAGCTCGAGGAATTCGCCAAGCTCTGCGACGAGAGCGTCCACCCCATGGGCAAGAGTTTCCTGGAAAAAGCCAAGAACCTTTTCCGTTGATGGCTCCATGCGCCGCTTTTATCTGCCGCTGCCGGAATGCCGTTCCGAACACGTTGTCCTGACCGGCAACGAGGCGCACCACGCGGCGGATGTGTTGCGCGTCAAGCCGGGCGACGAGGTGGCCGTGCTGGATGGCGCGGGTGGCGAGCTGGCCTGCCGCGTGGATACCGTCACGCGCAAAAAAGTGCAGTTGACAGTGCAAGGCCGCACCACCGATCCGCCTCCGCCCTGGAGGATCACGTTGGTGCAAGCCATTCCCAAGGGAAAAATGTTCGAAGCCATCATTCAAAAGGCGACCGAACTGGGCGTTTGGCGAATCGTGCCCTTGCTCTCCAAGCGCGTCACGACTCATCTGGAGGGCGATTCCATCGAGCATAAGGCGGAGAAATGGCGGCAGACCGCCGTGGAAGCGATCAAACAATGCGGCCAACGCTGGCTCCCGCAAGTGGACCCGCCCATGACGCTTCCGCCCTTGCTCCTGCGCGGCGACAAATTCGATTTAACTCTCGTGGCGTCGCTGCAAGACGATCGCCGCCATCTGCACGCTTATTTCCCCGCCGGGGCGCCGCGCCCCAGAGAGATCTGCATTTGGATCGGCCCCGAAGGCGATTTCGCGCCGGAAGAAATGGAGTCGATCAAGGGCGCGGGTGCGTTGCCGATAACCCTCGGCCCGCTGATCCTACGCAGCGAAACCGCCGCGTTGTGCGCGCTTTCTATAATAAACCACGAACTAAGCGCGCCGCAGGTGGCTGCGTAGCGCAGGTTTCTAACCTGCTGTATCGCCGGCTTCCAGCCGGCAAGGCGTTGTAAATTTCAGTTTGGCTAGGACACGAGGCCGCACCGCGCCATTGCAACTGGCCTCCTCTACTGTAAAGTCTCGTCATGCGAACAGACTCTGAAAACTCGGGTCTTGACCGGGTGCGCCATCAGTTGCGTTCGACCGGAGTCAAAAACGCAGTCGCTCGACCTCTATTAAGCGGCCTGCACTCGCGCGGCTATCTGCCGCATGTCAAACGCGAAAACGCCAAGTATTTCATCACTTTCCGCCTCGGCGATTCGCTGCCTAAGGACATGTTGTTGCAACACGAATCCGAACGCGCGCGGCAGTGCAAGGCCATGCTCGAATCCGAACGCGCGGGCATCCTGGCCGAAGATGACCAAGAAAGCATAAACCGCGCGTTTCGCCGCCGAATCGAGCGCACCTTGGACCTGGGTGTGGGCGCGTGTTACTTGGGGCGGCCGGCGATCGCGGACTTAGTGGCCAATGCTTTGAAGTTTTTTCATCGGCGACGATACCATTTGCAGGAGTGGGTAGTCATGCCCAACCACGTTCACGCCGTTATCTGGCCGTGTCCCAATCACTTGGTCGGCGACATCGTCAAAAGTTGGAAACAGTTTACCTCTTTGCGAGCCAAAAGGCTGCTTGGGTTAGCCAAAGAAGGATTTTGGCAGCGGGAGTCGTTCGATCACTGGATCCGTGACGATGCGGAGTACGCCAGGATTGCAAGATACATCAGAAACAATCCGGTCAAAGCGGGACTGTGTGCGCGCCCAGAAGGTTGGCGCTGGAGCGGTGCCTGGGGTGGGTGATCCTGCGTCCTGCAAACCGTGCCATTGGCTTGCCGGCTGGAAGCCGGCGATACGGCAGGTTGGAAACCTGCGCTACGAAAATGTGCGCCGCGACGCCCCAATTTTCCTTTAACGTGTTTCTTTCGCTGGCTCTTGTATTACTCGTCCTAATCTCTGAACAAGCATTACTCCCAGCACGGCGAGCGGAACAGACGCAATCACGCTATAGAGTAATGCATGGTCGAGAAACTTACTGCCATTTGGACCTAGCACAAAATGAATGAACGACTTGCTTTGCCCAGGCGTCCATGCGGCGAAGAGGCAATACCAACCAAAACTCCACCCAACTCGCTGGCCACTGGCATGGCACAAGTAAATGAAAGCCCCGGTCCAAGCGATGAGGTAAGCGAGGCCAACGGCTACAATGTATCTGCATAGGAGCTCGAGTCGTCGACAAAATGCTATCGGCAAGTAACTGAACGCCCAAACCAATGTACCGCCAACGACTGCGATGGCTGCGACACCAAGCAATCTTTGGGGCCGGTCGCTGAAATAGTGAATCGCGCCATCCTCGATGAAGTCGCGAATGAAAACCGCGACGATTCCAATGACAATCAGAGTGGTGGCAAGAATTTTGGCCCATCTTTTCATGCCTTCAATAACCATAAGACAAAAATACATTCTCGCAGCTACAATACATCCCGGCTCTTTGTAATCGCCAAGGCGCGAAACTTGCAAAGCATCACAAGAAAAGGCACCAATAAATTTGGCCTTCCAAAGACGCCGCTTTTCGGCAGAAAAACAGGGGTCTGACAAAAAATAAATCACACTTTTTTTCGCGTTTTTTCTGTTTTTGGGGATTTCTTGGTTGCAAGTCGTTGCAAATGAAGCACAAGCGCGGACACAACCTCTCCAAATAAATCGTACCTAAAAGCCTACGGTAGGTTTTTCGTTTTTTGCGAGTCGAGGTAAGATCGCTGATATGATCGAGTATGAGACTATTAATCGAATGGGACTGGATAGGACGAAGGGGACGAACTCCCGGCCTGATTTTATCCGTGAAATTGGTGCCAGCCGTGGTTCCTTCCGGTGCCGGACCACAGATTTCACGGAATTCACGAATTTCTGGCCGCACGGCTCCGGTCGCCCTTGGTCAAACCCAGTCCAACCGACTCGCACTCTGTCCAACCGGGTCAAACTGATTGGTAGGGACGCCGCGCTGCGGCGTCCGGTCGGCGCCGCGCGCCGACCCTACCAAAAACCCAGTCGCACGCGGTCGCACCCAGTCGCACCCAGTCAAACCAGTCCGACGGGTCGGGCTTGGTCAAACCGAGGCAAACCAAAAACCCCTAAGTCCTTGATTTTCAGGTTTATTTCGATGATTTCCAGCCTAGATTGCCACCGCGCATGAAATCCAAGTCCAAACGCGTCCTCGATCTGCTCCAGGCGTGCGAATCGCGCAATATGCTCTGGATTGAGCCAGACGGCTCCTGGCCTATTGTCTGGGATCGCGCCAAAGGCACGCGCGTCTGGGATGCCGACGGCCGGGAATACCTCGATCTAACCGCGGCTTTTGGCGTGGCGGCGGCAGGCCATGCCAACCCGCGCGTCGTCGCCGCCGGGCAGCGGCAGTTGCGCAAGCTGCCGCACGCGATGGGCGATGTCCACCCGCACGCGCCCAAGGCGGAACTCGCCCGCGAATTAAGCCGCATAACCTTCGAGAGATGGAGCGGCGGACGATTTTCCGGCAAAACCATTTTCAACAATTCCGGTTTCGAAGCGGTTGAGGCCGCGTTGAAAACCGCCGTGCTCGGGACGGGCCGGCGCGGCATCGTGGCTTTTACTGGCGGCTATCACGGACTTGGTTACGGCGCGCTCAATGCCACCCATCGCCCGTTTTTTCGCGCTCCGTTTCAATCGCAACTAGGGCGCTTTGGCCGTTTCGCACCTTATCCAAAATGCGACGACGATTTACCGCCGTTGCGAGCGCGCCTGCGCAAGCTGCTGGCGGGCCAGCGATGCGGCGCGGTGGTGGTCGAGCCGATCCAGGCGCGGGGCGGAATCAACGTCCCTCCGCCGGATTTTCTGCCAATGCTGCGCGAATTGTGCGATCGACACGGAGCGTGGCTGGTCGTGGACGAAATCTACACCGGCTTCGGTCGGACAGGGAAATGGTTCGCTTGCGAAGAGAGCGGCGTGGTGCCGGATTTGGTCTGCCTTGGCAAAGCGCTCACCGGCGGCTTTCCCCTTTCGGCCTGCGTCGGGCGCGCGGACCTGATGGACGCCGCCTGGCCGGCTTCGACGGGCGAGGCCATTCACACCAGCACCTTTCAGGGCAATCCAGTGGGCTGTGCCATGGCCTTGGCGCAGATCGCGGAGATTCGCGCCTGGAAACTGCCGGAGCGCGCGGCGAAACTGGGAAAATTTTTACTTGACTCATTGCGCGAGCAGATTTCGCGGCCCGGCCTTAGCGTCGAAGTGCGCGGTCGCGGTTTGATGGTTGGGGTCGAGATCGAGAACGACACTGGGCTGGCCATGCGCGCTGTCAAGCAAATGTTGCAGCGCGGATTCATCCTGCTGCCGGAGGGCGCGCGCGGCGACGTGATCAGTCTCACGCCGCCACTGACCATCAGCCGGTCGGAACTGGCCGAGGCGGTGCGCGCTTTGAAGGAAGTGCTCGCGTGAAGCTTTCGGAAATGAAGCTGGCGCTGGCCGAACACGATTTGCGATTGACGAAATCGCTCGGACAAAACTTTCTGCACGATCAGAATCAACTTCGGCGAATAGTCAGCGCGGCGGAAATTGGACCGGCGGACAAAATCCTTGAAATCGGTCCCGGCCTCGGGCCTTTGACCGAGCTGCTGGTGGCCAAGGCGGCCGAGGTCCTGGCCATCGAGAAAGACCGGCGCTTGTTTGATTTTTTGACGCAAAAGTTTTCCGCCGTCACGAATCTCAAGCTGCTCCATGCGGACGCGTTGGATTACGTGAAGCAAAATCGCCGATGGCGCGGCTGCAAGCTGGCGGCCAATCTGCCTTACTCGGTCGCTTCGCCGTTGCTGGTTGAATTGGCCTCGGCAGAGGAACCTCCTGAGCGTTTGACGGCCACATTGCAACTGGAGGTCGCGCGCCGCATCGACGCCGCCACCGGGAGCGAACACTACGGCGTGCTGGGCTTGCTGCTGCGCTTGCGCTACGAGTCGCGTGGCTGGTTCAAGATTCCCGCCGCCTGTTTTTTTCCCGCGCCCGAAGTCGATTCGGCTTGCATCGTCTTGTCGCGACGAGCGGAACCGCTGCTGCCCGTGTCCTTGCACCAAACGTTCACGCGCATCGTTAAGCGCGGCTTTTCGCAACGGCGCAAAATGATGTTCAAGCTCTTGAAAGTAGATTGGCCTGAGGACACATTGCGGCGCGGCTTTGAGTTGGCGGGCCTGGCGCCGCAGACGCGTGCCGAAGAAGTCAGCCTCGAACAATTCGCGCAATTAACAGAAGCTATTGGTCTATGAGCGAAGAGATTTTTGACATTGTCAACGAAAGGGATGAGGTGATCGGGCGGTTGCCGCGTTCTCAGGTGCATCGCGAAAAGCTCAAGCACCGGGCCGTCCATGTGCTGGTCTTCAACGCGCGCGGCGAAGTTTTTCTGCAAAAGCGCTCGATGGCTAAGGATTGCTTTCCCGGCGCGTGGGACTCGTCGGCGTCGGGCCACGTGGACAGCGGCGAGAATTACGACGCTTGCGCCGTGCGCGAATTGGGCGAAGAACTCGGCTTGGTTATTGCGACGGCGCCGGCGCGCTTGTTCAAGATCGCCGCGTGCGCCGCGACCGGGGAGGAATTCTGCTGGGTTTACCGGCTGCAATCCGAAGGGCCGTTCGTGTTGCAGCCGGAGGAAATCGAGCGCGGCGGATGGTTCACGCCCGCCCGCGTGGCGGAATGGATCAATCAAAAGCCCGGCGATTTCGCGAGCGGCTTTGTGCTGATTTGGCGGAAGTTGGCCGGCTTGAAGGAGAGCGAGGACTGAGCGAAAAAAAGCAGCGTAGAAAATCAGAAGGGCCGGGTTTTTGGCCCGGCCCTCCTGACTGAGAACAACGTTAAAATCTTTTCGGTCACCCAGAGCAGCGCTGCGGCCCACGCTTGACACACACACGGAAACCCCGCATTTCGCCCTGTCAACGGTGAACAGCATACCGCATCCCCGTAAACGCGAAAGTCACCAGTACTGGTGACAAGACCAACAGGGATTATATACCTCCCAAACGCAGGATTTTGCAAATTGTAACTATGTGCAGAACAGTCATTTACAACAGAACATTCGGGACCTGTTTGGGCATTTTCGACAAATGAAGTCCGTTTGGCAAGGCCGTCGTGCCTTCTTCAGTCGCATCATTCGCGCCGTTAGCGCAACGCTTGACCGGCAACCTTGTTTTGGGAATGCTTTGCGGCGATGGAAACGGAAAAGGCCACAATTTCAGGCAAGCCATACCGCATGAACTGCGACTTTTTTAAGTCCCCGCGGACTTCACGTGCGGTTAGTTGCGTGGGCGTCGTGGCCAAGAAGCGGGGTGCGAGGTGATCCAATGGTTCGCTATTCCGGCGGGTGGGTTGGCGGCCTTCGCCTTTTATTGGAAACTGTCCCAGTCTCCAACTCTAGTTGACAAACAACCGGAACCGCCGACAAAGGAAGAAGCCGAGGAACCAAAACTTCCATTACAGGAGGCTGCCGACTGGCCAACGGTTAAAATACAACAGGAGGCGAGGAAGTCGGCGCGAATATTTTTCATGGCATCCCTTCTTAAGGCCCTACAAGATAGAATTGACACCATCGCCTTTGAATCGGAGTACACATTTAGAAACTGTCTGGAGAATGGTATTGACGTCAAAACAGAGGCCATAACCGATCACATTAGAAAATATCTGGTGGAGAACGCGGACGCGGCGGATTGGCTCTTCGTTTCGGACACGACCGGCTTCGTTCCAAGAACAATTCCGAACGATGGATTCGCCGGCTTTGAATATCGTGTCATAAAAGTAAGACAAATTGATCGATTAAAGTTCATGGCAACGCGGTTCAAAAAGCTGATAGATGACTACTGTGACAATTTTCAGTCGTGACGCTGCATATAGGATTTGACGCAGAAGGCGCGATTATTAAGATGATGCAAGCATCCGGAAGAGGGCGGTCGATTCCAATTAATCTCCCCAGGTTCTGCTATGGATGATCAATGCAGAATTTACTTTTGATCGAAAAGCTGGCGAATCGTTTCCTGCATTTGTTCGGCCTGCGCTCTGGGTTGTTCACTCTTGGTGATCGGACGTCCAACAACGATGTAATCAGCGCCCAGCGAGAATGCCTCCTCCGCGGTGACTGTCCGCTTTTGATCGTCTCTGACGGCCAGATTGGAGAAAGCGCGGATGCCAGGGGTGACGATGAGAAACTGGTCGCCCAATGTCTGGCGTAACTTGGAAGCTTCCAATCCCGAGGAGATGACCCCGTCGCAGCCCAAAGCCATCGCGCGTTTGGCGCGAGACAAAACCAGCGCCTCAATGTCGCAGGCGAAACCGAGATCGCGCAGGTCGTTCTTGTCCAGGCTCGTCAACACCGTCACGGCCAGGACTTTGGTGTCCTCCTTGATTTCCACCACCGCTTTGAGGATGTCGTCGTTCCCATGCGCCGTGACGAAGGTCACGCCGAGTCGTTTGACCTGAGCCACGGCTTTCTTGACGGTTTCAGGCACGTCGAAAAACTTTATATCGGCGAAGACATTATTGTCACGTTCCCGGAGCCAATGGACGAGGTCAAAAAAATCGCCGGACATGAGAAGCTCCAACCCCACTTTGTAAAAGGAAACTGCATCGCCCAATTCGCTGACGAGTTTCTTGGCAATCTGGCC
>DASYNM010000081.1:0-3040 GCA_036008545.1 Verrucomicrobiia bacterium
CGTCAACCGCATATAGATTGCCGTCGTTGCCGCCTACGTAAACCATGCCTTGTTTAGCAACAGCGATCGTGGGCCCATCGCAGCAGGTGAGGTCGAGCTTCCAGATCAGGGCCCCATTATCAATGTCCACGGCCGTGAGCCCGTTTGACGAACTGAAATAAATCCGTGCGCCGTCGTTCGAAAGAGAGTGGTAGATTCTCTTCCCGTATTTGCGCGTCCCGATCGATATCCCGTCCTTGCATTGGAACGCAATCAGATCACCCTGATCCGTGCCGACCACGACTTTATCTTTGATGACGAGCGGATCGTGAGGATCGTTACCGACAGGGAATCTGTCCTTCTCAGTCCATTTGATGAATGGGACCTTCAATTCCTTTTCGTCAACACGGACCGCCGAGCCGGCTGACACGCTCGCCTTTTGTGCACTCGGCTGCTCTTTCGCCTGCGGCGGAGCAACTAGGCCCGCGCCGCTGCACAAGGGGGCGGCCACAAGCAAAGCTGTCGTCATTATCTTGAGTTGAGTCAGCAACATTGCGTTCAGCACTCCTTTTGTCAGAGTGACGGCATTCATCGAAATCAGGCCGGGTGTCGACCAATATTGGCGGCAAGTAAGTTGCCAAGCAACGTTGATTTAGGGCGCGGGCAGAAATAACTTCGGCAATGACATATAGCTGTCCCAGCATGAGCCCAACGCGCCAGCTTTGAAGTTGTGCTTTTTTGGCATTCAACAACCAACAATCAGCTTTTGGCCCCGAATGGGGCCACGGAATGTAGCCACGGGTGGAGCGAAGCGAAACCCGTGAATCAGAAGTAGACGGTTCCGCCCCGGATGGGGCGGCGGAAACATCCCACTCTGGCATATTGTCAATTATCTGCGACGCCTCCCGTAGCGTTCACTTCTCCGTCGCCACTTGCGGGGCGAGAAAGAATCCGAGACCCGTTCCACGGGCTGCGCGGCGGCGGCTTTGCCGCAGCGCCGCTCCACCCGTGGCTACAATCCGACGCCCCATTCGGGGCGTAAACATAGATCTCCGGCTCAAGGTCGTTCATCCAGGCACAAAAAACGCACCTTCAAAACTGGCGCGTCGGGCTCAAACGACATGGATTGACGCACTGATATCTGTCGGCAGACTTAGCCTTTTGCGGCTCCTTTGGCCGGCGCCTTCACTTTTTCCAAGGTTTGGGTTGTCGACGCAGTGGCCAACCTGGCTTCCTGCCTTTTGCGCCTTTTTGCCCTGAGCTGGCGGTTATCGCGACTCTGGACCATGCCATCACTCCTCGAAATCAATGTGATTCAAGACTTCGTCAACATCCCAGTGTAACACAACCTTCCTGCCCGGGCTCGATTTGGCAGAGTTGGCGGAAACGGCTCTCGCTATTCACCAAAGCAGGATCACTGCTCGATGGCGCCATGGTCCAGCTGGCGTAGCCGTGCCAGTTGATCGGTCTGCCGATCCAACCAAGCGCGGACCCGCAACTCCGTTGGGAATCTCGCCACCATCAGGAAAAGGACGACCAAGACTACGCTCAAGACGAACGGGCGCGCCTCCAACAAATAGGCGATACAGCAGAAGAAAGCGGCGCCTTCCAGGACAGCCAAGCCGGTAATCATCGTGCTTTGCCGCAAGGCCAAGAGCTTGGAAGCGTCGGAGTTGAACGCTGCCGCGTTGGCTCCGGGAAGTAATTGCCAAGTGCCCGAGGCGATCTTTTGCAGAGTACCTCGCGTCTGCATGCTGGGAACGAAGAATGCGAACGGAATCTGCACGATCAGTACCAAGGTCGCCACGATCGAGATGATGGGCAGATCCGCGGCCGGCGCCATGCCGAGGCCATTGCGCATGAAGACGATGGTCAGGATGATTATCAGAAAAACAATCACGCCAGCGAGGAGGGCGCCGGCAAGGATCTGCATGACCCGCAAACTCTGTTTCGGCAGAATGTCTTCCGGGCTGTCCATTTCAAGGCCCTCTCGTGGCTGGAGCTGAATAGCCAGAAGCATACCCTGATTGGCGCTTGCGGGCTACGCGCGCAACCTAGGTTGCTCGAGCTGATGCTATCTGGGAAATGTCCGCGTGATGTCCCAAAAAACCAAAGCGGCGGAAAAGCGCCGTACTCCAAATGAGCGGCTCGGTTGGTGGATTACTTTGGACTGCGGCGCTGTTCCGCCGCTTTGGTTTCTGGTTTTTTCGAACCCAATTGGTGAATTACAGTGCGATCCGCTACCGCTCCCTACTTCTGAAGAACAGCTGGAACCGGTTGAGCCGCTGTGACGGGCGCTGGCCCCGGCGGCATATTTTGGTGCAGGAAACGAGTCAAGGATTCGAACAGATGCCGAGTCGTATTAGGGCCTTCGGAGATGCCGTGCGAGCGATTGGGGTAAGCTAACATCGAGAATTGTTTGTTAGCTGCTATCAGTACGTTAATTAGTTTCTCCGTGCCTTGATAATGCACGTTGTCGTCGCCGGTGCCATGCACCAAAAGCAAATTCCCTTTGAGCTGGTTGGCGAAAGTGATGGGTGAGCCACGCTTATAGTCCTCGACGTTGGCTTGTGGCAAGCCCATGTAGCGTTCCTGGTAGATGGAGTCGTACAGGCGCATTTCGGGAACCGACGCCACAGCCATCCCAGTCTTGTACAAATCGGGATAACGGAACATGAGATTTAGCGTCATGGTCCCGCCGCCGCTCCAACCCCAGGCGCCTACCCTGGTCGGATCGACGAATTCCCATTTCAACATGGCACGGGCCGCGGCCGCCTGATCCTCGGAGGCGACGACGCCGATCTTGCGATAGACGGAGTGTCGCCAATCGCGGCCGCGAGGAGCCTTGGTGCCTCGATTGTCAATACTGGCTACCAGGTATCCCTGCTGGGCTAACATGCGATGCCACAGGGAGCCAGCGCCCCAGGAATCCTCGACAGTTTGCCCTGCTGGCTCACCATACACGTAGAACAGTAACGGATAACGCTTGCTTGGGTCGAAGTTGGGTGGCTTCATGAGCCAGCCATCCAGCAGGATTCCGCTGGCGCCCGGTATGCGAAAG
>DASYNM010000082.1:0-3811 GCA_036008545.1 Verrucomicrobiia bacterium
GCTGGCGCGTGAAAGTAAGAATTTGCTGCACGATTTCCTTGGCGCGCTGGCTGGCCTTGAGCACCTCGTCCAAGTGCCGCGTGATAGGGTGGCCATCGGCCAATTCCAGTTTGGCCAAGTCGCTGTAGCCAATAATAATTCCCAGGATATTATTGAATTCGTGTGCGGTGCCGCCGGCCAGGGTTCCCAGAGCTTCCATCTTTTGGGCCTGGCGCAATTGTTCCTCCAGGCGCTTGCGCTGTTCCTCGGCGCGCTTGCGCCCGGTAATGTCCTGGATTTGCGCCACGAAATGCCGCGGCGTGCCGTCTGGATTCCAAGCCAGCGAAACGTTTAATTGCACCCAGATGACATGCCCGTTTTTATGCAGATACCTCTGTTCGATTTGATAACTCTCGATTTGCCGGTCCAACATCTGGCGCACGAAAGGCTGGCCGGCCTCCCAATCGTCCGCGTGCGTGATGGACTTGAAGCTGGTGCCCAGCAGTTCGCCCCGCGTATAACCGACGATCTTGCACAAGGCGGGATTGACCTCCAGCCAGCGGCCATCCGGTCCGACCACGGCCATGCCGATGGGCGAATGTTGCATGGCGGAGCGGAACTTGTCCTCGCTCATCCGCAACGCCTCCTCGATATGGATGCGCGCGGTGATGAACTGCGTGAAAAGAATCAGGCCGCCGACGCCGCCATCGGGTTTATGCCACGGGCGGGCCTCCCATTGCAGCCATTCCACCGAGCCGTCGCCGCGCCGAATCAGGTCGCGCTCGCACTGCTCGATGGCGCCGGCCAGGACGTGCTGATAAACCTCTTTCCAGCGCTTTGGCTGGTCGGGAAACATTTGGTCGTAGGTCAATCCGACAATGTTCCGGTCATCCAGGCCGTAGTCGGTCAGCCAGCGGTCGCTGGCCTGGAGGCAGCGCATCTGAGTGTCAAACATCGCGACCGCGGCCGGGGTGTGTTGGACAAATTGGTGGAGCAGCGTTTCGTTGGCCGCCAGGGCTTGCCGGGTCCGCTTAAGCTCAGTCGTTTCCTGGCCAGGCAACACCGCGGCCGTCTCCGCCTGCCACTGGCCAGGCGGTTTCTTGGGTGCTGCTGCAAACTCACTCATATAATTCTCTGACTCAGGCCATCAGGAGAGAGCACGACTTGTGCCGCTCGGTCGCATCCCGGTATCGAGCAAGGTCTGCGCATGGCGTCGAGCTTCGCCCGCAGGAACGCCGAGGCGCGGCGATCTTTCCTGATTCTTGAAAATGCGACCAAGCCTCTCGAAGCAGCAGTCTGCGTTCAAAGCACGGGCTAACGCAAGTCCTTATCGGCATCTCTGCAAAAAACTTAAGGGCGTATTTTTAAAACACGCTCCAAGCTACTCCGTCAAGACTTGTTTGACCTTGCGCAGCAAATCCTGGCTGCTGAAAGGCTTTTGCAGGTAGCGCTCCTGCTCCTCGGCATTGGCGGCGCGCACATAACCGCTGGACCACACGATGCGCGTCCCGGGCGCGTGGCGCAAAATCTGTTCGCTCAGTTCCCGTCCGCTCATATTTGGCATGACGAGGTCGGTGATGACCAGGTCGATTTTCTTGCCGGCTTGCGTGAACATCTCCAGGGCCTTCTGGCCGCTGTTGGCGGTCAAGACCGTATAGCCAAAGGAGGAAAGAATCATTTGGGCCATAGTCAACAACAGGTCTTCATCATCCACAAAGAGGATCGTCTGCGTGCCGCCCAAGTCCGTCGGCGCGACTGGGGCCGAGCGCACGATCTTGCTCGTGGCCGGCAGATACATGCGCACTGCTGCGCCCGCGCCCTGCGCGCTGGAGACCGCCACCGCGCCGCCGTGATTGGTGAGGATGCCGTAAACCCAGGCCAGACCCAGGCCGCGATGCCGCGCACTTTTGGTCGTGAAAAACGGTTCGAAAATGCGCGGCATCACATCCGGCGCAATGCCCGCGCCGTTGTCCTTGATCTCCACGCAAACGTAATTGCCCGGCGCCAATTTGGCGGTGCGGTCTTTGGTCGGCTCGAGCACTTCCTGGTTGCGGCTCACGACGGTGATCTTGCCTTCGGCGGGAATGGATTCGACGGCGTTTTCGAGAATCTTGACCACGGCTTGTTGCATCTTGGCTTCGTCAAAACTAGTGGTGAAAAGTTTGCGCTCAAGCTGGCACGTGATCGTGATCGGCTTTTGCAACGAATTCTGGAACGCCTCCACCGTCCGCTCCAGCAGCGTGTTCATATTGCCGGCCACCTGAACGCGCACATCTTTTTCCTGCCGGCTGAAGGCGGCCAGATCGTTGGCGATTTCCGCCGCTTTGGCCGCCGATTTCTCAATCTCGTTGAGCGAAGCGCGCCACGGATGAGCAGCCTCCGCTTTGCTCAAGAGCAACGACGCGTGGCCCAGGATGCTGGTCAGCGCGTTGTTGAAATCCAGCGCGACCGAGCGCGCCAGTTGCAAGGCGCAATCCAGCTTTTGCTTGTGCGCCAGGCTGGCTTCCACCGCTGCCGCAGCAGAAGCGGGCAAGGCTGCCGCAGGGACCGCCGTCGACTTGGACGCGCCTCCGAGCGTCTTTGCGCCAGTCTTTGACACAGGTTCCAGCGCAGCATCGGGCGCAATTTCCTTGAGCAATTGCAGCAGGCAAAGGTCATCGCTGGCCGTCAGGCACAATTGCGCCAGAAAAGCGCTGGTCAACCCGCTCTTGAGATTGAACTTCAAATGCACCGGCGCGTCGGGCGGCGACAAGGAGAGAAATTCGAGGGCTGTGCCCTGGTTGTGCGACGACCAGATCGAAACCAATGCCCCATCTTCCTTTTCAATGCCAGAGCCGAACGAGCGCACGGCGGCGCGGTTGGCGCGCAGCACCTTGCCGTTCTTATGCACCAGCAAGACCGGCCACTCCGCGTTTTGCAGCAGGAAATCTTCTTCCTCTTTGGCGGAGGTAGTCGGGGGTGGGGCTGCCTTGTCCGCCTTGTCCGTTTGGAAAAGTTGCACCAGCGCCCACTTCGCTTCGCCACCCTGACAACAATGCAGCCGGAAAGCCGAGGTCGTCCCGGCGGCCAGGCGGAAATGCAGCAGGGCGAAGGATTCGCGCCGGGGATCGGCTAACAGACTGGCCAAAACGGCAGTCTCCGCCGGCGCGCACATGGCCGTCAGTGCCGAACCTTCCGCCGCTGCCTTCGCCCCAAAAAGTCGCGTGGCCGCCTGGTTGGCACGCACTATCACGGCTTCGGAATCCACCACCAGCACCGGCCAGGCGGCGTTGAACAGGCCGGCCGGGATTTTGCTATTATCGACCTCGACAACCTGCGCTGCCGGCGATTCTTTGACGGGGGCGACGTAGGTTAATTCTGGAAAGGCTTCGCCCGAATCCTTGAATAGTTGCAGCACCACGTAAGGATGTCCGTCCCGTGCCACTCTGGTTTCGTGGACAACAAATTGCGCCTTGCCACCGCCAGCCACGCGCAGCTTCAGTTGGGCCGTGCCGGCGTCGAGGTGGTCGCGCAGGAATTGTTCCGGCGTGGTCTGGGAATCTTCGTCCCAGAGCGACGCAACAGACGCCGCACGCAAAGAGGCGGGCAGGTCAAAGACACGACGAGCCGCCTGATTTACCCGGCAAATGTGGCCATCTTCTTCCAACAACATTGCCGGCCAGGCGGCCTGTTCGAGCACAAAATCGGTTTCACGCCGCATCGTCAGGGCAACATAACCTGTTTTTCGCTTCCCTCAACACAATTGCCGCATCGCAAAATTGAGCATTCCGGCCTGCTGCATTTTCCGGGCCATTCGTCGTAGCCGCCGACGTAAGTCGGCGGACGAAGAACC
>DASYNM010000083.1:0-4072 GCA_036008545.1 Verrucomicrobiia bacterium
ATCACCAGCAGCGTGGCGAGCGTCACCATTGGCCTGCCGCCTTCAATTTCGGTCCAGCCAATGGGACAGTCGGTCGCGGCAGGGTCTTCCCTCACTTTGAGCGTCACGGCCGCGGGCACAGCACCCCTGAACTACCAGTGGTGGGACAGCGCCGGAGCCGTCCCGGACGCCACCAATGCCGTCTACAGTTTGGATCCGGCGCAGCCGGGCGAGTCGGATAATTACACCGTCACCATCAACAATGCGTTCGGGTCAATCACCAGCAGCGTGGCGAGCGTCACCATCGACCTGCCGCCTTCGATTTCGGTCCAGCCCATGCCACAGATGGTGGTCCAGGGATCAAACGCGACGTTTTGGGTCGTCGCCACCGGCAATGACCTCCATTACCAATGGTATGGATATGGCGGGAACGACACCAATCTCGTTGACGGGGCGACCAATGCCTCGCTGACGGTGATAACCGCTGGCGAGGGGTCACAGGTTTACGATCTATCAGTGGTGGTGACCAATCTGGCGGGTGAGGTGATCAGTTCCAATGCCAGCTTGACGGTGCTGACCGTGTTGACGGGGCCCATCAATCCTTACCCACCCGGAACCCTGGGATATGATCTGTTCCAATCAACCTTTACGCTGGCCAGTTCGACCAACCGCACGGCATCCTATTATCCCCCAATTTCAAATCTTGGGACCAATTCCGCGGTCTGGACCTGGCCGGTTAATTTGAGTTGCGTGGGCAAAACGTCCGACGGCTACCAGAGCGTGCTGATTGCCAGCAACGAGTTGCTGACCTGCGCCCATGACGATGGCGAGGCGGGACAGACGGTGAGCTTCCACGATACCAACGGCGTCAGTTGGGTGGGTGTGGTGACCAATGTCATCAATGTGCTCTCCGACCTGGATATTTCACAGTTGAGCAACTCAGCGCCCGCATCCATTGTCATCCCCTACGTATTGCCGCCGGATTATGCTCTCTACATTGCCGGCAATTCGCTGCTGGGAATGCCAGCCTTCTGGCTGCACCAGGGAACCGGCTCCATCGACTATGCCCCGGTGGCCTGGGTGGGGATTGCCAATTTGTTTGGCGGCCAATCCGGCACCTGGATGCAATTAATCCACAACGGTTATGGGGCGTACAGTGGATCCAGCGCGGTTCCCGGGGATTCCGGCGATCCCGGTTTTATGTCTTTGAGCAACAACCCCGTGTTGCTTTTTGCCTTGGACTTATATCCCGATTCCGGCGGCATGTTCGTGAGCGGGCCGCTCAATTCGTACTGGCTGGCGGCCCTGGGCCTGACCAACGGATTGAACTTTCTCGACCTTTCAGGCTATCCCTTGCAATCCGCCGCGACACCCACTCCCGACTACAATTATATTGTGCCGCCCACCAACCAACTGGCCAGTCCGGGCACGCTCGTGACCTTTGACGCCAGCGTTTGTGTCTTTAATACCTCGCCGTTTGCTTATCAATGGCAATGGAACGGAACGAATCTGGCGGGCGCCACCAATGCCGTCCTGGCCTTCCGGGCGGCGACCGCGAATGTTGGGAATTATTCCGTGATTGTGTCCAATGAGCTTGGTTCCGTGACCGTCGGCGCAACGCTCGCCCTCACCAGCAGCCAGCTTCCGCAGATCCTTGCCCCGGTCGTGACCCACGGACAATTCCAATTCGGCTTCAACACCATTTCCAACGACAGTTATAGCGTCCAGTACGAGGACAACCTGGCCAGCGGAAATTGGGTCGGGCTGACCAATTTCATCGGGTCCGGTGCGTATTGGCAAACGCCGCTCTTGCCGCTCGTGACGCAACGCTTTTACCGTTTTGTCACCTCGTCGCCGTAAGCTATTCCCAACGTCATCATGGGCTCACCAACCACCCTCGCGGCCGGCCAACCATCTTTGCGGGCTTTTGCGTAGAGGGTTCTAAATGGCCCTTAGTTAAGGCATCGACGGCGGCAAAATAACGGAAATGGCGCAATTCCATGGAGAAACAATTATCGTAAAATCCGATTACTAGAAGAAGAACATACGATTTCCGCAATTGGAGCAACTGTGCGATATAGGAAATGTCGGCAGCCGAAGGCCGCCGGCACAATGGAAAAAAGAACATTTAAACGAAATAGGTATGGATATGAATACCTCATCAGCCATGATCGGGAAGTTTGATGAAAGACCAAAATAACATTTTGCGTGACCAGATCACTCCGCCGCCGGTTTATTTCAATCGCAGGAATTTTATCCGGGCGGGTGTCCTCGCGGCCAGCGCGGTGGCGACGGGCGTGGTTTATCGCAAACTGAACCATGTTTCCACGACGAAGGTCAAGACGGCGGCGATCCAAGACTTGACCCGGGCGACGCATGCGCCGGCGAATTCGGGGTTCACGGTGAACGAGCCGGAGACGCCGTTTGAGGACATCACGCATTACAACAATTTCTACGAGTTTTCCACGGACAAGCAGGCGGTGGCGGATGCTTCGGCGAATTTTCAAACCAAGGGGTGGCAGGTAACCGTGGGCGGGCTGGTGAACAAGCCGCGGGTGTTCAGCCTGGAAGATATTTTGAAAATTGCGCCACCGGAGGAACGCATTTACCGGATGCGCTGCGTGGAGGCATGGTCGATGGTGATACCATGGGTGGGGTATTCGCTGTCCAAACTGCTCGAGGTGGTTGAGCCGACGAGTGAGGCGAAGTACGTGGCGTTTGAGACATTACTGGACCCGACGCGCCTGCCGGGGCAGCGAAGCGACGTGCTCAAGTGGCCGTTCGTGGAGGGCTTGAGGTTGGATGAAGCGATGCATCCGCTGGCGATTTTGGCGAGCGGGCTGTACGGCCGGGCACTGCCGCCGCAGGACGGCGCGCCGATTCGACTGGTGGTGCCGTGGAAGTACGGTTTCAAGGGCATTAAATCCATCGTGAAAATAACCCTGACGGCGGACCAGCCGCAAACGACATGGAGCGAGGATGCCCCGGACGAATATGGGTTTTTCGCCAATGTAAACCCGCGCAAGGACCATCCACGCTGGAGCCAGGCCACCGAGCAACGGATCGGCGAGTCGGGCCGGCGCCCGACGCTGATGTTCAACGGCTACGAGGAGCAGGTCGGGCACCTGTACGCCGGAATGGACTTGCGCGCAAATTTCTGACGCATGAAAGAAAACGATATTCGCTTCGCGAAGTTGCTCGTGCTGGTCAATTCCGCCGTGCCGGCGGCGCTGCTCGGCTGGGATGCGTGGCATCACGAGCTGGGGGCGAACCCGGTCAATTTCGCGATTCTTACGACCGGCCTGATGGCGCTGATTTTTTTGATGCTGACGCTGGCGGTGACACCGCTGCGAAAGATCACCGGTTTGAACTGGCTCATTTCATTCCGGCGGATGCTCGGTCTTTACGCCTTCTTTTACGCCTGCGCGCACTTCCTGATTTTCTTCAGCCTCGACCGCGGGTTCAGCGTTTCCAGCACGTTGCATGAAATAATCAAGCGCAACTATCTTTGGTTGGGAATCATCGGCCTGTTGGTCATGGTGCCATTGGCCGTCACTTCCACCAATGCCATGATTAAACGACTTGGAGGCAAACGCTGGCGGACGCTTCATCGCCTCGCGTATGTGGCCGCTGTCGCCGGTGTGATTCATTATTATATGCAGGTGAAAGCCGACGTGCGGCAACCGCTGGTGTTTGCAGCGGTGCTGGCAATCCTGCTCGGATACCGGCTGATGGTTTACTTAAACCCCTCCAAGTCGGCACCAGCAACAACCGCCGCTGCCAGACCAAAGATAGAAGCATAAAACAACCCGGTTTTTTCTGGTGTGACCGTGAAAGCGGCGCACATCTATGCCGGAACAATTCAGTTGGATCAGGCGCGCCCGCTTGATCTTCTTGTGCAAGAGCTTCGTCGTTCACCACTTACAGATCACTGGCGGATATGCTCGCGGCTCACTCCTCGTCTTGCACAAGAATCTGCTGCGCAGGCGCATCCTTCCCAACTGAATCGTTCCGGCTAAGGAGTCCTTGACAGACCGAGCTTATTGTCATGAACGGAGGCAATGTCGTACTGAGTTGGTCGGATCCCGCGTTT
>DASYNM010000084.1:0-3756 GCA_036008545.1 Verrucomicrobiia bacterium
CTTCCGGCACGCTGCTTTGCATGCGATAGGCCAACTCGTATTGGGCAATACGCGATTCGATTTCCGGGTCCAATTCCTTTTCGAACTGCATGCGGTTCAGGGCATTCAATTTGTCCAGCAAAGCGCGCCGACCGCTGCCGCACGGACCATCGGGATCGGACATGTAAAGAATCGGTTCCTTGCCTGAGCGAAATTGGATGCCTTGATAGCGGGCATCCAGAAAGCCGCTGCCCCATAGGCGGGCGTAAAGCGGCTGGTCGCTCTTGTGCGGCGTCACCAGCACGACAAAGGCCGGGAGATTCTGATTGACAGAACCAAGGCCGTAATGAACCCACGAGCCGAACGACGGCCGCCCCGCAATTTGCGAGCCGGTCTGGAAAAATGTGATAGCCGGGTCGTGATTGATCGCTTCGGTGTACATCGAGTTCACGATGCACAATTCATCCGCCACCGTGGCCGTGTGCGGCAGCAGGCTGCTGATCCACGCCCCGCTCTGGCCGACTTGGGTAAATGGAAAAACCGATCCGGCCAGTGGGATGGACGCCTGCTGCGAGGTCATGCCAGTGAGGCGCTGGCCGTCGCGCACGCTCTCGGGCAACTGCTCACCCTGAAGCTTGTTCAGCATCGGTTTGTAGTCGAGCAATTCAATCTGCGAAGGCGCGCCGGACTGAAAGAGATAAATGACGCGCTTGGCCTTGGGTGCGAAATTTGGAAAGCCGGGCAAGCCGCCGGGCATTTGGGCCATTGCGGTGCGCGGCAGAAGGCTGCTCAGGGCGATCGCTCCCAAACCGCCCGCGGCCTTGGCAAAAAAGTGGCGGCGCGTGATTGCCAGCGGATCCCGGAGTGGTGTGGGCGTCGTATTCATGGTTCAGCGTTTCCAGACAGTGGCGTCCATGTTCAGAATCGCCTGCGTGACGATGGTCATGGCGGCCAAGTCGATCTCATTGAGTTTCGGGTCGCGCGCATGGTCGCCGATGGCAATCAGTTGCTTCGCGCGTTCGGGTTCCTTGGTGAAAATCGCCTGTTGTTCCTTCCAAAGCTCGGTCAACACCTCAAGTTCCTGGCGTTCCGGCGGGTGCGCGGTCAAGCGCCAGAAGGCGAAACGAATCCGGTCGGGAGGATTGGCGCCGGCTTGCTGGATGGACTTTTCGGCCAGCACGCGCGCAGCTTCGACGAACTGCGTGTCATTAAGAAGAACGAAGGCCTGTTGCGGGGTGGAGATCGCGCTGCGCTTGATCACGCACGTTTCCCTTGAAGGTTCGTCAAATTCCGTCATGTCCGGCATGGGCGCAGTGCGCTTGACAACGGTGTAAAGGCTGCGGCGGTAAAGGGCAGAGCCGACGCTTTGATGGTAGCCAGGGCTCATGCTGTTGCTCTCGCGCCATAAATCGCCAGGCATGTATGGACTGGCCGGGGGTCCTCCCAATGAGTCATCGAGCAGTCCGCTGGCGGCAAGAGCGGTGTCGCGCACCATTTCCGCCGGGAGCCGTTGCGAGGGGCCGCGCGCCAGCAGCGTGTTTTCGGGGTCTTTCTCCCGCAAGTCGGCGCGTCCTGCGGAATCCTGGCGATAGGTCGCACTGAGCACGATTTTCTTCAACAACGCCTTCACATCCCAATTCGAGTTGATGAAGTCGCGCGCCAGCCAGTCCAGCAATTCCGGATGCGACGGCGGCGTGCCCTGGACGCCGAAATCATCCGCAGTGGCCACAATCCCGCGCCCGAAGAGCATTTGCCAAAATCGATTGACCGCGACGCGTGCCGTCAGCGGATGATTCGGCTCAAGCAGCCATTGCGCCAGACCAAGTCGGTTTTTCGGGCTGTCGGTTGCGAAGGGCGGCAAGACAGCCGGAGTACTGCGACTGACGCGTCGATCCTCGGTCTTAGGCGCATCATAACGCCCCCGCGCGAGGGCGTAGGTTGGGCGCGGCTGAGGCAATTCCTTCATCACGCTGACTTCCTCGACGGAATCGCGCGCCACAAAATAGTTTTTGACGGCGTCGCATCGTTCAGCCTGCGCGCGCGCTACTGACTCCGAGAGCGCCGCCAGATAATAGGGGCGGAGTTGGGCAGCGTTCCTGGCCGAGAGCGCGTCGGCGAGGGCGTGGCCGTCGAAGAGTTGTTGCACTTCCATCGGTGCGAGCGGCCGGTTGTAAAGTCGAAGATCATCCAGCCGCCCGTCTTTCAAGCCGGTGGAGCGGAAGAGCGCGCCGAAGGAAAGGCCGTCGCCGCCGTCGCCCGGATTCTTGTAAAGGTGGTCGCGTACGATCTCTGTGGGCGGTTGCTGGCCGTTGATAAAAAGCGCCATGCCCTCGGCGCGGGCCGACCCATCGTAACTCATGCCGATTTGCACCCATTTTTCAGTTGGAACGGTTGCGATGGAACGGACGGCCAGCGCGTTGCCCGGCCAAAATCGCTTGATGATAAATTCCAAATGGCCGTCCTCCAGACCCAATTCAATCCCGTGAAAGCCGGCGTCAGTCCCGCTCTCGCGCTGGCAGATGATGGCATTGGTGAGCGAACTCGGAAGGTAGAGCCAGAAAACTGCCGAGTATTGACTCCAGGCAGGAAAACTTCCGCCTGTGCCCGGAAAGGAAAGTTCATCGTCGCCATCGAATTGCACAGCCTGCCCTGATTTTCCCGGCGCCAATTTGTTGCCGCCCAGGCCGCCGCTAAAATTGGAAGGGTTCACGGCATTGGCGAATACGTTGCTCACCGTCAGCTCGTCCAATTTGAACCATGCCACCAAGCCTGGAATCTCCGCTGTCAAATTCGTGCCGGCGAGCCACTGCTGGAAAGCCGGATCCGCTTCGCGCACGGCCTGCGCCAGTTTCTCTTCCTTTTCCTTCAACTCGGCCGCGCTGGCTGACATGTCTTTCCTCTGCTCCGGCGTAGGAACGAGCATCGATGGCGTAGGTACATGTTCCGTATCGTTGTAAAGACCATATTCGTCGATGCTGTTGAAGAACGCGGCCAGACTGTAATAATCTTTTTGGGTCAACGGGTCGAACTTGTGGTCGTGGCAATGCGTGCATTGGAAGGTCAGCCCCAGGATGGCGGTGGAGAAAGTTTGCACGCGGTCCGCGACGTATTCGGCCCGCCATTCCTCCTCGATGCTGCCGCCCTCGTTGGTCTGGCGATGCAAACGGTTGAAGGCCGTCGCCAGGCGCGTCGAATCGTCGGCGTCGGGGATGAGGTCGCCAGCCAGTTGGTCAAGAATAAACTGGCTGTAGGGCAGATTCCTGTTGAAGGCCTCCACTACCCAATCCCGATACGGCCACGTCGGGCAGAGCTGGTCGCTCTGGTAGCCATAACTGTCGGCGTAGCGGGCGGCATCGAGCCACGGCACGGCCATGCGTTGCCCGAAATGCGGTGAAGCCAGCAGGCGATCCACCACTTTCTCCCAGGCGCCGGGCGATTTGTCGGCGAGGAACGCCTGTGCTTCCTGCGGTGTTGGCGGCAAGCCGTTGAGATCGTAGGTCACGCGGCGGAGCCACCGCAGCTTGTCCGCCTCCTTGGACGGTTTCACGTTCTCTTTTTCCAATCGGGCCAGGATGAAGTAATCAATCTGGTTGCGTGGCCAACTTTTATTCTTGACTGTAGGCACCTGCACGCTCTCCGGCAGTGGCACGAAAGCCCAGTGAGGCTGGTAATGCGCTCCTTCGGCGATCCAGCGCCGGAGCCGCTCCTTCTCCTGGGCATTGAGGGACAAATTGGAATTTGGCGGCGGCATGGCATCGGACGGGTCGGCGGCGAATA
>DASYNM010000085.1:0-5287 GCA_036008545.1 Verrucomicrobiia bacterium
ACGCTCCAAGGCCCGCCAATTGGTGGCGGGACTTTCGAACGACGTTTCCAAAGTCGTGGCGCTTGGCGAATTCGTTCAAAGTAACTGCACTTATAAAGCCATTGAATTCGGGCGCCGTGGCCGAATCCCCAATCGCCCGGCGGAAATTCTGGAGAATAAATACGGCGACTGCAAAGACCACGCCGTCTTGCTGCAACAGATGCTGGGAGCTGTAGGAATTTCGGCGGACTTGGCGCTCGTTGGCCATGGGGAAGTATTGAGGGATCTGCCTTCCATGGATCAATTTGACCACATGATCGTGTATGTGCCGGGCCAGGGTGCAGGTACCTTTGTCGATTGCACCGACAAAGGCGCTGATTTGGCAGCCCCGATCCCGGTGGGCCTGGCCGGTTTTGAGACGCTTATTCTTGACACCAACACGCCGCGCATCGCCGGTATTCCTCCCTACGTGGACACCGGCTCGGCCATCACAGTGCGGCAACACCTTCACTTGACGGATTTGTCGGATGCGGTCGTGGAAGAGACCATGGAGTTGACAGGCCCGCACGCCGCCTTTCTGAGGGATTTTCTGCTGAATTATTCCCCCACGGATCGGCAAATGGCCATGCAGCGGGAATTGGGAATGGATGACATAGAGGTTTCCGATTTCAATATTGACGCGCTGGAAAAGCCGGGCGAACCGCTGCGAGTAAGTTTTACCTTTGCAGTCAAGAAGGAGTTTCACCGGGCGGGAAATCGGCTGAATGGAAACCTCCGCGCGGGCTTCGAACGCAGTTACGTCACAGCTGCTGCAGTGGAAAAGCGTTCGACGCCGTTTGAATTGAGATTTCCGCTCGTCTTGCGCAGTTCCGTCTCGGTGGACATTCCCGATAGGTTCCAAGCGGAGGAAGGCGCCGATCCGTCTCCGAACTTGGACGAACGCTTTGGCACGTGTCACACACAGCGCCGCTTGGAGGGGGGCAAGCTGGATTTGGAGTGTGAATACCGGCGGCGAGCAGGGAGATTTGGTCCGGGCGATTACTCCGCATATCGCGAGTCGATGGCGCAAGCTCTGCTTGCAATTGAACGAGAGGTTGGGTTCAAACTCAGCGACGCGTCTGTTAAATAATCCTTCGCGGCAATGAACCGCTGCTTTTCGTGTTGCTTGCGATGACTGTCGGCACTCCGGCGCTCGACTTGACTCGACAGGACAAAACTTCAGTCAAAAATACTCTCTAGTTCTGGCGCGTTTTGCGGGGACGGCGGAGACCAACAGCCGCGCTTAGTGACCGCGCGTCGAGTGGAATTGCATCCAGAAGACGTCCGGGCTGTCAGGAAGGGTCGCCTCAGGATAGGTTGGCGGGGGACTGAAGATATGACGATCCTTCCATTGGTGAATTTCCGAATGTCCGTCCCCGAAGGAAAAACCGGCGGCGTTATTGTGACGAGCAGAGGGATAATCGACGATTTCCTCCATGGCGTTTGGTGCGCCGGTGTAACCGTTCATCTCCACCACGAAGTAACCGTCGTTGATGGTGTATTCACTCTCGTCCAAAAGCACGAAGGTCGTCGGTGGCCCGGGCTGCGTCATTTCGGAAAGCTTGCGGAAGACCTGGAAGGTCGAACTGACGTCCCAGTCACCTCGGTAATCGTCGCCCGGGTTATCCCCGTTGCCTCCCACCCAGTTGCTCATGGAATAACTTCGCGGGCGCGGCACTTGCTGGCCTTGCGGATTCTTCCCGAAGGAAGTGTCAGCCGGGCAATGCCAAATGCCCGGGGATTTGCCGCAGTAAGGCCACATCAAGCTCTTTTCGATGCCGTCCACAGCATCCCAGTTGCCCGCATCAGTCGGGGTGTCCGACTCGTCATAATCATTCGGCCCCGACCAGACGAGGGTGGGATATAAAGTAACCGAGTATCCGAACAGCAGCACATCCTTGTTGTCATCCCAGTACACGCGCCAGACCAGGCCGGCACTTCGGCCAGCCCGCCATTAAGGCACGTTGGGCGTGCAGTGAGATTGCAGCCAAAACACGTCAGGGCTCATCGGGAGAGTCGATTGAGGGTAGGTCGGAGCCGGAGCGTAAATGTGGGAATCTTTCCACTGGTGGATTTCGGAATGGCCGTCGCCAAAGGAAAAGCCGGCGGCTTTGATGTGGCGCGCGGATGGATAATCAATGATTTGCTCGGAAGCGTTGGGCGAACCAGTCCAACCCTCGGTCTCCACGATAAAGAATCCGTCATTGATGGTGTACTCACTCTCGTCGAGCAGGATGAAGGTCGTCGCAGGCGTTCTGAGGTCGGTGAGCTTGAGTGCAACGTAGAAAGGCGTGCCACCGTCCCAGCCGCCCAGCGTACCGTCGTTGCCGCCGATGAAGTTTTCCATCGAATAGCTGCGGGGGCGCGGCACAATTTGACCTTGCGGGTTTCTGCCGGTCGAGTCATCGGCCGGGCAATGCCATATCCCGGTTGATTTACCGCAATAAGGCCAGATGGCGCCCTTTTCAATCCCGTCAACGGCGTCCCAATTGCCCGGATCGGTCGGCGTGAGGCTCTCGTCGTAAGTACCATTCGGGCCGGACCAGACAAGGCTAGGAAAACTCGCCGCGTACCCATAAGGCAAAACTTGTTTGTTGTCATCCGAATACATGCGCCAAGCCAGGGTAAGCTGACGAGAGTTATTCATGCACCCGATGCCTTGCGCCTGCTGTTTGGACCGGGCCAAGGCCGGCAGAAGCATCGCCGCCAAGATCGCGATGATGGCGATGACCACCAGCAATTCAATCAAGGTGAATCCACGTTTGCCGCAACGACCGGGAGTCGGCACTGTCATGACCATGTTCATACGCTTCTTCTGAGGGTATGTCAATATATGCTTCCGCCGAAGCCTTTGATCGGACGCATTTCGCTTTGTACTGGTTTGTCGCAAATAAACCGGGGCCGCGCCACAGACCATCCGCGGACTCCGTGAAATCCCTGGTTCTCTTCCAGCGTTGGACTAATGGCTCGAGGTGACCAGGAGAGTTTGTTCGAGCGTGGAGAGGCCGTCGCGCGCTTTTTCCAATCCCACCATGCGCAACGTCTTCATGCCTTGCTGGATGGCCACCTTGCCGATCTCCTGCGCGCTGGCGCGCTGGATGACCATTTTGCGGATCTCATCGCTCATGGACATCGCCTCAATGATGGCCAAACGGCCGGAGTAACCGGAGTTCTTGCAACGCTCACAGCCGCGTCCGCGATAGAGAGCTGCGCCATGAAAATAGTTCGGATCAATGTGCAGGTCCTCGAACATTTTGTCGGGATAAACCTGCTCCTCTTTGCAACTGGGGCAAATCTTGCGCATCAAGCGCTGGGCGCAGGCCAGAATCACGGAGGACGAAATCAAAAACGGCGCGATCTCCATGTCGTCCAGACGCGAAATCGCGCCCGGCGCGTCATTGCAGTGCATGGTGCTCAGGACCTGGTGCCCGGTCAGCGCCGACTCGACCGCGATTTCCGCCGTCTCAGTATCGCGTATTTCCCCGATCATGATGATGTCCGGGTCCTGGCGCAGGATGGAGCGCAGGGCGTTGGCGAACGTCAATCCTATTTCTTTCTTGACCGGCACCTGGTTGACGCCGGGAAGCTGGAATTCGACCGGGTCTTCCACCGTGACGATATTGAATTGCGGCCCGTTCAACTCATTGAGGGCCGAGTAGAGCGTGGTGGTCTTGCCCGAGCCGGTGGGGCCGGTGACCAGGATCAAGCCGTGCGGCGCGTCCACCGCTTCCTTGAACCGGACGAAGGTCTCTTTGTCGATGCCCAGCTTGTCCATGCTGGCCGAGAGGTTGGACTTGTCCAGCACGCGCAAGACGCATTTCTCACCATGCACGGTCGGCAGGAAGGAGACGCGCAAATCAACGTCGCGTCCGCCCACGCGCACGCGCATGCGGCCGTCTTGCGGCAGTCGCCGCTCGGCGATGTCCAGGCTGCTCATGACCTTGATGCGCGAGGCCAGGGCTACTTGCAAATTCTTGGGCGGCGGCGGCATGTCGATCAGTCCGCCGTCGATGCGGTAGCGCAGGCGCACCATGTTTTCGAAAGGCTCGATATGAATGTCGCTCGCGCGGTCCTTAATGGCTTGGACCAGAATGAGATTGGCCAGTTTAATGACAGGCGCTTCCTCGCTGGAAGCGGCCAATTGCGCCAGGTCCGTCGTCTCGGTCGTCTGCTGGGCCACCTCCAGATTTTCCGCGTCCGCCTCCTCCTCCGCCTGCTTGGCTGCGTCCTGGATGATGTCCTCCATGGTGGCGGAGCGCGCGCTGTCAAGATTAGCCAGTTTTTCGACAATGGCTTTTTCGGAAGCGATGAGCGGGGAAACCTCCAGCTTGGTCGTGCGTTTGACATCGTCCACGGCCAGCACGTTCAGCGGGTCGGCCATGGCCAGGTAGAGGCGGTTGCCGAGGCGCGAGACGGGCAGCACCTTGTAATTGTTAGCCATGTCCCGTGGAACCAGTTCGGCCACTTCCGTCGCGATGCCCATACGGGCGACGTTGACCGGCGGCGTGTTAAGCACACGGCCCATTGAGACCACGAGGTCGTTCTCCGAGACGTAGGCCTTTTCCACCACCAATTTGATGAAGCGCGTGCCTTCCTTCTTTTGCTTCTCCATCAATTCCTCGACCTGAGTGCCGCTTAACAGTCCGTCCTCGACCAAGGCGTCGGCGATGCGTTCTCCCAGCGATTTGTTGAGGGGCGGCATAAAAAATCAACGAAAGGCTTTGCCCAGGACTCGGATCAAATCGGCCGGCGGAGCCAAGTACAAAAGCAACCGGTGTTGGAGGGACTCCTCCAAGTCAGCCAGCGCTTTTTTGTTGAACGGGTTGGCGGTGGCAATCATGATGGATTTGCTCAAGCGGTCGAAAGGCGCCACACACCAACGCTGGCAAATCTCGCGGGAGGCCGACCGCATCAACTCAATGTCCAGCTCGTAACGCTCCAGCGGGATGTAAGCGAGCCGCGACCGATCCGCCAGGACTTTTAGCGACTTATCTATCGGCATGAGCTGCCGCTCGGAGAGGTTGTGGATGAACGGTTCGACCGTTTTGGTGGGCGGCATGGTCAGGCTGGGCGCCGGCCAGCAGGAATCGAAATCAGCCGTGCCGATCAGTTTGGCCTCGACAAAATACTTGTACATGGTCTGGCGTCCGTCATCGATCTCCGGTTGGGCCGAAGCCTTGACGCCAGTCTTCTTGACAAAGAGCGTGTCGGAGATTTTCGGCGGAGGCGCTTCCATCTCCGGCGCCGGCTTGGTCAAATTATTGGCCTT
>DASYNM010000086.1:0-5641 GCA_036008545.1 Verrucomicrobiia bacterium
GGGTAAACGTGGATGCCATCCATCATGCGCGTGAGCAGGCTGAGCATGTAATCCAGCAGCGTGCACGAATCCGGAAAAATGATGCGCTCCACCGAGCTGTGGCTGATGTCCCGCTCGTGCCACAAAGCCACGTTTTCCAGCGCGGCGATGGCATTGCCGCGCAGCACGCGCGCGAGGCCCGTGAGACGCTCCCACGTGATGGGATTGCGCTTGTGCGGCATGGCGCTGGAACCTTTCTGCCCCGGCGCGAAAAACTCCTCCGCCTCCAGCACCTCGGTGCGCTGCAAATGGCGAAACTCGGTCGCCCACCGCTCGATGCTCGCGCCGGTCAAGGCCAGGACGCTGATGAACTCGGCGTGCAAATCGCGTTGCACCACCTGCGTAGCCAGCGGCGCGGGGCGCAGGCCCAGTTGGGCGCATACAAATGACTCCACGCGCGGCGAAAGATGCGCGCTGGTGCCAACGGCTCCGGATAGTTTGCCGACCGCGACGCGCGCGCGCGCCGACCGCAACCGTTCCAGCGCGCGTGTGAATTCATCGTGCATGAGCGCCATTTTCAAGCCAAAGGTGATCGGCTCGGCGTGAATGCCGTGGCTGCGGCCGATCATGGGCGTGAATTGATGTTCGCGCGCCCGCGCGGCGATGACTTCGCGCAAGGCGGTGACATCGGCGATGAGAATGTCCGCCGATTCCGTCATTTGCACGGCGAAGGCGGTGTCAATAATATCGCTGCTGGTCAGCCCGAAATGCAGCCAGCGACTGGCCGGCGCGCCGATGTTCTCGGCGACATTGGTGGTGAAGGCGATGACGTCGTGGTTGAGCGTCTTCTCCAATTCCTTGCAACGATCAACGCTGAAGGCGGCCTTGGCCTTCATCTGCGCGAAATCGCCGGCAGGAATCAGACCCTCGGTCAGCAGGGCCTCGGCGGCCAGCAGCTCGATTTGCAGCCAGATTTCCAGCTTGCGCTGCTCGGTCCAGATGCCCCGCATGGCGGCCCGCGAATAACGCTCAATCATGGTTTGGGAGTGGTTGGGAAATCATCTCCGGGCCATTTTGCTGCGCGCGGCTTCCAGGATTTGGCGTTCGCGCGCGGTCAGGCTTTGAATGCCATGGGCGGAGATTTTTTCCAAAATCGGATCAACTTCGCGGCTGATGAATTCTGCCGGCGGCAATTCTTCCTGTTTACGGCTGGCAGACTTGGCGTTGCGCCTGGGGGTGGCGCGGACGGATTCCCGGCTGGGCCGATCGGCCGAGGTAAATCCACGCCAGAATTTGAAAGGGGCACGCGGCATCATGCCCCAGCGGATCCACGCGATGCCCGTCAACATCCCGCCCAGGTGCGCCGCGTGGGCGATCTCGCTGTGGAAAAAGGGATAGGGCAGGAATTCGCCTAAAATTCCCCCAACCGTGATGCAGGCCTCGATGATCAGCAAGACCCCCGCTTTGAAGGTGACCGGCAGGATGAAAAAGACGAGCATGGTGATCGGTTGGTCGGGCGCGCGGGTGGCAAAGGCGGCGATCAACCCGAAGACGCCGGCCGATGCGCCCACGACGCTTGCGAAGAATACTTTTGGAAACGCAAAAGCCATTCCGACGTACAACAAACCGCCCACCACGCCGCTGGCGAGGTAAAGTCTCAGCATCCCTCGGCTGCCGAGCATTTCCTCGACGCCGCGCCCAAAAAAGTAAAGGCCGATCATGTTGAAGAGCAAATGCCACGGGGAGCCGTGCAGAAACTGGAAGGTGAGCAATTGATAAACGAAACCGTGGGCCATTCCGTCTTTGCTCAACGCCAGCCAATCGTCAACCCAAAACGCGCCTTTCACTCCTTCCAGCAGCTTCTGCGCAAGAAAGCACGCCACCAGCGTCACAAGAAGAATCGTGGTCATCGACCATCCCGGTCGATAGGGTGTGCGCATGTATTGCCGGTCATCTAACATTAAATCAAAACTACCTCTTGCTGTGGGGTTTTTCAATTGTTTCGCGCGGATTTGCGTCTTTTAATCTCTTGCTCATCTTCACGTGCGGGCCAGCCGTCGGTATTTCGAAAACTTCCGATACGATGGTCCATCCGTGTTTCTGATAAAATCCGGCGGCTGGCACGCGCGCATTGCACCAGAGCAATCGAACCGGGCTGTCCGCCGCCACTGCTTGCTCGGCGTGCGTCACAAGTTCGCGCCCCAAGCCTCGTCCTTGCTGCGGTTCGTCCACGGCCATGCCGCGCAGTTGCCAGGCTGGTTTGCCTTGAAACGAATTGAGCATCAGACTCAAGCACGCGATTGGTCGCTGACTCGCTTCGCCAGAAGCCTCGAATGCAAACGCGGCAAAATGCAGCGTCGTTTCCGCCGCGTCGCCCTCAAAGCATGCGCTCTCCGGCGGCAGGCCGGCCCGTAAAATTCTGTGGCGCAGATCAAGAATCTTTTCCACCGCGACCCGGCGGATTTCTATTTTGGCGCTCATCATACGACTCCGCACCAAAGTGGAAGTTCGCCCGCGCGTTGTCAACGGGCGCGCCGCTATTTTGTCATCGCCGGTCGTGGACGCGGTTTGTGGAAGGCGAAAATATCGGTCTGATGCCGAATGCCAAAGCGTTCCACGGGATGGGAGCCGGGTTCCGTCGGCATTTCAAACATCGGATTTCCCGGCTTGCCTGTCTTGATCTCTTCCACCAAGTCGCCGACGCTCTGCAAAATGCGCGTGGGCTGATAGACGTAATCGCCAACCATTTCAAATTGCGTTGAGCCGCTGAGCACGAGGTAGGACTGCATGCCGGCCTCGAACGCGCCGCGAATATCCGTCTCCATCGTGTCGCCGATCATGATGACCTGTTCCGGCGATTGTCCGGAAAATCCGGCCAGCTTGCGCCGCGCCTGCTGGAACATGAAGCCGTTGGGCTTGCCGAGATAATATGCACGCCGCCCCGTGCTGGCTTCCAGGAAGGACGCCGTCGCGCCGGCGCCGGGGCGCGTCTTTTCGTGGCTGACCGGGCACCAGTTATCCGGGTTCGTGGCCAGCAACCGCGCGCCGCGCTCGATGCATTCGTGCGCCTTGCTCAGTTTTTCCATCGAAATCGCGCCTTCGCCGATGACGACGTAATGCGGCCGGATGGTGTCGTTGGGAATTTTGTGCTCGCTCAGCGCCGCCAGCAGGCCGCCCTCGCCAACGGCGAAAACGGTGCATTGCGGGTCGGCCGCGCAGAGAAAATCGGCGGTGTTCAGCGCCGAAGTGTAGAAGTGCCGCCGCGACAAACCGTGAATGCCCATGTGCTTGAGGCGCACGACCAGGTCCTCCGGCGTGGGCGCGGAATTATTTGTCAAGAACAGGAAAGGCGTGCCGGTGGCCGTCAACGCCTGCACGAACTCAGCCGCCCCTTCGATGAGCTGGTTTTCCCTGTAAACGACCCCGTCCATGTCAATCAGGTAGCCTGTTTTCATAATTTATAACCTCTCCATAAAACTCATCGGGCCTGCTAATGACAGAGGGATGAACGCAGCCGAAGAGTTGCTGCCGGGTATTGGACAGCGCAAGACCAGTACCTCAAGACGGCGGCAATGTCAAGGGGTATTCGATCAACACGGCACGGCTAGGGACGAACAAAGCTGCCCGTCACTCTGCCTACTAGGTAAAAATTGTCCCCGCGAGCTGAACGGCCTTGTCCATGACACCCGCAATTTGCCCGGCAATACCGACATCCTTAACCCAAGTGCTCAATTGCGCCTTGGCCGCCGTGATACTCGCGTTGACCGCATTCACGTCAGGCTGGAGCGCTTGGAGTTGGGCCGTGTTCTGGGCGATTCCGTCCTGGTTCAGCTCCGTCAAGATGTCGGAAACGGCATCGGCCAAATCATTGATGGCCATCTCGGCATCGAGGCTCGTTGCGGCGTTGTAGGATTGATTCAATAAATTGTATAATGCCTGCATGGCATCCTGATAGGCCGTCAGATTTGTCGTATCGATTGCCATAGAGCGCTATTGGTTTGTTCGCAGAGAATTGTAGTAGGCCGCGACCCTTTGCGCCTCGCCGCTGGCTTCGTTGATGAGCGAACTTACGTTGCTGGTGTCCTTCGTGAAAGCCTGGTCCAAAGCCTGGTGCGCGGCCTCTATTTTTTCGACCGACGATTGGATCGCGGTCATGGTGGCGTCGGCCTTGTGCATTTCAATGCTCAAAGCCGCCAGATGTTTAAGTTCAGTCCGCCGCTGGATGGGGTCCAAACTATGGTAGCTCGTCTGCAAATAAAGGTCCGTGTTCCGCTCGGTTTCGGTGAAGTCGTTGGTCAATTGATTGTGCATGATGGCAAAATCCTTTTCCAACAACTGGCAAATCGCCGGGACTTGCTTTTGCATCGAAGCAATGGCGGCCTTGGCGTCGTTTTGCGCCTTGCGCGTAATGATCCAATTGCCCAGAAAATTCACCGCCGCCGTAAAAATTTGCACATCGTTCGAGGTCACCAGCGCCGATTTGACGAAGGCCGATTGGACAAGCTGCTGATTGAGGCCGTTTAGGGATTGTCCGAGTTTCGTCGTGTCCTGGTCGAGATTGGTCAACGTCGGATTGCCCATCAAGGCCGAAAGCTGCGCGGCGTAGGTAGTGAACCCGTTCAGAATGTCGAGCCGCACCTGAAGCTCGGCGGGCGTCATGAAGGTCGGATAGACCGGATTAAAATGCACGCCGTCGTAATTTACAACGGCCCTGCTGAATTGCGCGTCGAAGTGTTCCTTTTCCACCAAGTCATAGGCCAGCACGGAATTGCTCGCCGTCAGCGCGACGGCATTGGAAAAGTTTTTGATCTGGTTGGCGGCATCCGGCGAAGCGCACCCCGCAATGAGCGCCACCGCCACGACAAGAAACGCCTGCGCGCCGAATTGGCGAATGCGCTGGTTGACGGCTTGGGTGGGGCCAATCTCATTCATAGCGACATTTTTAGTGGCGGCATGGGGTTGTTCCGAAATTCGTTTTGATGGTAGGCGTATTTCGGACTTCTGCAATCCACTTCTTTGACAATCATTTTCGCCGCAGGCTCCTTACCAAGAGGCCTTCATACCCATCTTCGCTGCCGCTTCCGGATCAATTTCAAGCAAAGCAAAGGTGACCATCTGGCCGATGGTCGGAAGGTGCGCGCTGCCCCCAGTCGCAGTCGTATAAGTAGGAGAAAGCGCCGGGTTTCGTTTTGGGTCTCGCAGCAATTCCAGCAATGCTGGTACAGCCGACTTCGCGACTTTGCCGTAGTCGCCAAGGGCCATGACGGCTGCAAGGCGAACCTCGTACTCGGGTTTGTGAAGGCACGCAATCAGCGCCGGGACAACAACCGGAGCGTCGGCATGAATCGCGCCGAGGGCGAAGATGGCGTTGGCGCGCAACAAAGTGTTTGTGCCGTCAAGCGCGTGCAACAGCATTGGGACGGCAGGTTCGGCGGGCGGGCCTAGCTGAGTCAGCGTCGGGATAACCCAATCCTTCGTATCGCGATCCGGTTCGCTGTAATATACTTTCACGAGTTGCGGCACGGCGGGACCGGCATCGGGTCCGAGTTCTATAAAGGCCATCAACGCCTCATAATTCGGATCGAACGGGGAAACGGGCGCAACTCGGAAGAAGGGCAGCTTCCGAGCCAGGGAAAATTGCCAATAACTGTGTCGATTGTCG
>DASYNM010000087.1:0-9954 GCA_036008545.1 Verrucomicrobiia bacterium
TATTTCCTGTCGATTCCCCGGTGTAAAGTTGGACGGGTTTTTCGGCATTTCCTTTGCATCGTATTGGCAAGACGCATTAGAGGGCGCACTCAAGGTGGACGGGATAATGCTTGAGATTCCGCCGCCCCAACTGTCCGCTTCGCAGACTGGGCTGCTCAAAGGGTGCGTCGCCATTTGCATCAGGGAAATTACACGTATCGAGGCTCAAGGTTCACTGGATGAGTCGCATAAAAAGGCGCTGATTTCTTTGCAGATGGGATTTAAGGATTCTTTCGAGCGGCTTTTGGCCGGATTTACGCCGCGTTTGTTTCCTGACGGAGATTCTATCGTTGGCGTCCTATTTGCCACGGATGTCCTCCGTGGGTTGCTTGTCATTGAGCGACAACTGGCCAGGCTTGGAGTCTTAGCTGAAGCGAGGATTGGTCATTGCGATGCAAAGACGGGCGGAATTTATAGCCATCATCCAAAGGACACTATTATTGACTTTTCCCAACACCTTGGCTTGGTTTCCAAACTTGCCGAGGCTCATCAATCAAAGGGTCCGCCTAGATGAATAAGCACACAACAGCCGATTGGAAGATGACGCCGCCTCAGCGACGCGCGTTCTGGCGAATGTGGGCCGCTGCCATGCATCACCAGGGCTGGAACGCTCTACCGTTCTCTGCGCAGAACGACAAGCGCCATGAGGTTCTTTCCGCGTGTGGTTTTGAGTCGGCCAAAGACATCGACCCCACAGCAGGCTTTGACCGCGTCCGCGCTCGCCTGGAAGAGCTGGCAGACGTTGTGCATGTCGAAAGACCGGACGCCGGCGAACGCCGACGCATCCTCTGGCTGATTAACCAGACGCGCACTGACTTGCATCGGGCAGGCTATTCATCATCCGCTGTGGAAACTATTCTTTACATGCGTTTCAAGGTTATCCCCGGCGCGAACACCATCACCGATTTGGAAACGCCTGAACTGGCGCAACTGCTTTTCACGCTCCGTGCCAGGCTCAAGGTTCACCGGCAATGGCAAGCCCTGGTGAACATCTACCGCGAGATTTTGACGCGCCTGGCATTGTTTGTGCCCATGTGCGCGTCAATGCGCCTGGCATCATCCAGCAACGCGCCAAGCACAGCCCATGCAACGCCGTTGCAACCCACTTTCAGCCCTAATTCTGCCAATGTGAAACCCTTGCTCTTTGTAGGCAGCTAGGCGCTGAAAACAGTCTTGAAAAGAAGCTCCACGCAAAAGTGGGGCTAAACTCCTGTACGGATGCCTAGGAAGTCCCCTCCCAAAATCTGCGCAAGTTTTCCGGCCAGATACAATTTACAGCGTGGCTGGCGGATTGGTTGGGTGTGAAAAAATTGCCGGAAAATGATCAGGAATCAGGACCTCCTGTGAGTTCTCGGAGCTGACGGATAATCCCGTTCGAAATCATCCTCAGAATATGAAATCGCGCTTGCTCTGTCTTCTACTGGAGGTTTTTCAACGCTTCTTCGGCCTTATGCTTTGTGTCTTCGTTGGTTGATTTTTGGAAGGCCAATTGCAGGACCTTTTGCCGTTGGTCCAATGAAAATGATGGCTTGTTCTGGGTGGCGGCCTGGACCAGAGCCACGCAGGCGGCGTCGGCAACCGCAGGCTCGGAAGTAAAGGAAGCGAGAAGTTCGAGCGCGGCGGGGTTGTGTATTCCTTGCAGAACAGCCATGGCCGTGATTTTCTCCTCCGGACGCTGCAACAACGGGATTATTTCCTGCACCTTGGCCAGCTTATCATCCTGCTTGAGCTTCTCATCGCCCAGAAGAAATTGCAGATAGCCTCGCAACGCCAGAATTCCGTGCGACGAGTTGGTCTCGGTTTTGGCCACGTGCAACAGAGGTTCAGCCACCGCTTCATCCTCCGGCCACGCATTTGGCCAGGTGGATAACGTGCGAACCGCCTCATCCTGGCACGATGGGTCCTTGTCTCCAATCGCGGCGACCACGGCCGCCAGGGCGTCGCTTCCGCCGGCCGCGACCAAGGCATGCAGCCCGGCCACCCGATTTTCCGGCTCGGCGCTCTGAATGAGCGGCAGCAGCGACGGCACGCAGCTTGTTCCGAGGCGACCGCTGAGCGTGACGAGGACTTTTTCGATGTGAGCGCGTTCGGCTGCAACGGTTGATTTCTGCAAGGCCCGCGCCAACTCGGCCACTTCGTTGTTTCCGCCCAGGGCTGTCAGCGCCTGGATCGCGGCGCCGCGCGTTGCGGCGTCGGGATCTCCCACCGACCGCACAATCAAAGGCAGCGCTTTTTCAATACCACGACGAGCCGCAACAATGATCAGTGCCTGCCGCATCCTGCCCGAGGCATCCGCGAGGCGGGCGCACAATTCTGAATCAACATCGTTTCCTGCCAGTCGGGCCAGCGCGGCTAGGGAAGGTTGGGAGATTTCCGGATCGTCGTCGGTCGCGTTCACCAGCAAAACGGGCAAGCCGGAAGCATCGCCTGAACGATCAAGAATATCGATGGCTGCACGGCGCACGTTTTTTTCGCCATTCCCGGCCGCCTGCATAACGATAGATGAGGCGACGGAGTCCCCGCGATCGGCCAGCGCCATCAGGAGCAAAGGTTGCCGGTCTGGCGTTGCGGCGCGAAACGCACCTGCCACGGCCTCCGTCGCCTGCTGGCCGGGAAGTTCGCGTGCCACCCGCAAGCCGATGTTGAAGCGCGAGCGATCATTCGATTGCAGTTGCTCCAGCAAGAGAGGGATGCCGGCGGAGCCGCGCGCCAGGATAGCGCCACGAATCGCTTCGAGAGTCCTTTCCTCGGGAACCGATGCTGTGAGAACGGCATCGTACAATTGCACCGCGTCAGCCCGCTTTTCGACGGCCAAAAAGTTCTCGGCGCAACGAACGCAGCCTTCAGCGATGGCCGGACGGACGGCTTCGGGAGCGTTCTGCAGGGAGCGCCTCAGAGCGCTGGCCGCTTGCTTGCCTCCAATCTTGCCGAGGGCTACTGCGGCGGCTGACGCTACTTCCGGGTCGCTGTCCTTGAGCTTGCGAGTCAGGACGCTGACGGATTTCGCGTCTCGGCGGACCCCGATCGAATTAATAACGCCAACCAGCAGCCTTCCGTGCAGATTGCCTGCGGCTTTGCGCAAAGCGTTGTCGGGTGCCGAACCAGGGATGGCTTCCAAGGCGATGCGCGCCCAAGAGGCAAATCTTTCGTCCGCCAGCAGCGGCGCGAGCGCCGGCACGGCTGTCTCGGAGCCGTAGATGGCTAATTTCTTGCAGGCGATGGCTTTCTCGTCGCCGGGCGCATCGGACCGAAGCACTTGAATCAGCGCGCTCTCCTGATCGCTGGCGGAGCTTGTTGATTGGCCAACGCACGGCGAGGCGGCTAACGCGGCGGAGACCACGAGAGCTGGCATAAACCAACTCAGTGTCGGCGTCGGGGCGCAAACCACTTTGTGCCATGCATGGACAAAGGATATGGGGATTTGAAATTTCATCTTAGCTCCTGCGGTTATAATCGCCACGGTTCGCGCAAGGCCTCGGAGCGAAGTCGGTTGGCCTGTTCGTCGTCGAGGAACACGTTCTTCACGGGGTCAAACTTAACTTCGCGCTTCAAAAACAACGCCACGTTGGCGGCATGGCAGGTAATATGCGTTTGACAGGCCGCCTCGACGTTGGCGCGCGTCAGCGCCCGGCTTTTGACGCAATCCAAAAAGTTGCGCACGTGGAAGTTGGCCGGATAGCCTGAGACTTTCGCGCTCTTGTTGGCCAGGAGAGCCGGGGCGCTGGCGGCAAGATCGCCGTCGTCCCCGGTTTCGACCCAGCCGGCGTCGCCTTCAAAGCGGACAGGACAGGAACCCAAGCCGATCCAGCCCTTGTCGCGCAAAACCAATTTTACGCCATTGTCGTAGCGCGCGTGAAGTTCGTCGCCTTGAGGATTATATTCGATCGGCGCGGTCTTGTCGGCGTCATTGGCCCATTGGCAGAGATCGACGCAATGAGAACCCCATTCCAGGCAGCCGCCTCCGGTGAGACCGCCTCCTTTTTCGAAATTGAATCCATCGAGCCATTTTTTGTTAAACGGCCGCCACGCCGCCGGTCCAAGGTAAATGTCCCAATCAATTTGTTCCTGGGCCGGCACCGGTTCGGCCGGCGCCCAACCGCTCATCGAAGTCGCCAAACCGTCCGGGTGCGCGTAAAGCGTCTGAAGCCGGCCCAGTTTGCCGCGCCGCGCCAAATCCACGGCATACATGAAATTCGGCAGACTGCGACGTTGCGTGCCAGCCTGGAAGACGCGGCCGGTGCGCCGAAAAGCATCGCGCAAGGCCAAACTTTGCGAGATGTTCTTGCTGCACGGTTTCTCGCAATAAACATCTTTGCCGGCCTCGGCCGCCAGAATGGCCGCTGTGGCGTGCCAATTTGGACCCGTCGCGATCAGCACGGCGTCAATGTCGCTGCGAGCCAGCAGCTCGCGCAAATCACGATAGGTGGCGCAATCCTTGTTTCCATATTTCTCGTCGGCTTTTTGTTTGATGGCCGCCCGGCGCTCGGCTTTGATGTCGCAGACCGCCACGAATTGCACATCCTCTTCGCCCAGGAAACAGCTCAGATCGTAGGTGCCTCGATTGCCCAGGCCGATGCCTCCCAACACGATCCGCTCGCTGGGCGACACCGCGCCATTGAGGCCCAAGACACTGCCACGAACGATTTGCGGCGCCAGCAGCAACCCGCCGGCTTTGAAAGTGGATTTTAGAAAACGGCGGCGCGAAAAAGCTCTCCTCGATCGTTTGCGTGGGGTGTTGGGTGAATCGTTCATATTTTCCTTTCCATCTGGCGATTTGTCTTATGAAGCTGGCAGGCCGTAGGCTTCGATTTCGATGTAGGTGTTCAGCGCATCTGCGGTGCTGCCGTGGCTGTAACAGCGGAGGTAACGGGCTTTGATTCCCTTGGCATCAACGAGTTTGCCTTCGCCCGTCAGCGGGTTCTCGAAGTATTCGCGATCTGTTCCCGCGCCCAAGCCCGAATGGTTGGATTGATCATTGTTGAAAAGGGTGTGAACACCGGCCTCAAACTGCGGATCATCGGACACCTGCACGATCACGTCGCGATAAACGATCGCAGTGGTGAAATCATGCCAGAGCACAATGGCGTAAAGATTGTACTCGCCTTGCAAATCGAGTTGCACCCATTGCAATCCCCGCCGCAACGTAACCACATTTTCTTCAAAAGCCTGCTTTTTGCCGTCGGTAATCTGCTGCAGATCGCCGTTGATCGGGGCGGGATTGCTGCTGGTCACCGGCTTTCCCAGCGCGATGTTTTTGACGCCTTTAGGCGCATAAAACGGCGCGGGCGCTTTGTCCGTTGGAGGAGGCGCGGTGGTGTTGGTGGACAGGTTTTGTGGTGTGCCTTTGAGCGCCGGCGCCGGCAGGGCCAGCGGCAATGGCGCCAGACCTTCCGATTTTTGCGCCGGCTCCTGCGCCTGCGCGCGGATCGAAAAAATCAAAAAGAACGCAATCGCCGCAAACTTGTTCAACGGCAGCACCCGCCAGTCAGCCGATCCGCCGAATAAAAACAACCGCATCATAGATCGCGCATGCACTCACTACTCGTTTAGCAACTGTGCCACTATCGTGCAAGGATTATCCAAGCGCGATGATCAAGGCGCTGGGATTCTGATCCGGTGAATGGCGATCACAGGCTTTGTGAACGGCGGCGTTGCACGAAATAAAACGACCAAAACACCACGGCGAGTGCGGCGTACACAAGCGCGCTCCGCGGCGCATCGCGCAGCAACCACCAAAGGCGCCCATCCGTGTAAAGGAATGAGAAGGGCGCGAGTGAGAAGAAAATGGCGAGAGCCATCAACCCATTCCGCCGGGCCAGACGGCGGCGGGCCTCCCGGAAAGAGAGCGCCTCCGCCACGTCTTTCGCGGGCGGCACCGCTCCGGGGAGGGACGTGCTCATGATGCCCCGGAGTTCCTCGGCCTGGCGTGGATTTTGTCGCAAATACTCTTCCACCAACGTCCGCGTGTCGGCGCTGCATTCATTGGCCGCGTAGAGGGGCATCAAGTCATTTATAATATCTTTGGTTACATTCATAGTTGTTCTTTCTTTTTTGGGTGCAGAAGATCGGCGAGTTTGGCGCGCGCTCGGAAAACTCTTATCCTGACGGCTGCCGGCGAGAGGCCGGTCGCCGCCGCGATATCTTCATAGGACAATTCCTGCTCGGCGCGCATCAGAAGCACAGTCCGATCGATTTCAGGCAGGGCTTGAACGGCTGCCATTGCGTGTTGGAATTCATCCCGGTTGACCGCGGCTTCGTCAGGTTGAGCCGTGCGGTCGGGCGTCGTCTCATCCAAAGTCTCAAGTCGTGATTGGCGCCGCCATTGCCGGCGGTGAAGATTTCGCGCGATGGTGAAGAGATACGCCTTGACGGTCTCCATGCGAGGTCCTTCGGGAGCCGTCCAGGCGCGGACAAATGTCTCCGATGTGATGTCGCGGGCGTCGTGAGGATTGCCCGTCAGCCAGTGCGCGAAGCGATAAACATCGCCGGCGTGCCGTTCGTACAGCTCATGAAACGTGATGGGCCGATCGTCCACGCCGACACTATCCCGAAATGCCAGAAATGTTACAGAGTTTTTGGCTGGTACGCGACTGGGTGAGTTCTTCGGTAGTGTATCAATCTGATTTCTTCTGCCTCTTTCCGAAATAAAAACCCAACATAAATCCGCCAGCGGCTACAAAGGCTAAAAAGGCTACCACAATCAGGACAGCATAAAACATAAAGTGAGGTATCATAGCGGTCTCAGATGTTGCGTGGATATTGAAAATGTATGGATCGCTGGCGGTTCCACTGCCAGTAACGATGGCATTTGTGTCGTTGGTGCCATTCATTTTCCTAGAGGTTGACCGACGCCAACTAGTTAATCAACACCCGAAAGCTCCAGTTCTTCTCTTTCTCAAAGCAGATTCTCGCGCAGAGTCGCAGAAAAAACGAAAATCCTTTAGAGCCCAGTTAAGCCAAATTCAGACCGCCGCTTAAGTCAACGTGATCTTGTCGTCCTTCTTGAGGGTGACGATGGCTTTTTTCCAGTGCGGGGCGCGGCCTTCGAAAGGAGTGCGGCTGCGGCGCGCCTTGCCGCGCACGTTAAGCGTGTTGACCTTGACCACTTTGACCTTGAAAAGCTCCTGCACGGCCTGGCGAATTTCGCCCTTGTTGGCGCGGCGATCGGCCACGACGGTGTATTGATTATACTTCTCCGATTGGCGGGTGCCCTTTTCGGTCACGCGGACGGTTTTGATGATGTCAAAAGAGTTCATGCTAATCCTTGGCCAGCCGCTTCTCGATCTGCTCGAACGCGCCGCGTGTAAAGACCAATTTTCCGCTGCGCAACACCTGGTAGGTGTTGAGCGATTCGCCCGTCGCCAATTCGACGCGGGAAATGTTGCGCGCGGCCAGGCGGAGATTCTTCTCCTCGCCGCCGGCCACAATCAACGCGGTGCCTTCGACCTGCAAGGCGGAGAGCACGCCCAGAAAATCGCGGGTCTTGTGGGTCGCGAGCTTCAAATCATCGACAATCAGAACATCGCCGGCCTTGAGGCGTTCGCTCAGGGCCTTGCGCAACGCCAGTTGACGGGCGCCGCGATTGACTTTTTGCGTAAAATCGCGAGGCTTGGGCCCGAAGACCACGCCACCGCCGCGCCACAAGGGTGACTGAAAGGAGCCGGCGCGAGCGCGCCCGGTGCCCTTTTGCCGCCACGGTTTCTTGTTGGTGCCGGCGACCTCGCCGACGTTCTTGGTGCAGGCGGTGCCCATGCGCTGGGCGGCATTGTAGGCGACGACCGTTTGGTGAACGGCCTGGGTGCCGCTGCAGTCCTCGATCAGCTTGAGCTTGACCTCGAATTCGCCCTGGTCCTTGCCTTGAATGTCTTTGACGGGGAGCTTCATAAACTATTTCTTCTTGGCTTCCGCTTTGGCGGGAGCGGCGGCAGCGGCGGGCGCAGCTTTTCCCTTGGCCGTCGGCGCGGCTTCGACGGCGGTCCGGACTGCCAGGCGGCGCTTGGCGCGGTCGGAGCCTTTGGGCAGCTTCTTGGATTCCCGAATGATGACGTAGTCGTTGTTGGAACCGGGAATCGCGCCTTTGATCAACAATAAATTGTCGGCCTCGCGCACCTGGATGACCTGCAAATTCTGGGCCGTGCGGTGAACCTGGCCCATGTGGCCGGGCATCTTCATGCCGCGCATGACAGTGCCGGGAAACAGACGCTGTCCAATGGCACCCGAACGGCGGCGCCAACCTTTGGCTCCGTGCGAAGCATCGCCGCCTCGGAAATTGTGCCGCTTCATAACGCCTTCAAATCCACGGCCCTTGGTGACGCCGATGGCATCGACAAAATCGCCCTGCGCAAAAATGCCCGGGCCGATGACGTCGCCGGGTTTGACCTGGAGGGTGAAGTCGCGAAACTCGCCCACGCGCTTGGTCGGCTTGGCGGTGAATTTCTTAAAATGGCCCAGCAACGGCTTGGTGACGCGGTGCTCTTTCTGGTCGTCGAATCCAAGCTGCACGGCGTTGTAACCGTCCGACTCGACTGTTTTAGTCTGGATGACACGGTTGGGGCCGACCAAAACAATGGTCACCGGAATCAGCACGCCGCGAGCGTCATAAACGCTGGTCTGGCCGAGTTTTTTTCCAAGAAGTCCGAGCATGGGGGAATGATGGGTTAAATCTTGATCGTGATGTCCACGCCGGCGGGCAGATTCAGCTTCTTCAGCTCATCCACCGTCTTGGCCGTTGGTTCGATGATGTCCAGCAGCCGCTTGTGCGTGCGCTGCTCGAAGGTTTCCTGTGACTTTTTATCCGAATGCGGCGAGCGCAAGACGGTGAAGCGCTCGATGCGCGTGGGAAGCGGAATCGGGCCGGCCACTCGCGCGCCGGTGCGCTTGACGGTCTCCACGATGTCGTGAGCTGATTGGTCGATGACCCGATGGTCAAAGGCCTTCAATCGAATGCGAATGCGTTGTCCCGCCATATAAAAAGAACAAATTTAAATTTATTATGTCCGGGCCGCCGGCTTCTTGCCCGCCTGCTCCAGAATGACGCTCAAGACACTGGCCGGAACCTGGACAAATGTCAAGGGTTCCATCGAGTACGAAGCGCGCCCTTTGGAGAGCGACCGTATGGCCGTGGCATAGCCGAACATTTCGGCCAGCGGCACTTCCGCGTTTAGTATGGCCTGCCCGGCTTTGCTGTCCATCCCAATTATTTTGCCGCGACGCCGGCTGATGTCACCCATCAAGTCGCCCTGATATTCGTCAGGCGTGGTCAATTCGACCTTCATGAGCGGCTCCAGCAGGATCGGGTTCGCTTTCTTGAAAGCGTCTTTGAGCGCGAAAATGCCTGCCATCTTGAAGGCCATTTCGTTGGAATCGACTTCGTGAAACGAGCCGTCCACGATCTCGATCTTAACATCGATGACCTGGTAACCGGCATAAGCGCCGCTCTTGCACGCTTCTTCAATGCCATCGATGATCGCGGGAATGTATTCCTTGGGAATGGCCCCGCCGACGATCTTGTTGACGATCTCGACGCCTTTGCCGCGCTCCTGTGCAGCCAAAGTAATGCAGGCGTGGCCGTATTGGCCGCGTCCGCCGGATTGCTTGATGTATTTGCCTTCGCCCTCGGCCGAGCCGGTGACCGTCTCGCGATACGCAATTTGCGGCGCGCCGGTGCTGGCATCGACTTTGAATTCGCGCTTGAGGCGATCGACGATGATTTCCAGGTGCAATTCACCCATGCCGGCAATGATAAGCTGGCCGGTTTCCTCGTTGTGGAAGCAACGGAAGGTCGGGTCTTCTTCCGCCAAACGTTGCAGGCCCTCACCCAATTTCTCGTTGTCGGCCTTTGTTTTAGGCTCGACGGCCATGCTGATGACCGGTTGCGGGAACGTCGGCGGTTCGAGCATGACATCGAATTCCTCG
>DASYNM010000088.1:0-5589 GCA_036008545.1 Verrucomicrobiia bacterium
GCTGGCTGGAGAAATTGCCGCCCCGCTCGGAAGCCGAGACCGACATGCTGGACATGGCGCTGGCGGTCGAGCCCAATTCGCGGCTCTCCTGCCAGATCGTGTGCAACGACGCCCTTGATGGGATAAAAGTCACCGTCGCGCCGGAGTAAGACGCATGTCACGGGCCTTGGGCGTGATCCTGTTGGTTGTTCTGGCCGCCTGTACGCCCGCGCCCAAAAAGAATGCGCCACCGCCCGCCAACCAGCTTGCATCGGTCTCCGAGGCGGGCGGCCACACACCCCTTCCGGTGATAAGCTACGGTCATCCGGGGGAATATCTTTTCCATGGTTATCGTTGCGACACGGACTGTCTGCTTCATCAGAAGGGCTATCAGTGGGCATCGGAGCACAAGATCGTCGATCCCAAGGATTGCCGGGGTACGTCGGAAGAGTTCATCGAAGGTTGCCTTGCCTTTTCCGGAATCGAAGGTCCGTTGGGCGAGCGCGATTTCGACGTCAGTTTCCCGCACATGAGCGGAACGCCCTGAGCCGGTGAGGGCGAAACCTCTCGCCAGCCCGACAAATTATCACTAATGTCTGGTTCGGCCGAACGACCGTCGCATTGTTTCAATCGCCGACTGATCAACCGCAACGAGGGGGTCTGTCATGCTCAAGCACATACTTGCCGCGTCCGTCGCATTGCTGGCGTTGACTGCCGCGGCGGCGGCTGAGACGTGCAGCTTGCCGACACTCGCCGACTCGGCAGACCTGATGCCGGTTGCCGGAAGCGATCTGATGACGGTGCCGGTAAAGGTCAACGACCAGCCCAAGCAATTCCTGCTGGATATTGGAACCAACCCGAACGAAATCTCCCAAGCGGCGGTCACGCAATTGGGCCTGCCTCAAGACGCCAAGTTGACCGAAAGCATCGGTGCAAACGGCTCAAACATGCAATCGGGCGGCGGCAACTTATCGGCTCTCACCAACGGGGGGCTGGGCAATGTCTCGATCTACGATGTCCGGGACAAAACAGGCGCCGGCGGCGCGCAGACCCGCGTTCGCATTACCTCCTTCACCATCGGGGGCGCCACGGGCCAGCACTTGATGTTCCTGGTCGCCAATGACGCGGAGATGGGAAAGTCCCAATCGGAACCCTATGACGGACTCCTGACCGGCGATTTCTTCAAGCAGTACGATGTCGAGATGGATTTTGGCGGAAAAGAGATCAACTATCTCACTCCCACCAAATGCACGGACCCAAATCAGGTGGTGTTCTGGGCGCATTCCGCCGTGGGAGTGATCCCCATGACGATTGTGGACGGCAAAATCAACGTGCCCGTGTCGGTCCAGGGCCATCCCATCAATGCGGTGATCGACACGAGCTCCTCGCGCACCATGATGCGCCGCGACATTGCCGAGTTAACATCGGGCCTCAAGGCCGATACGCCGGATATGATGCCCGATGGCGACCTCAAAGACGGAAAAGGCATGCCGGTTTATGTTCATACTTTCTCTCAAATCTCCTTCGCGGGCGGTGTCACGGCGATGAATGTTCCGGCGCTGATCCTGACCAACAGCCTGACCCACGAAATCACCAGCAAGATGGTCTTGGGAAGCTGGGCGCGTTCAGCGGACGCGCAAGTACCCGACATGACGCTGGGCATGGATGTGCTGCATCAGCTTCATCTCTATGTCGTCTTTGGCCAGAAGAAGATTTACGTGACCGCGGCCCAACTATAGATCGCGCTCACGGACTATCGCCGGACATCCACTCGCCAGTATTAAAAATTCTCATTAGTGTCCGGTCCCTTGGGGCGAGCGGCGACCCGTAGGGACAAGCGGTCCAGAGGACGAAACGCCGAGAATCAAAACACAAATGTACTCATTGGAAATGCCCACATAGTCCTTGATGTGAGCATTCTTGCACAGCTTACACCTTTGCGAGGGCGTAACCTTAGCTTGCGTGGGCGACCGCGAATGCTGTCAGGGCAGGCCGTAAAGGGGATTGCGAAGTGTTCATTGACAAAAAAACCGCGAAAACACTCCTCGACGCTCTACGGCAGCCAACTGAAATTTCGCGCCGTACCCTATTGCGCAGTGCAACGGCCATTGCCGGCGGTGCTGTCGCTTTTGCCGGAGCGATAACGGCAACCGGCGCCCAGGCGGATGCGACCAAGACTTCGCAAAAGGCGGCGGACTACCAGGCCGGTCCCAAAAACGGTCTACGCTGTGGCGACTGTTCACTTTTCCAGGCACCTTCGTCGTGCCAACTGGTCGACGGCACGATCAGCCGCGTGGGCTGGTGCACATTCTTCGTCGCGAAAAGCTGAGTCGCGCTTGCCGGAGAGATTTCACTAGAGCCGAGTACGCCAGGAGGGGCCTCCTCGTGTCCAACCAGCATGCGCATGTCGGTTTGCCGGGGAACCTTGCCCTTGGTCTCATGACGTTGATTCTGACGGCGTTGCCGCAGACCGCCGACGCCGTGCCAAGTTTCGCGCGCCAAACAGGCCTCGCCTGTGAGGCTTGCCATACCGTATTTCCGCAACTCACGCCGTTCGGGCGCACGTTCAAGGCAAGCGGTTACACCCTGTTCAATACGAGCAAGGTTACGGACATCAATGCCCTCCGGCAAAGCGTCCTATCGTTGTCCGATATTCCTCCCGTTTCTGCGATGGTCGAGGCTTCGACCAGCGTCGCCGCCAGGGCCAATGACGCCAACTCGAGCAAGATTTCCACCGACTTCCCGCAGCAGGCGAGCCTTTTTTACGCTGGACGTGTATCGGACAATGTGGGTGCCTATTTCCAGCTGACATATGACGACCAGAGCGGCACAATCGGCATCGACAATACCGATGTCCGCTTCGCCGACGTTGCCGTCATCAACGGCCATAACGTGATTTATGGCGTCAGCCTGAACAACAACCCGACAGTTCAGGATCTGTGGAACAGCACGCCAGCCTGGGGCCAACCGTTCATCGGCTCGCCCGCTCTGCAGATGCCTGGCGCCACTACTAAGATTGAAGGCCCCATGGCACAGGTCGTTGCCGGCCTGTCTGCCTATGCCGATATCGATAACGCGCTCTACGTCGAGGTCGGCGTGTACCGGTCGGCGCTCCAAGGGGTTTCCGTGGCCAACAATGGAAACCTCGACAACGACATCATCTCCAGCGTCGCTCCCTATTGGCGCGTCGCTTATGAATGGGATTGGAACAAGAATTCCTGGGAATTCGGGACGCTGGGTCTTTATTCGACGATTGTGAATCCCACTACACCCGCCGGGAACAAGATCAATTTGTCGCTGCAGGATGCTCCGACTGACCGCTTCTTGGATACCGGTATCGACAGCCAGTATCAATATATCGACGACGAAACCCAAATATCCGTCGATGCGAGATGGATTCACGAGACTCAAAATCTTGGCGCGACCAACGCAGCAGGCTTCTCAACCAATCCGAGCAACTATGTCGACAGTTTCAACCTGACCGGCAGCTATTACTGGAATCGCAAACTGGGCGCCAGTTTGGGTTTCTTCGATGTCGCCGGCTCCAGCGATCCGCTCTATTTCGGCACTCTCAACGGCAAGCCCAACAGCAAATGGGGGACGGTGGAAGTCGACTATCTGCCGTGGCTGAACATCAAACTGGGCCTTCAGTACACCGCTTACGTGGAGTTCAACGGTGCTTCATCCAACTATGACGGTGCCGGTCGCAGCGCGTCCGACAACAATCTTTTGTATGGATTTTTGTGGATCGCCTACTAGACGCCGGTCCGGTTGCGTGAAGGAGAATCGGCCATGAAAACTATCGCCCTTGTGCCAGCCGCGGCGGCGATTGCTTGCCTGATAGGCATTTCCAGCATTGGCGCGGGTTCAGCCGTTCCGCCAGTTGCTCCAGGTGTGGAACCCGTTCCCGCCGCCGCAATATCGAAGGCGACATCCGTCTGCCAGAATTGTCACGGGCCGGGCGGGGACAGCGTGTCGTCAACCTTTCCCCGGTTGAACGGCCAGCAAGCGGATTATATCACGGCTCAACTCAAAAATTTTCGCGATCACAGCCGATCCGATCCGCATGCGCAGGCTTATATGTGGGGAATGGCTTCTCAGCTTGACGATACGCTGATCGCCGGGCTTGCAAAATATTATGCCGGCCAAAAGCCGCAGCCGCCTCAAAGCGGCGGCGCTCTGGCTGCCGAGGGCAGGAAAATCTACGTGAACGGCGTCACCGCCGAAAATATTCCCTCTTGCCAGATATGCCACGGAGCCAATGGGGAAGGTAAAGGCGCGTTCCCGCGGCTCGCCGGCCAGCACGGCGATTACCTCAAAAAGCAAATGGAAGCGTTTCGCTCCACATTGCGCGACAACGCCGTGATGCACGCGAACACGAAGGACATGACCGACAGCCAGATCGAGGCGTTGGCGTCGTACCTTTCAAATGACTGACGTTTGCCGGCGGCGATTGGAGTGCTGCGGGAAACCGCACTACCAGACGCAGCCATAGACCGTGCATTTTGGCGTCAGAGCGTTCGACTTGGTTGATGCCGGTATTGCCGAAGGCGGCCCATGCGGTATCGCGACGGCTTCCACTGGCATGGCCGTATAATTGCGCAGTTTGCCGGCCGCGATGTTCTCTGCGTCCCATACGCCAGGCCGCTGCGGATTGATCTCGCTTTGCCGGTAAAGTTTGATGGTCACGTCAACGCCTGGTCGAACGAAAGAAACATCGCCCCGAACCGATTCAGTAGCCCCGACGATCTGGAAATAGCGAAACCCGTGATCCAGAGTCATCGCTGCGGCTTTGACAAGCGTTTTCCGGGTGGCGTTGCTGATGTTGTCGCCGACGGTGTCTCGCCCCGAAATCACGGCCAGACGATCATCGAGCATTTTTGGCGCTGTACTCACGCAAGCGGAAAGCGTGAGGCTACAAAGAGCCCCCAGCAGAATGCTCCCGCCGAGGCGCCGAAAGGCGACAACAAATTCCCGGTATTTGCGCATCTGATTTTTGACCGGTCCCACTAAGTGGTCCTGTGGCGATGCTAGTTTAACTCCAGCTATTGCGCCACCACCTTGTTGTCCGGCAGATCAAGCTTCTCAGTCTGCCAGCGCCAACAGCGCGCGTTGCGGATGCCTCTAATTGGCAGATATGTCCCTTTCGCCCCTACGTATCGCTCGTTAGCCCAGTAGTCATTTTCGGAGCATTCTTAACCCTGCCGGATTTGCAAGAGAAGCCTATACCGCTATTCTCTGCATCAAATTCATAGTGTCGGAGGGGTCTCATGAATCGGTTATTCGGCAAGGTCCTGTTGCGCGCGCTTGCCCTTGTCATTCTTGTTGCGCTTGTTGTGTGGGCTGCGTCGTTCCTCGGAGTCTATAATGTCGCTGCCGATGACCCGCACTGGCCTATTGTGAAAAACTTCCTGGGTTCGACGATGGATCATTCCGTGGCGGCACGGGATGGGGACATCGTTGTGCCGGATCTCAAAGACGCAAAGATGATCGCGGCCGGTGCGGCGGAATATGATTCAATGTGCACCGCGTGCCATCTCGCACCGGGCTTGGAGGAAAATAAACTGCGCGCCGGCCTCTATCCCAAGCCGCCCAGCTTTGCGCGTCGCC
>DASYNM010000089.1:0-7655 GCA_036008545.1 Verrucomicrobiia bacterium
TGATCTGGACAGGCTTTACCAGGTGAACGTTCGCGGTGTTTTCAACTGTTGCAAGGCCTTTGTGCCTGCGATGCTGGAGCGAAATGAGGGGAGCGTGATCAACATGGCTTCCATTGCCGGAATCGTTGCCGTGCGAGAACGATTAGCTTACACAATGACCAAATTCGCCGTTGTCGGGCTGACCAAGGCGTTGGCACTGGATCACTCGCATGCCGGCGTGCGTTTCAACTGCATCTGTCCATGTCGCGTGGAAACGCCATTCGTATCAATGCGCCTCAAGGAATATCCTGACCCGCGGGCTGCCTACCATGAAATGTCGGCCACTCAGCTCACAGGCCGCATGGCCCGACCGGAAGAGATCGCCGCCGCCGCCCTTTACCTGGCGTCGGACGAAAGCGCGATGGTCACTGGCAGCGCGTTCATAATAGACGGCGGCTGGACGGCCGGAAAATAGCGATGAAAATCATTCGTTATCTGGATCCAAAAGGGACCATTGGTTACGCCGCGCTGCAAAGCGACGGTTCAGCATTGAAACTGGCTGGCAACTGTTTCGATCTCCTCAAGATCAGCCACCAGAAAGCGAAGGTGGTCAGATTGCTCTCGCCGATTGAACCAAGCGCCATCATCTGCATTGGGTTGAACTATCGCCGCCATGCTCTGGAAACGAACGCGAAAATTCCGGAGTATCCGGTGGTGTTCTTCAAAGGCATCAACACCGTCCAACATCCCGGAGAGCCAATCCGGATTCCCCAACATTTGCGCAGCGACGAAGTGGATTACGAATGCGAACTGGCCGTTATCATTGGCCGGCCGTGCAAGAATGTTCCGCGCCAAAAAGCGCTGGATTACGTGTTAGGTTACACCTGCTGCAACGACGTAAGCGCCCGCGATTGGCAGTTAAAACGCGGCGGCGGCCAATGGTGCCGCGGCAAATCGTTCGACACCTTCAGCCCGCTTGGACCTTGCCTTGTGACGCGCGACGAACTTCCCAACCCAAACGAACTGGCTATTCGTACGACACTCAATGGCGAAGTAATGCAGGACTGGAACACGAACGACATGATTTTCGACGTTCCGACACTGATTGAGTTTCTGAGCGGCAGCACGACGTTGCCGGCGGGCACGATCATTCTCACCGGCACTCCGCACGGCGTAGGCATGGTAAGGAAACCGCCGCGCTGGCTCCGGCCCGGCGATGTCGTCAGCATCGAAATAGAGGGAATTGGAACACTCATCAATCCTGTCGCCAACGAACGGTTGTTTGGAGGTGCATCTCCTCATTCCAAACAACACGATAACAGCACCGGCTGACGGGCTTTCCCTCGATTTGGTGGACAAGCAAAGGGTGATTATGTGGCAGATAACGCCTGTCAAACAGCGCTGCGTTTTGTCGAGACTTTTTGTGTAAAGATGCACACGGTAGTTTCGCAGGGCTTCGGTCAGCATCAGCGTCTGCAATTCGTCCGGCTGGTGCATACCCGATGCTTCTGAAATGCCAATTTCTTCGATTTTTATTGTGATCTCCAAAGGCAGTGAAAAGTTTACTTGCCGAAACACGAAACCCAAGCCCACCGAGTTCAGGTTGAGCAAGTCAAATTTAATTCGCCCGTCCTCCGATATCCGACTTCTTACAGATTATCTGTGAACGAATCAATGAACCGCAAGCCCCCCGAACGGGGGTATTGAGCTGGACCCCTATTTTTAGACCACAGGTAAGTTTCGATTTTTGCCGGTTTGCTGTAGATAAGAAGGAGCAGACTTATGAAAGCAAAACGCAAACGGCACAGTGCGGCCTTCAAGGCCAAAGTGGGATTCGAAGCCCTGGTGGGGCTGAAAACGGTCGCGCAATTGGCGCGAGAGTATGCGGTGCATCCGGCGCAAGTCACACAGTGGCGAGCGACGATTCGGGATCACATGCCCGAACTGTTTGAACCCGGCCAACCCCGGACGGAGGATCAGGAGCAGTTGATTGCCCAGTTGCATCAGAAGATTGGCCAACTGACGGTGGATCTGGACTGGCTTAAAAAAAAGTCCAGGCAACTGGGGCTCTAACATGTTTGATCGCTCCCGATCCGCAGATCAGCGTGCGGCACCAGTGCGAGCTGCTGGAGGTGTGCCGCGGCAGTTACTACTACCAGTGCTGCCCAGAGACGGAGGAGAACCTGGCGCTGATGCGGCGGTTGGACCAGATGCATTTGGAGCATCCGGTTTATGGCAGCCGCAAGCTGACGGTGTTGTTGCGCCGGGACGGTTTGACCATCAATCGCAAGCGGGTGGTGCGACTGTTGCGGTTGATGGGGATCGAGGCGATTTACGCCAAGCCGAAGTTGAGCCAGCCGGAGTTTGGACATCAGATTTACCCGTATCTGTTAAGGGATTTGGAAGTGACGGGGCCGGATCAGGTTTGGTGTTCGGACATGACATATGTGCCTATGGCCAATGGGTTTATGTATTTGGTGGCGGTGATGGATTGGTGGAGCCGATACGTGCTGGGGTGGCGCTTGAGCAACACGATGGAGGCGGACTTTTGTGTGGACGCCTGGGAGGCGGCGTTGCGGGCGGGGCGTCAGGCGCCGTTGATTTCCAATACCGACCAGGGCTCGCAGTTCACCTCCCCGATGTTTATCGACGCGGTGGAATCGGCGGGAGTGGACGTGAGTATGGACGGTCGGGGCCGCTGGATGGACAACCGGTTTATCGAGAGGCTGTGGCGGAGCGCCAAGTATGAGGACATTTATTTGCAAGACTATGGCGACGGGCTGGCGGCGGGGCGCGGACTTGGTCGGTGGTTTGACGGCTACAACCGGGAGCGACCGCACGAAGCCTTGGGCTATGCGACGCCGGCGGACGCGTACTTTGATCCCGGCGCGCACGGAGCCCAGCCGGCTAAATGGGAAGCGATGCAGTCGGCCAGAAGCGGGAGTAATCGCAGCACTTGACAGAGAGACAAGCTCCCGGAGAAAACTTGAAATCAGACCGCCTGCGGCGGTAGAATTGGGAACCCTAAGAAAACGGAGAGGGAGGACGGGCAGTGCTCCGCATGGCTCGTTCTCTCTTTTCGAAAGGGTTCGGAAACTCGGAATGAACGACAGACAAGTAAAAATAGAAATGACAGCAAGCCGCAAAAGTCGCGCTTATTTTCAGCGCTCCGTGGTCTAAAGGATGGGGTCCGCCTCATATGCGTCATTTGCCTCTTTATAATATAGATTTAACGGTGTCACTGCTACGTACTTAAAAAATTGTCAGAAAAGCAGCTTATGAAATGTTTGCGAATAACCTCAAAGGGGGCCTTTACCCTGATCGAGCTGCTGGTCGTCATTGCCATTATCGCCATCCTCGCGGCGCTTTTGTTGCCCGCGCTGGCTAAGTCCAAGAAGGAGGCCATGCGCGTCAAATGTTTTGACAACCAGCACCAGATCGGCCTGGCTTTCCGCATGTATTCGGATGACAGCCAGGACTATTACCCCAGCCATGACGGCTGGGCGGCCGACGGCGGGCAATTGCCACCCAATCCCGATACTGTGGATACCGATGCCTATCCCTCGTACGGTGGCAACGTTGCCGTAACCAACCGACCTTTGAACAACTATATCAAAAGTCTAAACACCTTTGACTGTCCGGCAGATGCGGGGGACCCGCTTAATCCCCACGCCAAAACCTGTTGGGATGGCTGGGGCAACAGCTACCTTGTGGAATGGGGGGGGACTGGAACCAAGTCCAGATGGTCACAGGCAGTTTGGGCAAATTACTACCTCCCTCGCGAGGGATCAAAAACTCAGATATCAGTGTCCGTCCAGTGAGCAAGATTATTCAAGGCGACTGGGATTGGCAGTATAATCGCAGCGACACGTTACAGATGCACGATTGGCACAACAATACCGGCGATCGCAAGCAGGTGATGCTGTGGGGCGACAGTCATGTCTCGTTTTTCCAATTCCCGTCGAATGCCTTCGTTTCGGATGATGCCGCGCCGGACCCGAACTATATTTTCTGGTAACCCACGCGGCTGCTTCGTTATGTCAAGTATAGCCATCCCCCGCCTGCTTCCGGAGGCGTTGAAGGCATTAGCTGGGACTCAATTACCCGGCCGTATGGCCAAGCCGGAGGAAATCGCCGCCGCCCATCATTTGGCCGTGCAAGAATGTCCCGCGCCAAAAAGCGCTGGATTATGTGTTGGGTTACACCTGCTGCAACGACGTAAGCGCCCGCGATTGGCAGCTAAAACGCGACGGCGGCCAATGGTGTCGCGGCAAATCGTTCGACACCTTCAGCCCGTTTGGGCGTTGCCTTGTGACGCGCGACGAACTTCCCAACCCAAACGAACTGGCTATTCGCACGACACTCAATGACGAAGTGATGCAGGACTGGAACACGAACGACACGATTTTCGACGTTCCGACACTGATCTGAGCGGCAGCACCACGTTGCCGACGGGCACGGTTATTCTCACGGGCACTCCGCACGGCGTAGGCATGGCAAGGAAACCGCCGCGCTGGCTCCGGTCCGGCGATGTCGTCAGCATCGAAATCGAGGGCATTGGATCACTCGCGAATCCTGCTGTGAACCAGAAGTGGCCGCCGCCGATCACTTGGATTTTGCCCCAAAGTACTTCATAGCCGCCTCGGTGCGGGAACGTACGTGCAATTTGTAGTAGATTTGTTTCAAGTACCCACGCACGGTGTCCTCCGCAAGGCCGAGCGTGGCGGCAATTTCTTTGTTGATATAGCCCTGCGCTACCAATGCCAGCACCTCCTTCTCCCGTACGGATAACGCAACTTCCGAAGCCAGCGTGCTGCTTTGCCTGGCAAAGGATTGCACCACCTGGCGCGCGATGAAGCTGGACATTGGCGCGCCACCACGATGTACCTCCTGTACGGCCTTGAGGATTTCAGTGCCCGGAGCGCGCTTTAGCAGGTAACCGGAGGCGCCCATTTCCAGTGCCTCGAAGATTTGGTTCCGGTCGCTATAAACCGTCAACATAACAATTTGCAGCTCCGGCAGTACCTGCTTGAGCAGATACGTGCACTTGACTCCAGACATCTGCCCCAAGTTGATATCCATCAGCACTACATGCGGGGGATGCTTTGGGATCTCCCGCAACGCCTGTTCCCCAGAAGTATATGCTCCCAAACACTCAAAGCCATCGGACTCATCGAGCAATGCCACGAGTTCTTTTCGCACAACAAACTCATTTTCAACAATAGCTACCTTGATTGTCATTTTGAAAGGTGGAGTATGTTCAATGAGACAATCAATTTCACGCACGTTCCTTGCTCAGGTTCGCTGGCCAATTCCATTCGTCCGCCGATCTCCGCCAAGCGCTCGGCGATGTTGCGCAAACCGTCACTTCCATCGCCCGCTCTGCCGGCTACGAAGCCACGGCCATTGTCCTCGATCGATATGCTGAAACTGGACGTGTCCGTTCTCATCCTGAGCCAAACTTCGGTAGCGCCAGAGTGGCGGGCGGCATTGTTGCAGGCTTCCTTCACGGCCAGTAGAATATGGTGCCTTTGCTGGGCACTAAGCGGGATAGGCGACACGATATCCGGCACGTCCAAGCGGCAGCGGATGGCAGTCAGCTGGAAGAAGTTCTCGGCAAATTGCACCAAATAATTTGCCAGATTGTCCAATGTATCATTTTGGGGATTGATGGCCCAGACGATACCATCCATCGATTGAACGGCCGAACGGGCGTTGTCCGAAATACTCTGGAGTTGCTCCCGAACCGTCTCGCCACGCTCTTGATGTGCCTGAGCGCGATCACTCAACATCGAGATTCCAGTCAGCAGCGCCCCTAATTCATCGTGGATGTCTCGGGCGATACGCACCCGCTCTTTCTCCAGCGCCTGTTGCTGGTGCAGGACCTCCAATCGCCGTTTGAGACGTCGCGTGGCCACCATTTTTATCCCCCAACCGACACCGCTGGTCAAAGTCAAACCCACCAGGGTCTTAAACCACCACGTTTGCCAGAAAGCCGGCTGGCAAGTTAGCGCGAGCACGGCTTCCCGCTCGCTCCAAACGTTGTCCTCGTTGCACGCCATGACGCGAAACCGATATTGAGCGGGCGGCAAATAGGGATACTCAGCCACGCGACGCCCGCCCGCTTCCACCCAGTTGGCGTCCAAGGGATCGAGGCGATACCGGAACTGAACTTTCTCCGGCGCGGTAAAACTCAGAGCCGTATAACGTAACTCCACACGCCTAGCCCCAGGCCCAATAGTGAAATTCGAGATACTGGACTTCGTTTGTGAGCGGGACGAGCCATTCGGGCATGCAATTGGTTTACCATCCACTCGCAACTCTTCTATCTCAGGCGCGGGAGGCACGGAATTGCTTGAGATAATCTTTGGGTCCACGATTACCAAGCCCTTAATCGTGGAGAACCATAACCGCCCGTCACGAGTCTTCAGGCCCGCCGGGCAAAAACCGCCCGTACATTCCAAGCTCTCCATGCCTTCCGCTTTTCCGTAAACTACCGGCATTACTCTTGTTGACTCACCATTGACAAGCCTTTTCAGTTCCTCTCGCGAAATGCGGAAAATCCCTCTGTTGGAGCCAAACCAAAGTCGTCCCTGGTCGTCCTCCAAAATTTGTGAGATCGTATCATCCCATAAGCCGTCTTGAGTTGTAAGAGAAACCACGCGCCCGTTTCTGATAAGGCTCAGCCCGGCACTGGTTCCAACCCATAACGTGCCGAGATGGTCGCTAAAGAGCGCCCGAATGAAATCGCTGGCAAGCCCGTCTCGGGTGCTGATTTGTCTAAACTGGCCGTCTAAAAGCTGGTACAATCCATTGCCGCCGGTCCCAACCCAAAGGTTTCCCTGGGCGTCGCGGGCGAGTGTGGTGATCGAGCCGGAAGGTGACGAACGGGTGGATTGACAAGGACTGATGACACCATCCTTGAAATGCTTTAGGCCGTTCTGATACGTACCAATCCAGAGCCCGCCATTTTGGTCGTCGCAAAGCGCCAAAATAGGATCGTCGTCCGGGTGGCCCAAATGGAACTGCTCCAGCTTGGCTCCTGTTTTGCGGAACAAGCCGCTATTCCAAGTGCCCAGCCAGAGTGTCCCGTTCTGCGCAACAAGGATGGAGGGAATACTTTCGTTAGCCAGCAAATAGCTAAGTTCGGCTGGTGCGAACTCCATATCAAGCGCCACACCTGAAGAGGCGGCCTGGGAGTTTCTGACACCGGAAGCGAGGCTCTCCGCTGTTCTGCTTGCGCCCTGCAGTCTTCGACGCCCCCGGCTTAGTCCCCCACCATTGGAGCCGATCCAAATTGTTCCATCCAAATCCTCTGCCAATGACATGACAGTGTTGTGAGTAAGGCCGTCGCTGGTTGTTATTAGGCGAACTTTTTTGGGCTTCAAACGCTGCAAGCCACCCGCACTGGTGCCAATCCATAGGTTTCCTTCCCGATCTTCCAGCAAACAGCGAATCGAGTCATCCGCCAACCCATCCTGAACTGTCAATAAGAGCTCTTCCTTCCCTCTACGGCGCCGCAAACCGGTTGACGCCATTCCAAGCCAGAGATCTCCGTTTCGAGTTTCACACACGTCGAGGATGGTATCCGCCGACGGCTTGATTGGCTGCGCCACCAGAGTAACTTCGCCCTCCCGGTACGTGCTCAGATGACCACTAAGCCCTCCGAACCAGAG
>DASYNM010000090.1:0-18100 GCA_036008545.1 Verrucomicrobiia bacterium
CGCGCACAAGGTCAAAATTCATATTTGCCTCCGCGTCCGGCCCCGGCCCTTGGGAGAGCCGCGCCGGGCTAATAAGAATATGGCAGGTTTCGCCGTCGTTCACAAGGGGCATTGCAGGCCATCCAGGGCAGACGCATCTAAATTGCCGGACGTTTCTGATGCGGGCCGCGAGGCGCGACCCGCTGCACGCGAGGGCGCGTGCGCTCCCCGGAAGCAGGAGACGCCGGTTCCGGCGGACCGGCCGATTGGAATCAAATTGACAACGCCAACACTTTTCCATTGCATGAGGCGTATGAACACATCCAGAAGGACTTTTTTGAAACGCAGCACACTCACCATCGCCGGGGCGGCCGTATGCAAGAGCGAGATTTTTGCCGCTGGCCGGGAAAATGAGATGCTCGGCATCCAACTTTATTCGGTGCGCGACGACATGGCGAAGGACCCGGTCGGCACACTGAAGCAGATTGCGGGAATGGGTTACAAAAATGTTGAACATGCCAATTATGTGGATCGAAAATTTTACGGACAATCGGCCACGGAGTTTAAGAAAACGCTGGATGACCTAGGTTTGAAGATGCCGAGCGGGCACACTGTCATGGGCAAGCAACATTGGGACGAGAGCAAGAAGGATTTTACCGACGCGTGGAAGCTTACGGTGGACGACGCCGCCACGCTGGGGCAGCAATTCGTGATCAGCCCCTGGCTCGATGAAAGCATGCGCGGCAATGTGGATGATTTCAAACGCTACATGGATGTGTTCAATAAGAGCGGCGAGTTATGCAAAAAGTCCGGGATGAGGTTCGGCTATCACAATCATGATTTCGAGTTTAACACCCAACTCGGCGGGCAGCGGTTGTATGATCTCATTCTGCAGAATACCGATCCCGAACTGGTCATCCAGCAAATGGATATCGGCAACATGTATGGCGCTGGCGGACGGCCATTGGAGCTGATTGCGCAATACCCGGGGCGTTTCGTCTCCATGCACGTGAAGGATGAAATCAAAAGCGGTCAAGGCGGCGAAATGGGCGGCTACGAGAGCACGGTGTTGGGACGCGGTGTCATGCAGGTGAAAAAAGTAATTGACGCAGGCAGAAAAACCGGGGGCACGACCTATTTCATCATCGAACAGGAATCTTACCAGGAGCAAACGCCGCTCGCCTGCGCCAAAGAAGATTATGACATGATGAAGAAATGGGGGTATTAAATTTGTGATGCAGAATGTTTAGATGTGACCCCGTAGGCCCAACTTCTTGAATGTCGTCCGATTTAAAAAGCGCACACGGCCGGCTGACTTCCATCCTGGGACAAGATGCGGAACCAATCGAGGTTCTTGAACGCGCCGAAGCACATCGAGCGTTTTGGCGACCAACTAGGGCGCGCGTAATTCTTCTTGCCGAATCGCACGTATATACGAGAGTTTCAGAGTTATCTTGCTCGCTTCGAGTATTTGCCCCGCTCCCGCTTGACCTTCCGCGAGGATTCGTGAGCCTGGTGTACTCGCTTGGATATGGCGAGGACGCCCTTCTCGATCAGACGATAACATCGCCGCGAAATTCAGGGACTCCTCAGTTCTGGAAGATATTTCAAAGCTGCATCGCTAAGCCAGGTATTACCGCTGACTATGGCAGCGTACAAAAAACGAGGACGCACGATTCAATGCTGCGGCTTCGTAATAAAGTCTTGGTATTGGAGAGGCTGCGGGAGAGCGGAGTCTGGCTCTTAGATGCAAGCATAGCTGCTTTATATCTTCCTGGACAGGAGAAACCACTTGCGCGACTCAGAAAAGAAGTGCTTCAGGCGAGTTGGGACGAATATGTAGGGGGTGTAGTGGAAAGCTCAGAACCAACGGCGATCCTTTGCATTGGAGTAGGCGTCGCTCGCGCTCTTCAGACCCGACTTGATAGACTTCGTGTTCCTTGGGCTGGCGTGCATCAACCGCAAGATCGTCTGTCTACTCAAGAGCACGCGCGTATTCATGCTTCATACTCAGAGATATGTTACGAGCCCCGAAACGTCAGCTTGCTACCTTCTGTTCTGTGACGATGTCGAATGTCGATGGTCGAAAGCGCCAAACCATAGTTTTGTCCCATTTGCGGTTGACTCAAGAGTCGAGATGGAGCAAGACAAGTTCCTGCCACGCCGGCGCCGAATCGAGTATGAATCAAACGAATCATAAACAGATACGGAAAAATGCCCAAAACTATGGTTTGACCCCTTTGAACGATTACTGATGGGCCATGAAAAGCCGGATCGTTTTATGCGGCAGACAACGGCGTCCCGAGGGCCACTCGTTTCGATCCCGCGGAAATGCCCTTGGGCAACCGCACGTTCCAACTACTCTCGCTGTCATCCACCCGCATCTCGATCATGGCCTCGCACGGAGGATGATCAATGGCGGAATGGACGACGATGTAATCCGGTCCCATCTTGGCAATCGGGATGGAGGTTCCGTTGAACCTCAACTGCATTTTGACAATGGCGGAATGCCCGCCGTTACCGAATGCTTTCATTATGTCGGATGAACCAATAATCGAAAACGCTCACGCCTACGCCCGGAAGCATCAGCTTCAACTGACCGAGCGTCTCGGCTTCTGAATTCACGGTATCATTTTCAGCGCGGAAAACAAGTCCCATCTCGGAAAAAGTGTTCTTAAAGCGCATCGTGACGAGGAGCCATTTTTGCGAGAACTTTCGATCTATGAACGATTGATGGCTGAAGACGTCGGCGAGATTCTTGGGTTTAATGTTCCTGACCTTCTGGGGGCCGACGAAGGTCTGCGCGTCATCGAGATGAGTCTTGTCGCGCGACCGTTCGTGCTGGATTTCGCGGGAGCATACCTTGATGAACAGCCCGAGTTTTCAGAGGAAATTTGGGCAGAATGGGAGGCCGAAAAGAGGGAACTGTTCGGCTCCCGCTGGCAGACTGTAGAAATGGTTTTGGCCGCGTTGCGCAAGCTTGATATTTACGTGGTGGATATTTCCGCAAGCAATATCGCATTCGTTGATTAAGCGCGCGCTACTCCCGCAGACGTGACTTTGCGCCCACCAGACCTACTGTCCCACATCCAGTGGGTTGTGCCTATAGTTGACTCCCATGGCGTCGAGGCGGCGCTCGTCGGTGGGGAGGCGGCGCAGGAAATCGTCGAAGTTGCGCGCGTCCTTGGGCGACCAGGTGACTTCCGCCAGGGCGCTTTCGCGGGGGAAGATCATGTACTCGGCGTGGCGCAGATTGGGAACGAATTCCGTCCAAAGATTGCCTTGCGCGCCCAGGATGTGCGGCTGGAACTCCAGCTCCAGACTCGGCGGAATCGGCTCGTAAGAGTACATTTTGCTGAGAGGCAGGAAGCCGCCGATGGCACGCGGCTCTTTGGCATGGTCGCGCGATTGGTAATGATCCAGGTAGCAATCGTCGTTGGGCGACATGACCACGTCGTGCCCCTCGCGGGCGCCCTCAGTCGCGCCGCCGATCCAATCCATGAGCGCGGCGTGCTTGGCCAGACCGCCCTCGCGGATTTCGCTCCAGCCGATGAGCGAGCGTCCATTGGCATTGATAAATACCTCCATGCGCTGGATGAAGTAGCTCTCCAGTTGCCGGTCGTTCTTCAAGCCTTCGGCCTTCTTGCGCGCCTGGCACTTTTCGCACTTCGACCAGTTCTTGGTCGAGACTTCGTCACCGCCGACGTGAATATATTTGCTAGGAAAAAGCGCGAACACTTCCTTGAGAACATTTTGCAGGAAATCGAACGTTTCGTCGTTGCCCGCGCAATAGACACCATCCGTCTGGCCCTTGACGCGGTCGGTGCTGAAGTTTCCTTCCGTGCCCGCGCAACTGAATTGCGGGTAGGAGACGAGGGCGGCGCTGGAATGACCCGGCATCTCAATTTCCGGCACGATGGTGATGTGACGCACCGCGGCGTATTTGACAACCTCGCGGATATCGGCCTGCGTGTAAAATCCGCCGTAACGGCCATCCGGCCCGTAGGCCGTGCTGGCCTTGGGGTCCAATCCAAAGCCGGCCTGCTTGCGCCAGGCGCCCACTTCCGTCAACCGCGGATATTTCTTGATCTCGATGCGCCAACCGTCGTCATCGACAAGATGCCAGTGCAGGACGTTGATCTTGTGCATGGCGAGGGCGTCCAGAATTTGTTCGACTTCTTGCTTGGTAAGGAAATGGCGGCTGACATCCAGCAACATGCCGCGCCATTGGAATCGAGGCCAGTCCCTGATTTCCACGCAGGGCGCTTCCCACTTCACGCCGGAGACAGGCTTGTCGGAAAACACTTCCGGCGGCAACAGTTGCAGGAAGGTCTGCACGCCGTAAAACACGCCCGCTTCTTCCGGCGCGCGGATTACAACCGAGTCCGGGTCCATTTGCATTTCATAGCCTTCCGATCCCAAACTGGGGTCACCGCCCTTGGTGGTCAGCCAGATGGCGCCTGCGGCGGATGTGGAGAACGACTTGACCGCGAACGTCAGGCCGGTGGCGGCGTGCAACCGTTCAGCCAAAAACTTGCCCGTGGCCTTGGACTTACCGTCCACCAGAATCAATGTCTCAGGGTGGAGGGCAAAGACGCCGTCCTTTACGGTCATGCTTTCGGGCTTGGGGATGATTGATGGTTCGGCTGCGAGCACTGTGGACGCCACGACGGACGTGATGGACAAAATGGACGTGAGCATTGGTCTCATAAAAACAAAATTATTTGCCTTCGAAGTGGGCCTCGATTTCTTCCAGGGTTTTGCCCTTGGTTTCCGGCAGGAAAAACGCCGCAGTAATGAAATAAATGACGGTGCAGCCGGCGAACAAAAAGAACATGGTCGAATAGCCATACTTGCCAACGGTGGGCAGGAATACCCCGGCAATGATGGTCGAAACCGCAATGTTCAGCAACAAAGCGATGCTCATGCCGTTGGAGCGAATGCGCGTCGGCATTAACTCCGAGAGCGCAAGCCAGACGCAGACGCCGGGACCGACAGCGTAGAAGGCCATGTAAACAAATAGGAGGATGGCCACCAGCCATCCATTGGCGCTGCTGGGCACGGGCGTGATCAAAGCGTTATCGATGTGCAATGGGGCGTTCGTCGAGGCGTCCAGGCTGGCGAACGGATTGGCGAAGAAAGCAGACACTTTGCTGTCGGGCAAACACGCGCCGCGCGTAATCTCAATCGGTTTGGCGCCCGCGTCGTCGGAGCGCACGGCCGCAGTCGCGGCGCGAAAGTCTCCATACGAATAAATGACAACCAGAGTGGTCGGCGCTTCCGTGGGGAAACCCTTGGGCACTAGACGGGCGGCGGTTTCCGCGTTGTAGGAGAACTTCAAGGTCTGATCTGGCGCGACCATGGCCTGAGCCGCTTCCCGGCAGTCAACCTTGTGGCTTTCGACGCCTCGAAACACAATGCCCACGCAAAAGACCGATGCGATGATCCCAGCCGTCCCCAAACAAAGGAGAAACTTACGTCCCTTGCGATCCACCAGCGCGACTCCGGCCATGGTGACGACGAAATTGACGATGGTCAGGATGAGGTAGCCGCCGTGCGCCCACACATCAGACAATCCGCCTTGAAGGAGGATGGTCGGGTTGTAACCGATGATTGAGTTGATGCCGGTGGCCTGATTGCAGGCCAGAATCACGCAGGCCAAAACGAAAGGAATAATGTATTTACGATGCAAGAGCGATTCCCGGCCCGCCTGGCCACCGGTGGCGGACTTCGTTTTTTCCGCCGTCGCAGTCGCTTCCATTTCTCTTAATTCAACGGCCGCCTGTTCCTCGCTGCGGGAGCGCAGCAGGGCGGTTCGCGCGGCTTCGGTCCGTCCTTCGCGGAAGAGCCAGCGCGGCGATTCCGCCACCATGAAACTCCCCAGCACAAACAAAACTCCTGGCGGCAGCGAAACCCAGAAAATGCTGCGCCACGCGTGGTCCTTGTATGCCAGAAGTTGCTCGGCGTTTCCCAATTTTGCCACTTTATCGACCTGGTTGCTGAAGTAGAGTCCAATGAGCGCCGCGGCCATAATGCCCAGCGTCAAAAGCCACTGAAATATCCCTGTGCCCTTGCCGCGGTCGGAGGCGTCCAGACATTCCGCCAAGTAGAGCGGGACGACAACACCAATCAATCCCGCACTAACGCCTTGCAACAACCGACCCCATACCAGCGGTCCGAAGCCTTGCGCCAGCGCGATCACCGGAATGCTGACGACAAAAAGGACACCGCTGAGAGCCATCAACCATTTGCGTCCCATCAAGTCGGCCAGCAGCCCGGCGAACAAGGTGGAAATCACGCCGCCCAACAGCACCGCCGCCACGATTTGGGAGAGTTGTCCCGCGTTCAGTCCCGAAGTATCCTGGAGATAAGGCAGCGCCCCGGCGATAATCCCGACATCGACCCCGTAGAGCAATCCGCCCAACCCGGCCACCAGTAGCAAAAAGCGGTTGTAACGGACTTGGGCTGGTGGAAGGGGGGTGCTCGAAGTCATTGATCGTGATTAGGTTGCGACTCGGAATTTGTAAATTCGGTGCTCATTCAAACTGCGTTATCTGCCATTTGTCATCAGCCCCGCCGATACTGCAAGTCCCAACGAGAAAACGCACGTATAAAAAATCAATCCTCCGTTTTCGGGAGGGGCGAGCGCCGCGAGCCCCTGATTTAGACTGGCTTCTCGATCATTCGGGCGATAACAAATCCCATGTCTATGAATCGGACTGAGCCTGGTCGCCAGCGATTGCCTCATCTGGCGCCCTTGGAATTTGCCAATCAAACAACGCTGATATTCATGACGATGTGCGTGGAAAAGCGCCGTCCCCTGCTGGCGAGAGCTGAGATCGTGGCATTGTTGTTGGACTGCTGGCGTAAGGCCGATCACTGGTTAGTAGGCCGCTGGGTCGCCATGCCGGACCATTTGCACCTGTTCTGTGCGCCCGCGACAGCGCCCGCAACTCCCGCGCATCCTGGGCGCGTTTTTGGCGCAGTTAAGTGACGCGGCGCTGGCCCTATCGGAACGAAAGACCCATTTGGCAGCGCGATTTTTTTGACCGTCGTCTGCGGAGCGGGGAAAGCTATCACCAGAAGTGGCTTTATCTTTGGGAGAACCCGATTAGGGCAGGCATAGTCGCCCGGCTGGAGGATTGGCCGTATCAGGGAGAGATGAATGCGTTGGCTTGGCACGAGGCGACTTGAGTTCAGGGGCTCGCGGCGCTCGCCCCTCCCGGATTTGGCTCAACCAACACGCGGATTTGAACTTTACACCAGACAGGCTGCGTAGTTTGCTATTCGCGTTATGGCAGAGTTGATCGGTAATCTTTTGGTGGCGCAGTCGGGAGGGCCGACGTCGGTGATTAACGCCAGCGTGGCGGGGGTGGTCCAGCTTGCTCGCAAGTATCCCTCCATGCAAAATATCTATGGGGGACTCAACGGCATTTTGGGCATCCTCAACGAACAATTGATCGATCTGAACCAGGAATTGCCCGATACCATTCAGGCGCTCAAACACACTCCCGGCGCCGCTCTGGGCACCTGCCGCTACAAGATCGATTTCAAACGGAAGCCGGAACGGGCTGCGCGCGAAATGGAGCGCCTTTTCCAGGTTTTCCAGGCGCACAACATACGCTTCTTCTTTTACGCAGGCGGCAACGACTCCCAGGATACCGCCGACAAGATTCATCTCGAAGCGCGCCGGCGCGGTTATGAAATGCGCGTCATCGGCGTCCCCAAAACCATCGACAACGATTTGCCCCATACGGATCATTGCCCCGGCTTCGGTTCAGCGGCCAAATACAACGCCTGCACGGTGATGGAAATCGCCGCCGACGCGGGCAGCATGGCCACCGACGACGGTTCCTGCTGCATCATCGAGGTCATGGGCCGGAGCGCGGGCTGGATCGCCGCCAGCACGGTTCTGGCGAAACGCGGGCCGAAAGACGCGCCGCACATCGTCTTGCTGCCGGAAATCCCGTTTCAGGAGGAACCTTTCCTGAACAAGGTGAAGGACGTCGTGGCCGACATGGGCTATTGCATCGTCGTGGTGGGCGAAGGCTTGAAGAACCTCGACGGCACCGAATACAGCGCGGACAAGACGAGGCTGGATGCCTTTGGCCATCCGGCCTTGTCCGGCGCGGCTGAGCTTTTGGGAGAATTGGTTTTTGCGAAGTTGCGCACCAAGACTCGCACCGTCAAATTGGGCTACGCGCAACGTTGCGCGGCCCATTACGCCAGCGCCACCGACGCCGCCGAGGCCGTCGCTTGCGGCGAGGCCGCCGTGCGCGCCGCAGCCGATGGCAAGAGCGGGTTCATGGTCAAGATCATTCGCACTCCTGGCGACGATTATTGCTGGACGACCGGGTTGCAGCCGTTGGGCGACATCGCCAACGTGGAGCACCTCGTGCCGCGAGATTGGCTTAGCGAAGACGGCTTCATGCCGAACGAGAAATTTATCCAATACGCGCGGCCATTGATCGAAGGGGAAATAAGACTGCCCACCGAGGGCGGGTTGCCGAAATTTGCGGTCCTCCGAAGGCATGCCGTGCCGCAAGGACTGCCGCCGCGCCGCTAAATCTCACCGGGAGGGCGGAGCGCCGCGACGCCCAAATTGAGCCCTCACTGCCGAAGTTGCGGCGGGGTGGGCATGAACACTTTGAGGGAGAAGCCGTCGCTGGAAAAACTGCCCGAATACACCGAGAAGTAAAAATACTTTGATATGGTGTCAAACGGCGGCAAGAGCGAGAAGTCGGCCCACTGCTGGAGGGTCTCCGCCTGCTCGCCACCGAGCGATGGAGGGAGTGGCACACCCAACATGTCCTGCAAAGAAAGGTGTTGTTTGCGGACGACATCGAAGACCGGGCGCATGGTCTGGTTTTCATTTTCAAAACCGAACAGCCCCGTGCTCATGCCGCCGACTTTTTGAGCGGCGTCAGCCAACCCCGGCAGGTCGCCGAGCGCTTTGGCCCCGCCTTCACTGCCGCGCAGATACTCCTCCAGTATGCTCGTATCGCCGGAAATGGCGATGTAACCGCCGTTGGCGGAAAAACTGACACCAGAGGAGGCCTTCCCGTCACCGCTTGAAGGTGGGGCTGCGGTGTAGATTTTTCGTCCGAGAAACTCACGGTCTGTGATGGGGGCGCCTTGAAACGGAATCGACAGGAGCACCTTGAGCGCCGCCGTCAGCTTGTCCGGGTTGGGTGAGGCCACCAGAACGATCGACGGAGCCGCCTTCAAATCCGCCAGCGTATTGCCTTTAGGCGGCTTTTCGTAGCTAATGATGTCGTCGCCCAGATTGTTGAGGAGTTCGGATTTCAGGTCGTAATGCTCGTCCTTGTCCTTGCCCGCCATCTGAAAGACCGTGGTCAACCCGGCCAGATATTGGGCCGGGATGAGATCACCCAGCATGTTTTCCAACTCTTTCCAACTGCGGGCCATGTTGAGGCGCCAGCGGAAAAATTTGATCGCGTCGGCCGGGACGAAAGAAGGTGGACTGGAATCCTTGGCGTCGGCGGCGAAAATCTTGAGCAGCGCGGGGCGCTTCTGCGCTTCCACGGCCAGGAATAACTGCGTGGAATTACCTTCCGGGGAATTCTGATAGGAGACGGAGGCCGAAGTCAAATTTGCCAGCCCTGTGGCGGCGAGAATCTTTTTCGGATCGAATGGATTGCTCGCCGCGCTATCATCGCCTGCGGCAGGCGGTTTATTCGCATCGGCTGGGGCAGGCGCCTTGTTGACAAGGTCGATCAGGGCCTTGACGTTGAGCCAGGCGTAGAACGGCGACTCGCGCAGGCGTGCTCCGTAGTCGGCCTGGAAGGCAGGGTCATCGGCTAACGGCGGAGACATGTCTTCAGCCTGGCGGCTGAGAACTTTGTCGATCGCCTCAGTTGAATCGGAAACCAACAGGAGGGAATCCGATTGGCCCAGGGTGACCTCGGCGGTCTTGGCAGCGGACTTGTCGGCGGGAGTGTCGGCCGCATCGGCGGGCACCGCGCTGGGGAGAATCTTTTTCAAGGCCAGGTCGTCGGGCGACACCATGAGCGTGGTAAAGTCCGTCCCGCGGATCTTCTGCGCTTTCATGGGTTTGCCGGCGTCGGCCCATTTCTTGGTAATCTGGGCCAGGTTGGCCTTCAACTGCCCGGCATGATCTTTGGTGTCAATCAGCATGATAAGCGACATATGCTTGTCGGGGTCGACCTTGGAAACGATCGGTACCAAGGCGTAGGTCACCTGGCCTTGGGCGAGGCCGGCGTAGTCGGAAAACTTGATGCCCCAATTTTGCTCCAGCGGCCGGATGACGGCGGTCGTGAACTTGTCAACAAACTTGTCTTTGAACGGCTTGAGGGCCGGGTCTTGCCATAGCCTGGAATAGGGCGCGTCGTTCCAGAAATGTACGGCCTTGCCCCAATCGGGCGCGGTCAACACCAGCATCGTATCCTTGGGCAGCAGTTTTTCTGGAGGCGGCACCGCGCCGGCGGCCCGCAGGCCGAGAGCAGCCACGGCCAGTGACAGGAGAAATCGAGGGGATGGAGTCATGGGTTTAAGACGCGCGGCCACTCTACTCAGTCGCCGGTTTCGCGGTGCGACTGGGTGGTGGCAGATAGCGATAAGGGTTGCTGGGATTGTCGTTGTCGTAAGCGAAAGCGTCGCGATGATTCAAAAAATGTTCGACAGATTCAACCGGGATGGCGAAGCCAAGGCCCTCGCCCATGGTGATCTTCATGTTGGTCACGCCCACCACTTCGCCGCGGAGATTGAAAAGCGGGCCGCCGCTGTTGCCGGGGTTGATTTGAGCGGTGGTTTGCAGATAAAGCTCGCCGTCAAGCTCCCGCGTCTTGGTGCTCAGGATGCCCTCAGTCACGGTCCGTTCGAGGCCGAGCGGGCTGCCGATGGCGAACACGCGGTCGCCCACCGACAATTTGTCCGAGTCGCCTAGAGGGACGGTGGCAAATTTTGGAGCGTCCTTGTCCTCGATGCGGAGCAAGGACAGATCGCCGAATTTGTTCAGGGCGATAATCCGAACCTGCTTATAGGACTTGCGTTCCATCTGGCCGTCTTTGACGGCAAACACTTCAACCGAGATCTGCGTTTCGCCTTCAACGACGTGGAAATTGGTGATCAGGAAGCCGTCAGGATTGATGAAGAAGCCCGAACCGAGGCCCTCCGGTGTTCGCACCTGGACGACGGCTGCGCCGAGAATTTTGACCAGGTCCCGCACGCTTTGTTCCTGCACGGAAGCGGCGGCCGTTCGATAAAAGCTCTGACCCGTACCGGCCTCGGGAGCGGCCTGGACACTGATCCCGCTGTTGGTCAGCCCGCTGCGAATGACTGGGATGGTCGCGGGCGCGACGATGGATTGGGCGGCCGCTTCGTTGTCATTTAGAAGTTTCAGCACCTGGTCGCGCGGGATGACCAGCACGGTGTAACCGATGTCAATAATAATCTGGTCGCTCTTTTCCGCCAGGATCGTGCCGGTGACGGAGCCTTTGCCTTTGAGTTCGATGGTGGCGGCGGGCGCCACTGCGCAATAGAGCGCCAAAAAAGAGCCAACACACTGTTTCAACATGGCAGAAGATTAACCGCGTTTTGCCCGGATGACAAGGCTCGCAAGTGATATTTTGTTTCAACTCATCGGCGACCGCTCCATGTTGCGGATCCAGATTGTTGCGGTGGTTTTTTAAGGCGCTGCCGGATTTCGGCCGCGCCGAGAATGGCCACCAGGACACCCGCCGCCAAACCAAACAACCCTTGCAGCCCGCACCAATCGTTTTTTGTTGGAACGAAAACCCACCGCTCAAAAACGGCGAACCTCGGGAAAACGCCGTCCCCGGCCACGGCGATTGCGAATCCGATGGCGATCCCCAACCCGGCGATGGCGACAAAAATGGAACGCCAAAGCGGAGGCGGCGTAACGGGTGAGGTTGCGAATTTAATGATGCCGACGAGAATGAACAAAGCCCCGGCGATGGGGTACCATAAATTTGCATACCACACGACCGCAATTTGATTCTGCCCGGCGGTGGCCTCCAGCCTGACATCCTGCCCATTGCGCCTCACGGTAAAGGTTTGCTTCTCACCCTGCTTCACTTTGTCCCATGACTTGGAGAAGCTGGCATAGTTCGTAGGCTCCTTGACGGTATCGCCCACCCGGAATCCAGTTTGTTCGGCTGGGCTGTCGTTTGCCACTTTGATCACTTGAACGGGGGTGTTGGGGTCATCGGTGGCCCACACTCCCCAGTATCGGGTCGTATAGGCCCACTCCGGCGCGAACCCGGTAAAGGTTCCTACGACGACAGCCAGCACCCAGAGACGGGAGGGTTTGACTAACCATGCGAGAGAGACGAGCCGTTGTTGAGGATTGGTCGCTTGAGGGGGCACCGCCGCAGGCTTCGGCATCGGTGAAGTGAGTGGTTCCACGCTGCTTTTGGCTTCGCCGGCCAGTTTTTCCACTACTGCTTTGGCATCGACCAGCGATACGCCGTGTATCTGGCGATAGAGCTTCATGGCCAGAATCTTCTCTCCTGCTTGCGCCAGACGCTTGACATGTTCGAGCGTCGGAAGCTCGCCCAACTGCGGCCACAGACCCTTTGCCCGAGCCCGTTGAATCTGCTGGCGCGAATGGTGCATCAAAACGTATCCAAAGACGATTGCCACTATCAGCAGCATCTGCTCGAGCCAGTCTGGAAGCTGCTTTCGCTCGACGAGAACCCCCACCACGATGGCTAAGAGAACCAACAACATGGTCAGAGCTGGGGACCGCGTCAGGTCAATGTTCCCTATTCCTGGCCTCAGAGTGCCAGTCTTTGCTATTCCTGGCTCGGCGGGCGGCAGCGGTGATGCCTGCGGCGTGGCAGTGATGTTCTCGACGTTGCTTTTGACTTCGCTGACTTGCTGATAACGCCGCTCCGGTTCGCGTTCCAAGGCGCGAAGGACCACTTCGTCCAATCGCACATCAACCTGCACTCTTTTGGACGGCGCCTCGAACCGGCCCATCGGTACTTCGCCGGTGAGCATTTCGTAGAAGACCACTCCCAAGGAATAAATGTCGGCCCGATGGTCCACGCCTTGGGCGTTTTGCCGTTGTTCGGGGGCCATGTAGTTCAAGGTGCCCATCGCTGCCTGCGACATGGTCAAGGCGGTGTCCGGCGCGGTACTGAGCAATTTGGCCAGACCGAAGTCCGCGATTTTTACTTGACCCTTTTTGTTGAGGAGAATGTTCTCCGGCTTGATGTCGCGATGGACGACTCCTTCGTCGTGCGCGTATTGCAAGGCCGTGCAAATCTGGACCACCAATTCCAGCGCCTGGCGAGGTTCGAGAGGTTGCGTTTGGAGGAGACGCCGCAGATTCATCCCATCGACGTATTCCATGATGAAGTAATAATACTCGCTGGTCTGCCCGAAATCGTAAAACGTGACGATGCCGGGATGATTGAGTTTGGCGAGGGCTTTGGCTTCCCGCTGGAATCTCTCTGCGAAAGAAGCGCCCCGCGCTGAATCAACAGGGAGGATTTTCAGCGCCACCAGACGGTCCACTCTAGGTTGCCGTGCCTTATAGACCATCCCCATGCCCCCCATGCCGAGCAGTTCGATGATTTCCAATTGCGGAAATTGCGCCGCCAGTTGAGCCGGCTCCGGCGCAACGCGTGTTGGAGGCGCGGCCTTCGCCAGAGGGTTGACGTTAATGGTGGCGCCAGGCGCTGCGGGCTCACTGCCCAGCGCGACTTTGGCCAGGCAGGCGGGGCAAAGCCCTTCCGGCGCATTCTCCGGCAGCGGCTGCCGGCATTGTTTGCAAACTCGGATGGTGTCCATACTTCAATCTTTCGTTTCTCTGTTTATTCATTACAGAAGAAAATTCCCTCCAAGGTAACGAAGATGCTGAAACGCAAGCCTTCGGTTTCTAGACCTCAGTATAATTATTATGTCGCCGCTCATTCAGTCCTCGGGCGCTCGGTATTAGTCTAGTGGTGTTCTCCAGACTTCACCGCTTCGTCCACGGCGTCGAGCAAGGCCTGCTCGTCCTTTGCCGCCGCGCTTGCGAATCGGGGTGCGGAAGCGACATCGACGGTGATGAGGCTTTCGGCTGGCTTCTCGCTCGAGATGAGTTGGACGACGAAGAACGGGGAGGTTCGCTGCACGCCACGCCAAGTAAATCTCCAGCGGTCAAAAGGATTGGGCTTCCAATACTGCAACAATCGAGCCTGGCCAAGCCGCGCACCTTTGGGGACTGCATCCAACGAAAAATGGGCCAGGCTGCAAGGAAAGAAGCCGCGCCGAATAAAGCAGCCACCGAGCGCGGATTGAGCCGCATCAACATCCTGTGTCGATCGAAGCTCCAGTTGTTGAGGTTTCGGTGCGGCACCAGCGTCGGTGATATGAAGAAGAGCGCTCGAATAAGTGAAAAGCCCCACGAAAGCAACCAAGCCGCTTCCTGTCATGGTCCCGAAAAACGCCAGCCAGGGACGCCAGTAGTGCGCCCAAGAGAAGCGCGCCCGCCCCCAACCCAGAACAATCCAGGGCGGGAATTGCAGGAGTCCAAACCCGGCCAAGAGTTCGAGTGCGATAAGAGGCCAGCCAGGCCTGCCGGGGGAAATGTCGAACTCGGGACGAAGTTCCGTGTCGGGAACTTTATCCGCGAACGCGTTGAGTTTTCGCAGGAGCCGGTATTCTCTGCCCGTGTATTGGCTCTCGAACGCCGACGCAGTCGTCGCAGTCGGGGGCCAATGCAAAATCTCCCAGGAACCGAAAGCCGCGTTCAAGATCATGAGTATGGGCAGGAGCATGATCAGGTGGACGAGCCCGGTGAGTAAGTAACCTGCTAAGACTTTTCTGAGGAAACCGTACTCCATCTTGAAAAGCCGGCCTGCTTCTGCCGACAACTGCGGGATGAAAGGGAGGCGCTTCATAAGGGTGCGCCAGATCAGGCAATAAATCGCAACTGCCGATATCAATTCTCCGATCCCTCCGAAATCGCACATGCCCGCGGCAAAGAGCCAGACGAGCAACCACCAACCGAAGGTCGCGAGCCAGAAGCGTCGTAACTTATTGGCCTGCAACTCGGCCTCCGTTTCGCTACCCGGCGCCGCAAAGTTGAAGGGAGTCCCTGGACCTGCGGGACTGGGTGCGGCGCGTTGCTGTGGAGCGTCTTTGGCCACCGACTCGACATCAGTCTTGACTTCACTCACTTGCTGATAGCGGCGCGCAGGTTCGCGTTCCAAGGCACGCAACACCACTTCATCCAACCTCACATCGACTTGCACCCTTTTTGACGGCGCCTCGAACCGGCCCATCGGTACTTCGCCGGTGAGCATTTCGTAGAAGACCACTCCCAAGGAATAAATGTCGGCCCGATGGTCCACGCCTTGGGCGTTCTGACGCTGTTCGGGCGCCATGTAGTTCAAGGTGCCCATGGCGGCCTGCGACATGGTCAAGGCCGTGTCCGGCGCAGTGCCCAGCAATTTGGCCAGACCGAAGTCGGCGATTTTTACTTGACCCTTTTTGTTCAGGAGAATGTTCTCCGGCTTGATGTCGCGATGGACGACACCTTCGTCGTGGGCGTATTGAAGGGCCGTGCAAATCTGAACGACCAATTCCAGCGCCTGGCACGGCGCAACTTTTTCGGTGTTGAGCAACTGGCGCAGATTCATCCCGTCCACAAATTCCATGACAAAGAAATAATACTGGGCGGTTTGACCGAAGTCATAGACGTTGACAATGCCCGGATGATTGAGCTTGGCCAAAGCCTTGGCTTCGCGATTGAAGCGTTCAGCGAAGGAGGGATGCTGCTGGGACTCCACCGGCAGGATTTTCAAGGCCACGATTCGATCCAAGCGCGGCTGGCGCGCTTTATAAACCATCCCCATGCCGCCCATGCCGAGGAGTTCAATTATTTCCAATTGCGGGAATTGCGTCGCCAATTGAGCCGGGTCCGGCGCAACGCGGGTTGGCGGCGCGGCCTCGGCTAGCGGGTTGACGTTGATAGTGGCGGAGGGTGCCGTCGGTTCACTGGCTAGCGCGACTTTGGCCAGGCACGCGGGACAAAGCCCTTCCGGCGCATTCTCCGGCAGTGGCTGCCGGCATTGTTTGCAAATTCGCATTGTGTCCATACGATTTTCTTTCGCCAATCGCACTTTCCACTTCTTACAGAAGCAATCCGCCCCAAAGGTAACCGGCTTGATAAAACTTAAGCACTCAAGGCGCGCAACACCTCGCGCAACTCGTCTTCGATCTGGGACGGGTGAGCAACCGTGGCGGCGATTTCGGAACGGATGGCCTCCCGATAGCGTTGGCGCAGTCGATGCACCGCCATTTTGACCGCCGCCTCGCTGGTTTTCAATCGCGCAGCCAAGTCGGCGTATGCAATGGTCCCTCGCCCTTCGGTTAGCGTTTGCTTGAGTTGCTCGAACCATACCTCCTTGCCGGCATCGGCATACTCGCCGCGCAACCGCGCCAGCGCCTGCTCCAACAGGGCCGAGGCCCAGCGCCTTTGGAAAATGATTTCCGGTGTGACGTTTTGCGAAGGCTCGAAACCGCAATGGCTTTCCGCGTCGTGAAAATCAATCGGCACCAGGGAGCGGCCGCCACCCCGCTTTTGCGCGCGTTGCTTGTCGCGTTCGTTGGACAGAAAATGTTTGAGGGCGGCGAGCATGAACGATCGGAAACGGCCCTTTTCCTGATCCACCGCCGCCAGAAAGTCCCTTTCCAGAAAACGCGCGAAAAACGCCTGGGTCAAATCCTGCGCATCGTGCGGGCTTTCGCCCAAGCGCCGGATGTAGGCGTAGAGGGGCGGCCAATAAACGCGGCAAAGACTTTCCAACGCAGCGTCAGCGCCGGCAGGGCGTTGTTTGTCCATGGCCGAGCGGATGACGCTCCAGTGGGTCTCACCAAAACGCGCCACCGTAAGGGAACCGCGCTCACGAGAATTCTCGGATTGGGAAACCGGCATGTGAAATGATGGGCTGACCACGAGAAGAATTCCATATTTTAATCATCCGACAGACTCAGCCGGAGCCAGTGTTGAGCCGTCCTGACTGAATCGTCGCCACAGATTAACACAGACGGACACAGATTAGAGAAGTGGTGGCGTAACAGGAGTCACACGCCGTATGAAAAGCGTTTCTCTGTGAAATCTGAGTTTATCTGTGCCGATCTGTGGCCTCGCTCGCTCTTTGAACTCCACCTGCCAGAGCCGGAAGGGCAAGCGAAATAACGGTTTGGTTTGCGCCCAGAGCGACGATGGGTGTAAATTAGCATTTCATGGATACTGTCGAAAATCAGGTTCTGGCTCGGCCGCCGACGGCGCAAGGCCCGTCTTTCTGGTCGGAGTTCCAGGATTATTGGTCGCGCGTGCCGGATAAATGGCTCTTTCTGACGATGCTGGCCGGTTGGTGCGTATTGTTTCAGTTTATCGGGATCAGTTCATTTAATTTCGGGGCTGCTGAACCGTCGCTTTTTGGATGGATGAAGAGCGCCTGGGACACGCCGGCGATGGATTGCGGGCACGGGATACTGATCCCCTTCGTCGTCGCGATTTTGTTTTGGGTGAAGCGGCGGGAACTGGCAGCCTCGATAACGGGAGTTTGTTGGCCGGCCTTGGCAGTGGTGCTGGGCGCATTGCTGATTCATATCCTGGGGTTTTTGGCGCAGCAACCGCGTGTTTCGATGATCGCGCTTTTCATGGGTTTGTACGGGCTGATCGGCGTGGTGTGGGGATGGCAGACAATGTGGGAAAGCACATTTCCATTGGTTCTGTTTGCGTTTTGCATGCCTCTGGGAAATTTTGCAGAGGTGGTCACATTGCCATTGCGAATGGTGTCCGTGACGTTGACGCGGATGATATGCCACGGCGCGTTGGACATCGACGTTTTGCAATATGGGACGAAGTTGCTGGACGCAAAGGGCCAGTACGAATTTGACGTGGTGGCGGCGTGCAGCGGCATCCACGGTTTGGTGGCGTCGCTGGCGGTGGCGATGGTGGTGGCGATGATGTCTCTGCGGTCGATGTGGAAACGAGCGTTGATGCTGCTCGTAACGTTGCCGCTGGCGATTTGCGGCAATGTGTTGCGGTTGACGGTCGTAGTTCTGGTTGGCCAGGCCTACGGGCAGGCCTCGGGAAAGTGGGTGCATGACTGGT
>DASYNM010000091.1:0-13405 GCA_036008545.1 Verrucomicrobiia bacterium
TCTGGGCCGCATCTCTGCCGGCGATGACTTTCTCGTCTCTCTTCCAGACTACTTGTTCATGCAAAACGCATTCGATGGGACTCCGGTCGGCATTTTCAAAAACTCTCCAGGCATGACCGCCTATCCAAACGCCACCTGGGGCGGTCTTATTGATGTAAAGCCGACCAAACGCACTTATATCATGGCTGGCGTTTACAATGGAGACCCAAACATCCGGGAAATCGACCACAATGGCGTGGATATGTCGTTTAATGGACCCGCGTTTGCGATTGCGGAGGCCGGCTACCGTTTGAACGGTTTGCCGGGCGACTCACGGTTTCTCGGCAATTACAAAATCGGCTCTTGGTATGACAATGCCTCTTTTGCGGATTACAAGACCGAAGGATATGGGGGACCTTCACAGATGAAGCGAGGGAACTGGGGTTTGTATGCCGTGTTTGATCAAGTCGTGTTACCCTTTGGGGATCCCGCCCTAAACTTCGGCCTCATGGTCTTCGGCGCATTTCTGGCGTCTCCCGACCAATCGGTCAGCCAGATGCCGTATTACGCCGACGGAGGTGTTCTCTGCCGCGGTATGTTCCCGTCGCGTCCAAGGGACGTGGCAGGCTTCGGTATCATCTATGGCGACTTCAGCAGTGACTTGCGCCACGCCGAGGAGCGAGAGGAAGTGCTCGCGCCGGCTCTCGGTGTGCAAGACTACGAATCTGTACTGGAGTGGACCTACAAGTTTTATTTTCGCAAGGGCGCACTGTTCGTCCAGCCGGACGCTCAATATGTCATACGCCCGGGCGGCACGGGAAAAATTGACGACGCCTTCGTTCTCGGAGCCCAGATCGGTATCAACTTATGAATCAGCCCTGAGCGAAATGAATCAAGTATGAGTTCATCCAATCCAAAAATTGAACGACAAGCAGTCGCCCCGCCTGGCGGAAACTCGCTTGTCACAACCACAGCGGAGCATACTCGAGCGCAACGCCTTTATGTCCTTGGCCTGTCCTGCGTGGCGGCGCTCGGCGGCTTTCTATTTGGTTTCGATAGCGGTGTGGTCAACGGGACTGTGGATGCCCTCGCAGCCGCCTTCGGCACCAGAGCGGCAGAAACCGGGTTCGCTGTCGCATCCGTTCTGGTTGGGTGCGCCTTCGGAGCGCTCGGTGCTGGCGCTTTGGCCAACCAAATCGGCCGACGACCGACCATGCTGTTCAATGCGATTCTTTTCCTTGCGAGTGCGGTTGTTACGGGCGCCGCCACTTCGGCGCAGGTCTTTATAGCTGCACGCATCGCGGCCGGTTTGGCTATAGGCGCGGCGAGCGTGCTTGCGCCGATGTACATCTCAGAAGTGGCTCCGCCTGATCTGCGCGGCAGGCTGGCGTCGTTGCAACAGATGGCCATTGTGCTGGGCATTTTCGGCGCTTTCCTAAGCAACGACCTTTTAGCCAAGGTTGCCGGAGGCGCAAGTGCGACATTTTGGATGGGCGCACCTGCGTGGCGTTGGATGTATTGGATGGAAGTGGTTCCGTCGGCAGCTTTTCTCATTGGAGTACTGTTCATTCCCGAGTCGCCTCGCTACCTGGTTTTCTGCGGTAAGAAAGAAGAGGCTCGGCGAATCTTCGCTCGAATTGGCGCCAGGCCTGAAGACTTGGTCGCGCAGGTTGAACAGAGTCTCAAAGGCGAGCACCGTCCACGCTTATCGGATTTGATCGCTCCTGGCACTGGGAGGGTTGCTTCGGTGGTTTGGGCTGGGATGGGCTTGGCGGCGTTCCAACAGTTCGTGGGCATCAATATTATTTTCTATTTCGGCGCGGTGCTCTGGAGGGCTGCGGGAGCCACGGAACAATGGTCCTTACGCATCAATTTATTGACTGGCTTGGTCAATATTTTAGCTACGATTCCAGCCATTGCACTCATTGATCGCTGGGGGCGCAAACCGCTCCTGCTTATTGGTTCGGCCGGCATGGCCGTGACGCTGGGAGTCATCGCCGCCGTCTTCGCTACTGCAGGACTGGGCCCGGATGGCCACCCGCTCCTTAGCAAAGCGGCGGCGTGGACTGGCCTGGCTGCGGCAAATCTGTACGTGGTGGCGTTCGCCATTTCTTGGGGTCCTGTGATGTGGGTTCTTCTTGGGGAAATGTTTCCGAACCGGTTGCGGAGCGCTGCACTGGCCGTCTCCGGGGGCACAAATTGGGCGGCAAACTTCCTTGTGACCGTCACTTTTTTGCCTTTGTTGAAAAGCATCGGCCTGGCTGCGACCTATGGCCTCTATGCGGCCGCAGCACTTGTTTCTTTCTTCTTTGTGACGAGCATCGTCCGCGAAACAAAGGGGAAAACTCTCGAGCAGATGTGAAATAAGTGAACATTTTGACGTGACACAAACTGAAAATGAAAGAGTAAATAAATGAGACTGGTGACTGACAGGGATGGAGAGCGAAGCGTAAAGCCCGGAGGGTTACACCCCGGCGCAAACTACGCGGACTCCGAAATCTCGCGCCGCAAATTTCTGATCGGCGGCACAGCATCTGTCGTCACCGCAGCCACTTTGGCGATGACGGCACGGGCCGCAGAATCCGAGCCGGCGAAGCCCGGCGACAATCAAAACAGCAAACAAGGAAAGCAAATCATGGACACGATAACGACTAAGGATGGAACGCAAATTTATTTCAAAGACTGGGGCGTTGGACAACCCGTCGTCTTCAGCCACGGTTGGCCGCTCAGCGCGGACGCTTTTGAGGATCAAATGCTTTTTCTTGCCTCACAAGGTTATCGCTGTATCGCCCATGACCGCCGCGGTCACGGGCGCTCAAGCCAGCCATGGGACGGCTACGAATATGACACATTCGCTGACGATCTCGCGACGCTGGTCAAAACACTTGACCTGAAAGATGCGATCCATGTCGGTCACTCGATGGGCGGCGGTGAAGTTGCCCGCTACCTTGGACGCCATGGCACTAAACGTGTGGCAGGGGCTGTGCTTATCGCCGCAGTGCCGCCGTTGATGTTAAAGACGCCAGCCAATCCTGGCGGCTTGCCAACGGAAGTGTTCGATGGCATTCGTAGCGGCCTCCACGCCGACCGCTCGCAGTTCTTCAAGGACGTCAGCGCACCGTTCTTTGGCGCGAATCGGCCGGGTTCCGCCGTCTCGCAGGGCTTGCGAGACTCGTTCTGGCGTCAGGGAATGCAGGCCAGCCTGAAAGGGGTTTACGACTGTGTCAAAGCATTCTCCGAAACCGATTTTACTGAAGATCTCAAGAAGATCGATGTGCCGACCCTCATCCTTCACGGCGACGACGACCAGATTGTGCCGATTGCCGACTCGGCGTTGCTCTCGGCCAAGCTGGTGAAAAAGGCGACCCTCAAAATCTACAAAGGCGCGTCGCACGGCTTGTGTTCCACGCACAAAGATCAGGTCAACGCCGACCTGTTGGCATTCATTCAAAGTTGATGGAAGAGCATATGCAATCACCGACTAAAAATAAAACTCGCGCGGGTGTTTTAAGCTTGCGCCTCGACAAACTTGGAATTGTTCTGCCCGCACCACCGACGCCATTGGGAGCTTACGTCGAATCTTCGGACGCCGGAGATTTGCTTTTCCTGAGCGGAATGCTCCCGGTGGTGAAGCGAAAGCTTTCAGTTTCCGGACGCCTGGGCGAGAACCTTTCAGTCAAGCAAGGCCAGGAGGCCGCGTGCATCGCTTCGATCAACGCGCTGGCGGCCGCCAAGCGGCATCTGGGCAGCCTGGACCGGGTTAAAAAACTCGCCAAGCTGACGGTGTTGATTGCGACGACCGAACAGTTTGCCGATCACGCGCCAGTAGCGGACGGCGCGTCAAATCTGTTTGTTCAAATCTTTGGCCCAGAGGCTGGCCACACTCGCTTGGTTTATGGTGTGCAGAGTTTGCCCATCGGCGCGCCAGTGATAGTTGACTGCATTTTTGAAATCAAGCCAGCGTGAAATGACCGCAAAAATTATATATAAATTATGAAGACTCTATTTAAACAGAATTACCGGGTTGGATCAGGAATTGCAGTGCTGGCAGCAGGAGTGCTGCTGGCTGGGTCAACTATCGGAACCAGCGGACAGGAGATTGACGGCAAGCCTTTGACTGAAAAGGAGCTTGTCCATGAAATCTTCGATACGATGCGTCAGATCCATGGAGTCAAACCAGGTTATCGCGTCGTGCATGCGAAAGGAATCATGTGCCAAGGCACGTTTACGCCCTCGAAAGACGCGGCGACCCTTTCCAGGGCAGGCCATTTTCAGGATGTTTCTGTGCCGGTGACCGTTCGCTTGTCGGATGGGAACCCCGACCCGATCATCCCGGATAACTCACCCAACGCCGGACCGCGCGGCATGGTCATCCGATTCAAGCTGCCCAAAGGCGACGAAACGGATATCATTGCGCTATCGGTCAACGGCTTTGCCGTCAGCACTGGCGAAGAATTCCTTGCGTTGGAGAAAGCCGTCGCCGCCACCGATCCCAGCAAGCCACATCCCTGGCCCATTGAGGGATTTCTAGGCACACATCCGAATGCTTTGAGGTTCGTGCAGGGAACGCAGGTGGTCCCGGCCAGCTTCGCAACCGAATCATTTTTCCCGAATGACACGTTCATTTTCGTGAACAAGGCTGGTGTGAAACAGGCTGGGCGTTATAAGATCATTCCATTCGCCGGGCAGCATGACTTGAGCGACGCAGAGGCGAAGCCCAAACCGGAAGGTTTTCTGTTCGATGACTTGAAGGCACGACTGGCGGCAGGCCTGATTCAGTACCATTTGGTGGTGCAACTGCCCAATCCCGGCGATTCAACAAAGGACCCCTCAATTGTTTGGCCCGAGGATCGCAAGACGATAGACATGGGTACGATCAGCATTAGTTCTGTGGTTCCCGACAGTAGTGCAGTCGAGAAAGCTCTGGCGTTTGATCCAACAAACTTGACAGACGGGATCGAACTGTCCGATGACCCGTTTCCCAGCCTGCGATCTAGGGTTTATGCGCTCGCCTCGGCGTATCGCCAATGAAACGCAAAAGAAACATAGATGGATGTCGAGGGGCACGGCGACCCGTTGGACCAGAGGCAAGCCAAATGGGTTTGGTCTTTGGAGTGCAGAGTTTGCCTTTTGGGCGCCAGCAATCGTCGAGACCATTTTTGGAATCGAACCGAACCACTAACGAATCGAAAACAAACTAAAACACTAGTTCAAGAAAGGAAAATTGATTATGCAAGAATTCAAAGCTTATGGAGCGTTACGCCCGAACGGCCCGCTGGAATCGTTCAGTTTTGACCCTGGCCATCTTGGTCCGGAAGAGGTCGAAATCAAAGTATCTCACTGTGGACTCTGCCACTCTGATCTTTCGATGCTCGACAACGAATGGGGCATGTCCCAATACCCGTTCGTGCCTGGGCATGAGGTGACCGGGACGGTTGTCGCATTGGGCGAGGCGGCGAAGGGGCTAAAAATCGGACAGCGCGTCGGACTTGGCTGGTTCGCTCATAGCTGTCTCGCATGCCACGAGTGTCTTTCCGGTGACCAACACCTGTGCGCCACTGCTCAGGGGACTATTGTTGGGCGCCATGGCGGCTTTGCGGATCGTGTTCGAGCTCAGTGGCCTTGGGTTCGCCCTTTGCCCGATGCTCTGGACTTGGGAAAAGTTGGACCGCTCCTCTGCGGCGGCATCACAGTATTTTCGCCATTCCTGATTCATCAAGTGCCCGCCACCGCCCGTGTCGGGATCATTGGCATCGGCGGTTTGGGACACATGGCACTCCAATTTGCCAACAAATGGGGCTGTGAAGTACACGCCTTCACCACCAGCGACAGCAAGGAAACGGAAGCGCGGCAACTCGGCGCCCACTACGTGCACAATACCAGGAAGGATGGGGAGTTAAAAAAAATCAGCAGAAGTCTTGACCTCATCATTTCCACCATCAACGCTCCTCAGGACGTGTCTGCCTTCCTCGACACCCTCGCACCCAAAGGCAGCTTCCATAATGTAGGAGCCGTTCTCAAGCCGCTCGAAGTGCCCGCGTTCGGTTTAATCCTCGGCCAGAAATCTGTGGCCGGCTCGCCTACGGGCAGCCCAACTGCAATTGATCACATGCTTGAATTCAGCGCCCGCCACTCAGTCGCGCCGGTCGTGGAATATTTTCCAATGTCAAAAGTGAACGATGCGCTTGAGCGCCTGCGCTCGGGCAAAGCCCGCTATCGCATCGTCCTCATTAATGACTTCGACAAATCTGGGTCCACGGCCCAGTCGCGCGCGAAAGAATAACCCGAGGCTGTGTTTGCTGCATGAAACTGGTTTGCAAAATCGTTTGCGTGGCATTGCTTATGAACACATTTCCCGGGATCAGCCAGCAACGCGTCTTTTACAAAACCATCCAGGTAGATGGTCTCAATGTCTTTTATCGCGAAGCCGGGCCTGCCAACGGCCCGGTCATTCTTCTGCTTCACGGCGTCCTAACGTTCTCTCGAATCTTCACCTCCGAACGCGCCGAGGGCAATCAGGTGTAGCCGAGGCGTCGCTGGCATTGTTGCGCTCATGGCCAGTGCCAGCCAATCCCATCATCGAAACTGACGATGGTGCTTACGCCAATGAAAAAGTAGGAGGTGAAGCGGCCTGCCTCGACCCTTGTTTCCTGCCTTGGATCATCGGCACGACCTCCGTGCCGAGAAGTTCAATCGCGCGCAGGAGTTTTGTTTGCGGCAGTGTGGCAACGGTCATTTGAAAGCTCACCCGCGACACGCCACCCAAAGCCTCGTTCACATAGAGTATTTTCTCCGCGACAGTCTCGGCATCGCCAATGAACAGCGCACCTGTCCGACCTCGTAACGCTTCATATTGGGCGCGATTGACCGGCGGCCAGCCCCGTTCTCGACCAATCTCTGTGAACGTGTGCGCGTACCCAGGATAAAAATCGTCGTCGGCTTGCTTCGCATTGTCGCCAATAAATCCAATTACGTGCAGGCCAACTTTTATTTTCTCCGGCGCATGTCCGGCTTTGACAGCCGCCTGGCGATAAAGGTCGATCAGCGGACGAAAGCGGTGCGGCTCGCCACCAATGATCGCGACCATCAAAGGTAGCCCTAGCGCTCCGGCTCGCACAAAGGATTCCGGGGTGCCACCGACACCGACCCAAATCGGCAGCGGATTTTGAATCGGGCGCGGATAGACACCTTGGCCGGTGAGTGGTGGACGAAATTTTCCCGCCCAATGCACATGCGTCCCAGCCCGTATTTTAAGCAGCAGTTCGAGCTTTTCGGCGTAGAGTTCATCGTAATCCTCAAGATTAAATCCAAAGAGCGGAAATGCTTCGATGGAAGAGCCGCGACCCGCGATAATCTCGGCGCGTCCGTGTGAGAGAAGGTCAAGCGTGGCAAACTCCTGAAACACACGAACCGGATCGGCGGCGCTAAGCACGGTGACCGCGCTTGTGAGGCGAATTTTCTTCGTGCGGCCTGCCGCTGCGCCAAGAATCACTACTGGCGCTGAATCCAAGAACTCGCGCCTGTGATGTTCGCCCACGCCGAAAGCGTGGATGCCAACTTGGTCCGCAAGCTCGATCTGCGTGAGCAAGTTCTCAAGCAAATGGTCCGGCTGCATATCAACGCCGCTGCCCGGCGGTGAAATCGCTGTCGCGAAACTGTCGATTCCAATTTCTATCATGTTCCCTCCTTGCTTAAGGTTTCACCAAGCCCGCAAAAGAAGCGCGGTGATGCCACAAAACGACGAGGGCAAGCACCGCAACGAACAGGGCAATTGGCAGCCCGGTCGGATTCAGTAAAATGTGAAAGAGCAGTATACTGACAATGACCGGGCCGAGCAGCGTCAATCCAAGCGGGACAAATCGACCCGCCAGCAAGAGCGCGCCACCGATGATTTGTAGCGCCCCCACCGCATAAAGGTAGTGGCTGACGAAGAGTGCCTTGGCGAAATCGCCAGCCGCGCCGCTCGGTGGCGGCGGTTGGTGAAGGAATTGCAGGAATATATTCAGTCCGAAAACGACGAACACCAAACCCACCAAAACACGAGCAATCGTAACAATGACTTTCATAATTTTTCCTTTCATTTATTTCATTTCTGCATGGTTCATATCTGTATTATATGTCCAAAAAAATCACTGAATGGCGTCGAAGGCGCGCTTCAACGCGTTCTGATCAACCGTCGAAAGCTGTCTTGCGACTTCGTCGTGGACCCGGTTGACCACCGTCAAACCAGCAGCGTGGCGCTCTCGCCCGAACTTTGTCACTTCCGCCCTCACTCCCCTACGGTCAACGGGATCGTCGCTCCGTTTCACCAAACCATCCGCCTCCAGACGATCCACCAACTGGGTCACATTGGAGCGTACACAGGTGAGCTTTTCAGCCAAGTCGCTAAGGCTGATGGGTTGATCTTCCGCCACCAGAACGGACAGGGCAGCGAACTTCGGGCTCGACAAGTTCACTTCTGCCAAAGCTTCCTCAAAGCGGCCTTCAATGCTGTGTGCCGCATGTATCAATGAGAAAGCGATCTTTTCATTCATATATGGACAATACAGCACTGACACAGAAATGTCAAGAGAGGGCCAAGAAAGTTTATTCCAGGGCCAAAGTTTCAAGCTTGTGCCATCGTCGCAAACGCGACATTCGCGTTTTATGAATCCTTGGCGATTAATTGCCATTCTTGAAGACAGCGAGGCGCCAAGCCTCATTTAGCACGGTGTCCAGAGCAACCTCCAACCGGAAAATCTGAAAAATATGAAAACAGCAAAGCAACTCCTCGAAACATACCTCGCCGCCATTTCCGCGGGCGAAATGGAAAGGGCGATAGCGTTGATCGCGGACGATGGCGGAATTGAATTTCCCTATTTCGGGTCTGTCAACCTTCCGATCCGCTATCAGGGGCCGGAGGCGCTGAGGCAGTCTTTTGCCCCCGTCATGGAGGGCGCTGACAATTTTAAGTTTAAGAACATCAAGATATTCCCTGGTGAAGACGAAAATCACGTCTCAGGTGAATACGAGGTGGACGCCGTAATTAAAAATACAGGCCGCCACTACCGGCAGCTTTACGGGGGTCGGCTCATTGCAGACAACGGAAGGACAAAGCTCTTGCGGGAATTTTGCGACACCGTGGAAGTCGCGCGCGCCATGTTTCCCAACGGCGTGAAAGATTTGATTCAGAAAGACTAACAAAGACCAATCCAAGGAATTGTTGGCCATATTACTCATGTCTTTGGCTTAGTCGTCGTTTCGACGGCCAGCCCTAAAGCAGATTGGGATCTATTGTTTGAATACGTAGTTCATTTCATAATCATAGGCAGCGCCTATGGGCTGGAATCCACACCCACGATCCAGCTTAATTGAGATAAAATTACTCATCGGAATTTTGGCTGGGAACAAATCCATCAGCAGGCGCTCTAAGAATTACGACGAACTTGCGCAATGCGCGAAAGATGAACGTCGAAATGTAACTCAATATTAAAAACAGAGGCAATTGAAATTATGAACGGAAAAATTATGTCCGAAGGCACAATTGGAAGGCGGTCTTTTATGAAGCGGTTGGGAATGGCGGGCGCAGCAGCGGCGTTGCCCGTTGGCACCTTGTTAACCAGCCCAACGCGCGCCGGCGCTTCAGGTTACAGGAGCGGCCCCGAGCTGGGCCGGGGTGACGTTGCGATTCTGCGATTTCTGGCGGCGGCAGAACTGATCGAGGCTGACCTGTGGACGCAATATGCGGAACTGGGCGGTATCGGTGATAATCAACCCGTGGAGGTAAATCCGAACCAGACCATGAACAACTATCAGTTGGCCTTGTCGAACCTCGATGGCGATGGTCCTCAATACATAACCAGCAACACGCTGGATGAACTGAGTCACGCTGACTTTATCAATGCGTTCCTCGAGTCCAGGGGAGCCGAGCCAGTCAACTTCGATGAGTTTCGCACTTTGGAGGGAAGCACGGCCACGGGATCATCTGGCATCAAGCGTCTGACCAATCTCATGCACCTGAACGTGGACACCAGTTGGTACGTTCGCTATCGCAGCGCGACCAATCCAGACTTCGGCGCCACTTTTCCTCAGGCCATCACTCTCAATGACGTTACCGCCATTCCCAGGACGGATGCCGATTTCGGCGCAATCGATCCCAATTTCAACGTTCCCGGTAATGCGCAGATTCAGGCTATCGCCAATATAGCGGGCTTTCACTTTGGATACATTGAGCAAGGGGGTTCGAGTCTTTACGCAGCCATGAGTCAAAAAGTGACGAGTTCGGAAGTGCTACAGATCACTCTTGGCATCGGCGGGGATGAGATCGCTCACTTCCTGGAATGGGTTGATTTTTCGGGAAATGGCGTGCAAGCCCCGGTGGCGCCGTTTACGGACTCCGTGTCCGGCCTGACGTTTCCCAATTTTTTCAGCCCACTGAATCCGCTGATTCAGCCTAGTTTGATCTTCCCTGTCCCATGCGAATTCATCAGTCCCGAGCTTCCCCATGTCGCGATCATTCGTCCCCTGACCGATAAATTTGGCGGCGCCGTAGCGACGATCGCAAGCTTCACCGCTGATGGGCTTTTCACCGGTCAAAGCGACAAGTTCCTCGATGAGCTGCAATTGCTTGCCAGAGCAGCCGATGCGGCCACGCGTGGGGTGTAAGACGTGACGTGATTGGATCGAGGGGTCAAACGACCCGTGCGTCTGGATAAGGGCGCACGGGTGGACCTATTGGTTTTTGTACTGAAGAATTGGAAATAGTTAAGGTATATATTATGAACACATGTCTAGCATTGATGGGTATGGGTGGCGGCGAAATGTTGATCGTATTCGCAACCGTATTGGTTTTGTTTGGCGCCAAGAGAATTCCGGAGTTTGCCAAAGGCCTTGGCCAGGGGATCAAGGAATTCAGAAAGGCTTCCTCGGGTGTGACGAATGAGATCCAGAACGCCATGAGCCAGGAACTGCCACCACCTGCACCGTCCAAGCCGTTGCCATCCTCCGCATCCGCCGTTCCAGAAGCCACTGCTCCGAACTCCTGATTGCCGCCGCGATGGCCCATGGGCGGGCTTCGTGGAAGAAAGTCCGCTTGTCGTCGGTCACATCAAGCCGAAACAGCGCAAGAATCTGTTCGGCTTCGTAGTTCTTTGGGTTGGCCTTCCGGTTGATGCCGAACCTGACCGCTCTGGGTGAAGATTTCTTTGAGTTGCGCCAGCCCGCGCGAGATGCGGGATTTGACGGTTCCAATGGGCACTTCCAGAATATCGGCGATTTCCTTGTAAGAACAATCCTCCAGGTAGAAAAGCGCCACCGAGGCGCGGTACCCCTCATCCACTTGGCCCAGCGCCTCCACTGCCTGCAGGGCATCCAATCGGTGGTCCGCCTCCGGTAGGATGACGGGCAGATTCGTATCCGTCTCCTCCAATGTGGAATGTGGAAAGCGCGTCTGCCTTCGGCGCGACTCCAAAAAGCCGCGGTGAAGCGTCGTGAACAGCCATGATTTGATTTTTGAGCCATCACGCAACTGGTGGCCCTTGGTCGCCCAGATATAAAAAGTTTGTTGTGTCAGGTCGCAGGCATCTGCTTCCGAGCGAGTCAAACTGATGGCGAACTGGTAAAGGGCCTCATAATAATCGGCCACCACTGCTTCAAAATCCAGGTTTGTCATACAATAGGTTGCAATTAAGGGTCACGAACTTTCAAAATGGTCCCACAAAAATTTTCACCGACCTCCCGCTGTTCTCAACGTAGCGGGACGAGATTCAAGGTTTCCAATCCGTGAATATCTTCCAATTCTCCCTCATTAAAGCAGAGGAATGGTTATTGTTGAAATACCCAGTTCCTCTCGTTATCATAAGTACTGCCTATGGAAATGCATCAACTCCGATACGTCGTGGCCGTGGCTCGCACGGGAAATTTCTCGCGCGCCGCCGAGCAATGCCATGTCTCGCAGCCCTCGTTGAGCCAGCAGATTCAAAAACTCGAAGAGGAACTTGATCAACGCCTCTTTGATCGCATGAAACGCGCGGTGAAACCGACGCCTGCAGGTGAAGCGTTCCTGTCCCACGCGATCCGCATTCTCGAAGAGGCGGATGCGGCCAAACGCGAAGCGACCGACGCCAGGCATTTGTTGCGCGGCGCACTCTCGTTGGGCGCGCTGCCGACCATTGCGCCGTATCTTTTGCCGGACCCGCTGGCGGAGTTTGTCGAAAGATTTCCGGGCGTGCAAATCCTCGTGCAGGAGGACACGACGGCGCGACTTCTCAAGCTGGCACATCGATGCGAAATTGACTTTGCCCTGGCCAGTGAGCCGATTCAGGATGAGCGATTCGAAGTGCGCGAACTGTTCGCAGAGGAATTGCTGCTGGCATTGCCCCCCAGCCATCCGCTCACGCGCAAACGTAGTGTCGATGCGAGCGATTTGGAGGGCGAGCGGCTGATCGTGATGAAGGAAGGACATTGCCTCGGTGATCAGGTATTAGGTTTTTGCGATCGACGAAATGTCCGCCCAAACATCAGCTTTAAGAGCGCTCAACTGGAGACCATCCAAGCTTTGATATGTTCCGGCCTGGGCATTTCATTGATTCCAGCCATGGCGTTGCAAAGAAAGGGCGCGTACCTGCCTGTTTATCGCTCATTGCCGTCGCCGAAGCCGAAGCGCAAGATCGTCGCCGTTTGGCCGAAACAACGTCCGCCTGGCCGCGCTGCAAACGAGTTACTTAAAATTATTTCAGCGCGTTTCGACAAATCCCGGCAGTGATCCGCATTTGGGCGGGCATCCAAGTGTAACGGGCATGACGGATTCATGTGCGTTTTTAGGCGGATCGCGATGCGCCGTTATTCCTTTAACGACCGCACGAAGGCGACGAGGGCCTGCACTTCGGCGTCGCTGAGCTTGGAGCTAAACTTCGGCATCTCACCTTTCTTGCCGTCTTTGATCAGCGATGCGATGCGGGCATCCGATTTCGTCACGCCGTGCAAATCCGGTCCTTCATCCCCGCGCGCGTCGGCGCCGTGGCAGTGAGCGCAATTCATCATGAACAGCGTATAACCCTTCTGCTCCAGAGTGCCTGTGGCCGGAATCGCCAAACCAGCGCCGCCGGCGGATGACGCGGCTGACGAGTGCTGAAACACTTCGCCGGCGGCGAAAGCGATGCCGATTGCTGCCAGCCCTGAAACCGTTCCCAGGATCATTGCCTTGCGTTGAAGAGATAATTTCATTTGGGCTTATTTCTCGAAAGTCGCGGCGCCATAATGAAAGCCAGACTCATCCTCATGACCTTCCGGCACTTGCTCGTCGACTATCGTGCGCACCTTGACTGCGATTGTGCCGATGACCGTGGTGGCAATTGACAGGGGTGAAAAAACTGGTCTGCTGATGGTGTCAACCATACAGAACCTCATTTTCCGATGAGCATTTCTCCGCCCCAATAACCCGCTCCCA
>DASYNM010000092.1:0-4141 GCA_036008545.1 Verrucomicrobiia bacterium
AGCGGAATGTTTCCGAATCTCATCAAATTCGACGTGACGGGCACCAATATGGTCACAGCCGGCCAAATGATTTACACGACCTTGTATTACCAATACGCTGGGACTTCCAATGCGACCCTCTCGATTTATTTCGACACCGACCTCAACCCGTATAACACCAACAGCACACTCATCCTGCAACAGAAAGTGCCGAGCACAGGCGCAGGCTTAGTCAATGCTTATACGAACCTCGGTTTGGCCACTACCAACGTGCCGCCAGGCGTTTATGCCATCTACGGAAAGATTTCGGACGGCACCCATACTCGCTATCTTTACGCGCCGGAGTCGGTCGAAATCGTGGCCAACCCGCAGCCGGTTTTGGGGATCGCACAAGTGAGCGACACGCAATTGGTAATCGGCGTGACTGGCTTGTCCGGCCAAAAAGTGGTGCTTCAATCTTCAACCGACCTGCGCAACTGGCTGCCGGTAGCGACCAATACTTTGGCATCCAGCAGTTGGACCTTCACAAACAACGCGCCCCAAGATTTCGCTCAGCAGTTTTATCGCACAGTGCTCTTGCCGTGAGACGGCGCAAGAAGCACACCGCGGCCAGCCGCAACCGAGAAAAGACATTTTGACAGGATGAACAGGATTGACAGGATAAAACTTTTTTCGCAGGCCATCTCTGAATCCTGTTCATCCTGTTCATCCTGTCGAAAATCTTGCTTAAAAACTTCTAGAGATAGTAACGCAGAAGGTCTTGTGGTTATGCGCCTTTTGCGCTTTTTCGCGGCTACTCCATCCACTTCAGAGCGGCCCGATTTCCCCGGGGCCGGTGACATTTCGCGCCACGTGAGTTGGATTGCCAGCGTAACGCACGTTACCCGAGCCAGTCACGTTGGCCTCCAGTTGTTCGGTGGCGCGGACTGCCGCGTCGCCCGAACCAGTCACCCCAACGCTCACGTTTTTGGCAGTAAGATCGCCAGCTCGCAAGTCACCCGAACCGATAATGCGCGCACGCAGTTGATCGACGACTCCGCTGAGCGTGACATCGCCGGAACCCGTCACGTTGACCTCCAGTTCGCCTGCCTTCAAACCGGCGGCGTGGATGTCGCCAGAGCCTGTGACTAACACACCGTGGAGCGCGGGGACGGTAATCTTGACCTTAACGCCAATGCTGGTGCTGTAGGACTGCTTGGAACCGATTTTAAGCGTCTCGCCGTCAACCGTCGTTTCGATAAAGGGGAGAAGGTTGTCATCCGCCGTGACCGCGACCGATACGGCGGAGCCGACCATCACTTCGACATCGGGCGCGCCGGTAAGGTCGATTTTCGAGAACGAACCGACGGCGCGAGCCTCAGTCTTGGCTGCGCCGGAACCATGAATTGCGTTAAGGCTGCAACCACCGAGGCCGATCAGGCCAACACAAAGGAGGGGCAAGGACATCATTTTCATGTTCATAGGACACACTGAGAGGTGAAAAGTTTCAAGAAACCTCTAAAACCGCCTTTTTATCCGGGCAGCCCAGGGGGCAAAATTCTTTATACGAGGACTCGACGACGGGGGCGGCTTCCACTACGTTGCGCGTATGTCGAATGCAAAGGGCGCGGAGAAGACCGCGGCCGACTTACATGACCTGCCTTTTGAGGAAGCGCTCAAAAGGCTTGAAACCATCGTGGAATCGATGGAAGCGCAGGATCTGCCTTTGGAGACGTTGCTGGCGCGTTACGAGGAAGGCGCCCGCTTGACCGCCTTGTGCCAAAGCAAATTGAACGAGGCGGAATTGAAGGTTCAGCTCCTGGAGAAGAATGCCAAAGGCGGCTCGTCCCTCAAACCGCTCAACCCGCCGGAGGAAACCGCATGAATCGTTATCTCGATATGGTCGATCACCCGTCGCACGTCAAGAAACTGACCTTGGAACAATTGGCCCAGTTGGCCGAGGAGATTCGGCATGAGCTAATCACCAAATTAGCCAAGAACGGCGGCCACGTCGGCCCCAACCTGGGGGTGGTCGAGTTGACCATCGCTTTGCACCGCATCTTCTCCACGCCGCACGACAAGTTTGTGTGGGACGTGAGCCACCAGAGCTACGTGCATAAATTGCTGACCGGGCGGAAAAACAGGTTCGACACCATTCGCACGACCGATGGACTGAACGGCTTTGCGCTACGGACGGAGAGCGAGCACGATTGCTACGGCGCAGGCCACGCCGGCACGGCCCTATCAGCGGCATTGGGCATGTGCGCCGCACGGGACCAGCGTGGATCGAATGAAAACGTAGTGTGCATTTTTGGGGACGCGGCATTGACCAACGGCATTTCCTTCGAGGGCCTAAACAACATTTCGCACACCACCCGGCGCTTTATAGGAATTTTGAACGACAACGAATGGAGCATCGCCAAAAACGTCGGCGCCATTTCCAACTATCTCAACAAGCTCATCACCAATCCGCGATACAATCGACTGCAACGCGACGTCGAACGCCTGGTCAAACGCATGCCCAAAGGCGCGCTGGCGCTGCGGTTGGGCCACAAGGCTGAGGAGGCTCTCAAAAGCGCATTCACGGAAGTGGCCATGGAACAGAATGCAGAGCGAATGGAAGCCGACGGACGCGGCGGCCACGGCAGCAGCCTCATTTTCGAGGAGATGGGCCTGCGTTACGTGGGGCCGATCGATGGACATGATTTGCCGCTCTTGCTTAGTTCGCTGGAGTACGCCAAGGAAAGCGATTGCCCGGTGGTGCTGCACGTGCTGACCAAGAAAGGGAAGGGTTACGACGCGGCCTTGAATCATCCGGAAAAATTCCACGGCCTCGGCCCTTACGATCCCGTCACGGGCGACACACCCCCGGCCAAACCAGGCACGCCGCCCAACTACCAAGATGTCTTCGGCCAAACGATGGTCAAACTGTGCCAGAAGGATAATTCGATTGTCGGCATCACCGCCGCCATGCCTAGTGGCACTGGTTTGAAAGCATTGGAAAAGGCCCTGCCGCAACGCTACTACGACGTCGGGATCGCCGAGGAGCACGCCGTCCTCTTCGCCGCAGGGATGGCGACGATGGGATTCCATCCCGTTTGCGCGATCTACTCGACCTTTTTGCAGCGCGCCTATGACTGCATTGTGCATGACGTGGCCTTGCAGGATTTGCCTGTGATTTTTTGCATGGACCGGGCGGGGCTTTCCGCCAACGACGGGCCGACGCACCACGGGTTGTTCGATATCGCCTACTTGCGTTGCGTACCCAACATCATCGCCGTGGCGCCGCGCAACGAGGACGAACTGGCGGACATGATGTTCACCGCCACGCATCAGAAGCACCCGGTTTTCATCCGCTATCCGCGCGGCGCGGGCGAGGGCGTGGCCATCAAAGAACAACCCGCGCTGATAGAGATCGGCAAAGCAGAAGTGACTCGCAACTTCGCCGGGCAGTCGGGGCGCAAGGTGGCATTGTTCGGGTTGGGCAACATGCACCGGGTGGCGGAACAGGCGGCCGTGCAATTGATCGCGGAAGGATTCGATTGCGCCGTGATCAATCCGCGTTTCACCAAGCCGCTGGACGCGGGCACGACGGAATTTTTCGCGCGCGCCGCCGAAATAGTAGTGACGCTGGAAGACCACGTCCTCCCGGGCGGCTACGGCGCAAGTGTGCTGGAGCTATTGAGCGAAAAGCGCATCACCACGCCGGTAGTAAGGATCGGCTGGCCGGACCAATTCATCGAACACGCCTCGACGGTCGATTACCTGCGGCAAAAATACGGGCTGACGGCCAATAACGTGGTAGCCCAGTTGAAGGCTCTGCCGGTCGGAGAGCAGGCGGCTCGTTTGACGGCAGTGGCGTAGAGCGTGTTTTTAAAACACGCTCTTTGATTTTTAATTTTTAAAAGCTGACGAACTATCTCCCATATTTGGGCGGCGCAGCAGCGCCGGCCCTACCGTCTTTGGGTAGGGCGTTGCTGCCGCAACGCCCAAAATATTCCTGCGTGGCGGCGATGCTCTTGTCCCAGGCCGTTTTTTGTGCGCGCCGAAATGATTTGGGGTTGATCGCACGGCGCGTGAAGCCGCCCTTTCCATCCGCGCGCACCTCCCAAACATTGGCCGGTGTCGCCGTGCCACGCGCAATTCTTTCCTTGGCCGCAATCATTTCCTTTAGAGCATTTTA
>DASYNM010000093.1:0-4890 GCA_036008545.1 Verrucomicrobiia bacterium
CCACCACCACCACCACCGCCACGAAAGGCACCACCACCATGGCCCCCAGCAAAGCCTCCACCGCCATGGAATCCGCCAACGCCGCCGTGGAACCCACCTACGCCGCCATGGAATCCGACCCCGCCACGAAAGCCTCCGCGATAACCGCCATAGCCCCAACCACGTCCCCATCCCCAACCCCCCCACGGCCAGCCGTAACCGTAACCATAGTAAGGCCCTCCATAATAATACGGGTAGTACGGGTAACCGTAGCCATAATCCGTGTAATCCCCATAATCAGTCACGGCCGGCGCCGGCGTCGTGGGAGTCACAACCTGCACGGGCTGCTGTCCCGACATATCTCCGTAGGCTCCATAAGGAGGCGGTTGCATGGCCCCGGGCATTGGCTGCTGCTGATAATATGGTTGATTAGCCGGTTGTTGCTGCTGCAACTGGCCGTCGCGCACGAGCATGGCCTTGGTAACTTCCTGCGGCAAACCCAGAGTTCGCAGATAGATGATCTCATCGGCATTAAGGCGAAATGGGATCGAATCGCTGTTAATGAAATTGATGATCACATCTTTGTCGATGCCTCCCTGATACATCTTCACCACTTCATTCACGGAGTGGGGCAAGACAACCGGCTGTGCCGCGCTCACTACCGGCGGATTATTCGCGCCTTGGTTGGAGGTGGCAGTGGTTTGGGCGCTGGCGATGCTGCAAGAAGCGAGGTAAACCGCTGATGCTGTCGTTGCCGCGAGCGCCATCCGAAATACTGACGAAAGTTTATTCATTTTGTTAACTCCTGCAATCTGGCGGGGCCTTTGGAATTCATTTGTCTGACGTTGGCACAACATACGCCCGAACTCGACTTCGGGCAAGCCCGTTCTGGCCCCGGCCAAGCCGGACTTTTGTGATTTCCAATGTCTCATCATAATCTTCTAACCCCAATACGGGGCCGAAGATGCTATCTTGCAGCGGTTTGATGGAATATTCATACGTTGCCAAAACCCGTCTGGACAATGGCTGAAAATGTGGCTTTGATTGATTCATGCAACTCACCGAATCCGAAAAGAAGGCTTTGAACAAGGCCAAAAAGATGGAGGCGCGCTGGCCTAAAACACGATGGATTGCGCTGGCGTTTGGGCTTGTATGGTGTTCGATTGGATTTATAGATATTGCAATTAGGCCGATCATTCCTTGGGCAGGGTCAGTGTTGCTTGGGATGGGAATTGCTCAATGGATAGTGATTCCAAGAATCTGGAATGGTCGCCCAACTCTAAAGCTGCTTATTAAATTCGCGGAGAAAAACCAAGAAAATCCAAGTTGATACCCTTCCGCCATCTTTGACGAGTTGAACAAAAGCGCGAGCCAAGGTAGAATGCGCCCGTTGCCGAAGATTCCGGTCATTTCGGTCGAGCAGATGCGCCAGTGGGAGCAGGCCACTTGGGCCGCAGGCAAAACCGAGCAAGAGGTCATCCAACAGGTTGGCCGCCTCCTCGCGCATCGCATTCTCCAACTAACTCACCCCGCCGACGCCATCTGGATTCTCGCCGGTAAAGGCCACAATGGCGACGACGCCCGCGCCGCCCAACCTCATCTCACGGAGCGCAATGTCCTGTTGACGAGTATCGACGATCCACGGCAAGGCTTGGCTGAATTTACGCAACGTCTCCACACGCAGGGCCTGCGCCGGGTGCGGTGGATCGTCGATGCCCTTTTCGGCATCGGCCTCAATCGCGCTCTCAATGACGACTGGTGCAAGCTGATCGAAGCGATGAACGCCAGCGGCATTCCGATTCTGGCGGTTGATGTGCCGTCCGGCTTGAACGCCGACACCGGCGGGACCGAGGGAGCCGCAATCAAAGCGGCGCTGACATTGACTTTGGGCGCGCCGAAGCGAGGCCTGCTCGAAGCCCCGGCTTACACAGGCCGCCTGGAAGTGGTTCCCGAAATCGGCTTGGTCCCCTGCCCCATCCAGGCCGACTTGAACTGGACCATGCCGGAGGATTTTGCCGGGCTGCCGCCGCGCCGCGCATCCATCGGCAACAAAGGCGATTACGGACACGTCGCGATTGTAGCTGGGAGCCTTGGCTATCACGGCGCCGCCGTGCTGACCGCGCAGGGCGCGCAGCGCGCGCAACCGGGACTGGTCACGGTTTTTCCACAGGCATCGGTGTATGTGCCTGTCGCTGCCCAACTGCAAGCGGCCATGGTTCATCCGTGGCGCGCCGGCACGCCTTTGCCCAAAACGTGCAGCGTCATTCTTTTCGGCCCCGGGCTGGCGGCGGAAGAATTGCCGGATGCGCTCAAGGAAGATTTGCGTTCCCTCTGGCGCACGTCGCCGTTGGCGATGGTCGTCGATGCCAGCGCGTTGGATTGGTTGGAGCCTGGCCCGACGCCCGACGGCGCTGTTCGTGTAATCACGCCGCATCCAGGCGAAGCGGGACGCCTGCTGCGCACTTCCGCCAAAGAGGTGCAGGCTAGGCGAGTCGCAGCCTTGCGCGCACTGTCAAAACAATTTAGCAATTGCTGCGTCGTGCTCAAAGGACATCAAACGCTGGTGGGCCGCGCCGATGGCGACATCTTTGTAAACAGTTCCGGCAATCCGCATCTGGCGCAAGGCGGGAGCGGAGATTTGCTGGGCGGTTATCTGGCAGGCCTGCTCGCACAACCATTCTGGCGGCAAGACCCATTGCTGGCGGCGCGTTACGCCGTCTGGCAACACGGCGCGGCTGCGGACCACCTTGAGGAGACCCAAGTCAACTGGACAGTGGAAGACCTGGCGCAATGGCTGGGAAGAATCCGGACTTAAGAGATCGTCGCGCCTCCACTTATCAATGCAGTTGCCCGCCGGGCGCATTGGTGCTGGCGGCAGATCCGCCAGCGATAATTACGCCTCCAGGCGAACCTCCGACGCTTTGGGTGCCGCCGACTGAAGCGCCCGCAATGATGACACCTCCAGGCGAAGCCCCGGCGGTTTGCGTGCCACCTGTTATGATTACGTTGCTTGTTCTGGCTGGCGCTGAATTGCCGGCACCGCTGATTCCGCCAATGACGTAAGGACCGAACTGGCCGCCCGGCGGTCGAGCACTGAGCAACCCGCCCGGTGGATTGCCACCCGTGACGATTACATTAGGCGATCTTCCAGCAAAGGGCGTCTGCCCAAACATGGTTCCCCCAACTGGTCCAGGATAAAGTGTTCCTCCCGGCGGAATCGGGCCAAGGAAACCGCCAACTGGCGACGGATTGAGGACGCTGAAAAAAGCGGGATTTTGCGCACCACCCACCGGTGCGGATGTCAACGTCCCGCCAATAGGCGTGTACGGTGGCAACGTGGATGTGGCCATCGGCAGCGTGACGGGAAAGTTCGACTGTACGACGGATTTACTGACCACTGGTGCCGGCGGCGCGGCCATAGCTCCTTTCACCAAGAGCGCGAATAGGCCAACCGCCATAAACGTGTTTTTCAAACCACTTCTCATGTACGTACATTATCCCTGTTCGCATTTTGCGCAAATGGCTGCGGATCAGGGAAACACCTAGTTGGCGCATCAGCGTATTTAGCAGACGGATGTCGCGGCCCCACGGTCCCGCGTCTTTACAGGAAGTGGCATGGCCATAAATTGCTTTCATTGCCGAAGTTCCTCTGTTATGGAACAGGCATAGATGCGAAGGATTTTCATTACTCTGATTTGTTGGACGGCGCTGGTCGCCTCACTGGCGAACGCCGGCACTTTTCCTTTGACCGATGGAACAAAGATCGTCGGCTCTCCCGAATCCATTAATGACAACGGGGTCGTCTTCCAACTGGACGGCGGCGATTACTCGCCACGCCTAGGATGGGACAAATTCACGCCCGAAGCGCTCAAGGAATTGAAGGCAGAAGCGAAGAAGGAAAGCGAGCGAGCGCTGCTGGAACCCATGGTGGACAATCTCCCGCAGGAAGTGGCCAAACGGAAGGAAATCGTCGTCAAACCGATCCAGCCTCCGGATCGTCCCAAGCAAGGCTCGGGGATCTTCGCCTTGTTCGGCAGTCCCGTCGGCTGGATGATCATGCTGGTGTTATACGGGGGCAATTTGTTCGCTGCGTATGAGGTTTGCATTTATCGGCATCTTCCCGCAGCCCGCGTGTGCGGTTTGGCGGCAATTCCATTTTTTGGCGTCTTGAGTCCGATAATCTACGGGGCGATGCCCACCCAAGTCCCGCCGCCGGAAACCTTCGAAGCCGCCCCGGCCCAGGAACCGGCGCCGGCTACGCCAGAGGTTGCGCCTGCTCCTGGCACACCCGCGCCCGCGGCTTCGTATGCGCCGTCGGCGACCGGAGCAAGGACGCAAGAGGCCGCACCGCCTGCCGCTGCGCCCGCGCCGACCCTGCCGGAGCCGGTTGTTTTTGCACGGGGTGAGTTCTCGTTCAACCGCCGGTTTTTCGAGACAAAATTCGCGGGTTTTTTCCGCGTCATTCCCAGCGAAGCGGAAAAGGACCTGGTCCTGGTGTTCAAGGCCGCCCGGGGGCAATTTGTCGGCCGGAGGATCAGCCGCATCACTCCCAGCGAACTCGCGCTGGAAATAGTCAAGAATAACGTTAGCGCGGAAGAAGTGATTCCTTTCGTGGAGATCGCCGAAGTGCAAATCCGGCACAAGGACACCGTCTAGCCCGAGACCTAGCCTTCAACCAAAACCAACATGAAGCAATTCCGCACCATCCTGTTGTTCGGCGCGCCCGGCTCGGGGAAGGGAACCCAAGGAAGAATCCTGGGCAGCATCCCCAACTTTTACCATTTCTCCTGCGGCGAGTTGTTTCGCAATTTGACGCCGGACACCGAGCTGGGGAAAATCTTTCTGGAATACTCCAGCCGCGGACAATTGGTGCCCGACGAGCCGACCATCCGCCTCTGGCAACACAGCATC
>DASYNM010000094.1:0-6450 GCA_036008545.1 Verrucomicrobiia bacterium
CGCGCTCCTATGTTGGTGCGTGTTTCGTGCGCGTCAAAGAGTTGCCTCAATCGCCTACGGTCATTTTGGCCGCGTCCTTATTTTCCTGCGCGGCCAGGACCTTGGAAGGCAGAAACGGCTTGCGGAAGGCCTCGTCGAAACTGTAGCCGCCCTTGAAATCATCCAGGCTGTCGGTCTCGCTCTTGTTGGCCACCTCGTGCTTGATCATGTTGAAAACGATCTCGCCAAAATCTTCGCAGGAATGAATGCCCCATTCCTCCATCATGGTGGGAACCATCGGACCAAAACTCTTCAAGGCGTAGAGGCGGATGCCGTCGAGTAATTCTTTGCCGCCGACGTGCGTCTGGCCGGCTTTGTGGCGGCCCAAGGCGCGCTGGGTGTGCTTGAGCGCCTCTTGCACAAACACATAAGCCTCATAGTGATAGCGGGGGTCCGCCGCCACTATTTTTCGTATGTCGTCTTCAACATTCGCCGCTCTCATATCAGGATTTCTGCTTCCAAACTGGTGGCGCGGAGGGATGTGCCGTTCGATAAACTTTCACGGCCCAGCCTGTCAGCACCAACGCAATTGTGAGACAAAGCACAATCTGTTCCTGTTTCGTCAAATATTTCACTTCCAGCACTATACTGGCAATTGCCGGAATACCAAGCGGAAGTCAAATCACAATGTTGACCAATCGCTTTGGCACCACAATCACTTTCTTTATCGGCTTGCCCTCCATGAACTGTTGGACTTTTTCCGACGCCAGCGCCGCGGCCTTGAGTTCGGCCTCGGTCGATCCGGTCGCCACGATGATTTTGTCGCGCAGTTTGCCATTGACCTGCACCGGAATTTCGATGGTGTCCTCAGCCAACAGGGTCGGGTCAAACTTGGGCCAAGGCGCGTAAGCCAGGGTTGGGCCGCCGCCGAGTTTGCCGCCCAGCTCCTCGGCCAGGTGCGGCGCGAATGGATGCAGCAAGATCAGAAAGTCCCGCATCACCGCCGCCGGCTTGGTCTCCCAGGTGATGGCGTCGTTGACAAATATCATCAGGGCGGAAATGGCGGTGTTGAAACGGAAGCCGTCGAGATCTTCGGTGACTTTCTTGATGCAGGCGTGGAGCGTCTTCAATTGCGCGGCGGTGGCGGGCGCGTCTGCAATCGACGCGCTGAGTTTAATGGCGGCGAGGGTGTCGGGGTTCTGCGCGCCTTGCGCGGTTTGCATCTGCTCGAATTCCGTTTCGCTCTGCTCATCCACGAACAAACGCCAAACCCGGCCCAGAAAACGATACACACCTTCCACGCCCTTGGTGCTCCACGGTTTGACCATCTCCAGCGGCCCCATGAACATTTCAAAAAGCCGAAGCGCGTCCGCCCCGAACTCGCGCATAATGTCGTCGGGGTTGACCACGTTGCCGCGCGTTTTGGACATCTTTTGACCGTCTTCGCCGAGGATGAGACCCTGGTTGACCAGCTTGAAAAACGGCTCCGGCGTGGAGACATAACCCAAATCGAAGAGGACGCTGTGCCAAAACCGTGAGTAAAGTAGGTGCAACACGGCGTGCTCGACCCCACCAATGTACAAATCGACGCCCGGCCGCGCGCCGTGGCCCGCGGGATGTGTGCCCATCCAATACTGCTCGGCTTCCGTGCCGCAGAATTTGCTGTCGTTGCGAGCGTCGGTGAAACGGAGGTAATACCAGCAGCTACCGGCCCATTGCGGCATGGTGTTGGTTTCGCGTTTGGAACCGTCAGGCAATTCGACCCATTGCTTGGCTCGCGCCAGGGGCGGTTCGCCGGTGGAGGTGGGTTTGAAGTCACTCAAGTCCGGCGGCACCAGCGGCAAGGCGGATTCGGGCAGGGCTTGATGGTGGAACGATCCATCAGGCGAAGGCTTCCACACAATCGGAAACGGCTCGCCCCAGTAGCGCTGACGGCTGAACAGCCAGTCGCGTAATTTGTAATTGACGGTCTTGCGACCCAGGCCCTTCTCCTCCAGCCAGGTGGTGATTTTCTTTTTGGCCTCTGGGGTCGGCAGGTTATTGAGAAAATCAGAATTGACGCTTGTGCCGTCTCCGATAAAGCCGGTCGATTCCTCGCCCTTAGGCGCCTGCACCACCACGCGAACGGGCAGATCAAATTTGCGCGCAAATTCCAAATCACGCGTGTCATGTCCCGGCACCGCCATGATTGCGCCTGTGCCGTAGCTGGCCAGGACGTAATCGGCAATCCATACGGGGATTTTTTCGTTGTTGACAGGATTGATCGCGAACGCGCCTGTAAAAACGCCCGTCTTATCATGGGCCAAATCCGTCCTTTCCATGTCGCTTTTCCGCGTCACTTCATTTTTGTAAGCGGCGACAGCAGCGCGTTGCGATTCGCTGGTGATGGCATCGACTAGCGGATGTTCAGGCGCGAGAACCATATAAGTGGCGCCATACAACGTATCGGGGCGGGTGGTGAAAACCGTGATCGCCGGCCCGCCGGCAGCCAGGGGGAATTGCACCTCCGCCCCTTCGCTGCGGCCGATCCAATTGCGCTGCATTTCCTTGAGCGATTCGCTCCAGTCGATTTTCTCCAACCCCGCCAGCAACCGCTCAGCGTATGCCGTGATGCGCAGCATCCATTGCCGCATCGGCCGGCGCGTGACGGGGAAGCCGCCGACTTCGCTCTTGCCGTCGATGACTTCTTCGTTGGCCAGGACAGTGCCCAATTCCTCACACCACCAAACCGGCGCGTGGCTGACATACGCCAGACGCTTGCTGTCGCGAAAGGCGTCGGCATTTTCGGCAGGACAGGGCAGGTTTTCAATCGGCTCAGCTTTGCCCGTGGCCGGATTAAACCAGGAGTTGTAAAGCTTGAGGAAAATCCATTGCGTCCATTTGAAATAATGCGGGTCTGTCGTGTCGATCTCGCGGCTCCAATCGTAACTGAAACCGAGCGCTTTGATCTGCCTTTGAAAGACCGCGATGTTGGCCTCGGTCGTTTTGCGCGGATGCTGCCCGGTGCGAATGGCATACTGTTCGGCGGGCAAGCCGAAGGCGTCCCAGCCCATCGGATGGAGGACATTTCGGCCTCGGGCGCGTTGGTAACGGGCGAGGATGTCGGTCGCCGTATAACCTTCGGGATGTCCGACGTGCAGGCCCGCGCCGGAGGGATACGGAAACATATCCAGGATATAAAACTTGGGCGGAAGCTGCTCTGGCGTCGCCGGCCCGCGTAGGCCGTGGCGCTGGGCGAACGGATGGTTGGCTGGGATGTCGTCGCCGGGATTCCAGGCGCGGAATGTGGCCTGGGTTTCCCAGAACCGCTGCCACTTCGGCTCGATCAAATGAAACGGGTATTGTCGCCGCATTGCGAAAGGCTATTTGTCCTTCTCCTGCGGGATCACCCCTTTGGCAATCAGTTTGTGCAGCTTCGGCCCGATCACAAATTGGCAGTAGCTGGTGTCGGAATGCAGATTGTAATAATTCTGATGATAGCCTTCCGCCGAATAAAATTTCACCAGCGGCACAATTTGCGTCACGATGGGAGAGTGGAAATGCGGCGCGGCTTCAGCCTTGGATTTCTCCGCCGCCGCCTTCTGCGCTTCGTCGCTGTAAAATATAATGGAACGGTATTGCGTGCCGTGGTCGGCGCCTTGCTGATTGAGCGTGGTCGGGTCGTGCGCCTCCCAAAAGATCTCCAGCAATTTCGCGTAGGTGATGATCGACGGATCGAATTGAATTTGGATGACTTCGGCGTGGCCGGTGGTGCCGGTGCAAACTTCCTCATAAGTGGGATCGGCCGTCGTGCCGCCAGCGAACCCGGAGACAACCGATTTGACGCCCGGGATGCGTTGGAAAACAGCTTCGGCGCACCAGAAGCAACCGCCGCCAAAAGTAGCGGTTTGGAGTTTGGCCGGGGTGGGTTGCGCATCCACAACGGGTGTTAAAAAAAGGCAACAGACAAGCAGGCCGGCCAATCGGAGGGCCGTGGCCACCATTCCGTCCGCAACATGGAAATAGCGATTATTCATACGAACTGGCGAAAGCATGAATTATCGCGGAGCGGTTTTCAACACCATACTAGCCAATGCGGCCAGGCTGGACGCGCAAAAAGATATCGGAATTGCCAATGGTATGGAGTATTTGAGTTGAATCGTCGAATACAAATGAAACGCCTCTTCTTACTTCTGTTGTGCCTGACGCCCTGTTGGGCGGCGCTCGGCGACGAAGGCATGTGGCTTTTTAACCAGGTGCCACGACAGTTGCTGCACGAACGCTACCAGTTCGACGCTACTGAGGCCTGGCTCAACCACGTGCTGAAAGCCTCCATCCGCCTTAATTCCGGTGGGTCGGGCAGCTTCATCAGTCGCGATGGCCTGCTCATCTCCAATCATCACGTCGGGGCCAACGCCCTGCAGCAACTCAGTTCGGAGAAAAAGAACTATCTCAAGGACGGCTTTTACGCGCGCACCCGTGACCAGGAAATCCGCTGCTTGGACATGGAGTTGCTCGTGCTGCAATCCATCGAGGACGTCACGACGCGGGTCAACGCCGCAGTGCCGGCCGATGCGGACCCGGCGGCGGCCTTCGCCGCCCGGCGCAAGATTATCGCCACCATTGAGAACGAATCGCTGGCGCAAACGGGCTTGCGCTCGGACGTGGTGACGCTTTGGCAAGGCGGCGCCTATCACCTCTATCGCTATAAACGCTATACTGATGTGCGCTTGGTTTTCGCGCCGGAGCAACAGATGGCTTTTTACGGCGGCGACCCGGACAATTTCGAGTTCCCGCGCTACGACCTGGACATCTGCCTCTTCCGCGCCTACGAGAATGGGCAGCCGGCGCATATTGCCGATTATCTGCGCGTTTCGCCGGAAGGCCCGCGGGACGGGAATTTGGTACTGGTTTCCGGGCACCCCGGTCGCACCAGCCGACTGCTGACCGAGGCCGAGTTGGAATCCGTGCGCGATGTCGCGTTGCCGTTCCGCTTGAAGTACCTGAAATGGGAGGAAACGATGCTTGACGCATGGAGCGCGCGTAGCGAGGAAAACGCCCGTCGCGCCAAGCAGATGTCGTCCAGCGTGAAGAACAACCGCAAACGCGGCGACGGACAATTAGCCGGGCTGCTGAACCCGGCCGTGATGGCGGACAAGGACAAAGAGGAATCGGCATTCAAGGCGCGTCTGGCGAACCGGCCTCAATTCGCGGATGCCCTGGCCGCTTACGACAAGATCGCGGCGGCGGCGAGAATCCTCGACCAGCAATTCATCGAGTACAATTTGATCGAGGCTGGCCAGGGTTTTAATTGCGAGAGCTTCCGCTTCGCGCGCACTTTGCTGCGCGCCGGCCAGGAACGGCCCAAGCCCAACGGCGAGCGGCTGCGGGAATATTCCGATGCAGGCCGAGCCACTCTCGAACTCGCGCTCATGTCCGAGAAGCCCATCTACGTCGATTTCGAAACAATCACTCTGGCTGACTCGCTCACGTTCCTGGCCTGCCAGTTGAGCACGGACGATCCGCTGGTCCAGCGCGTCCTGGCTGGCAAAACGCCTGGCGTGCGCGCGGCGGAACTGATTCACGGCACGAAGGTTCGTGACATCGATTTCCGCCGGCAGCTATATGTCGGCGGTGCGGAGGTCGTGGATGCGATGCGCGATCCGATGACCGAGTTGGCGCGAGCGGTTGATAGCGAAGCGCGGGCGCTGCGCAAAACCTTTGACGAGCAAAACGAGGTCAAGAGCCAGGCCCATGCGGCGCTGGCGCGGGCGCAACTGGCCTTGGACGGCAACGCCGGCTACCCGGATGCCACCTTCACGTTGCGTCTGGCCTTTGGCACGGTCGAAGGCATCCAAGCACTCGGCACGGAACTGCCGCCCTTCACGACCTTTTCCGGCCTTTATCGAAAAGTCGAACAGATGAAGGAGCGGCCGCCTTTCGATCTGACCCCGCGGTGGGTCCGGCGGAAAGGCTCAGTCAATATGGAGACGCCGCTGAATTTTATCAGCACCGCCGACATCATCGGCGGCAATTCCGGCAGCCCGGTGGTGGACCGGGCAGGGGATTTCGTCGGGATTATCTTTGACAGCAATCTGCAAGCTCTGCCCTGGGATTATGCCTACAGCGACGTCCAAGGCCGCGCGACCTCGGTCGATTCCGCCGGCATCCTGGAGGCGCTGGAGCATATCTACAGAGCGCAACCGCTGGTTCGCGAAATGGTGATTGGCAAAGCCAGCCCGTAAGGAGGCGCCCGGACGTGGGATGCCGCATAAAAGCGTCTGTTTTGCCCCTTTACGGATGGCTCCCGGTGCGTTAACTATATAGGAGAGGATTATTTGTATGAACAATATGTTAGCACTTCTTGGCATGGGCGGTGGGGAGATCATATTTGTCTTTGCGGCTGCCTTAATTCTATTTGGCGCCAACAAGATTCCCCAATTCGCCAAAGGTCTCGGCCAGTCGATCAAGGAATTCAAGAAGGCCTCGTCC
>DASYNM010000095.1:0-3127 GCA_036008545.1 Verrucomicrobiia bacterium
AGGCAGCATCGGCTTACTGGTTTTATTTTGACCATGTCTTGAGTTAAGGATGCTCCGCCCCTTTGCCTGAAGGTCAACCGCAAAATCTGGTCTTGTTCAATGGGCAATCCATGTCGCTTCTCTTTCAATTTATTGTTAGTCCCATCACAAGATTTGCGTTGTGTTCTAATGGAAAGGCAGTTACATTAACAATCAAAGCCGCGCGGACAAAACCCGTCTGGCGGCGCTTTGAAAGTGATCCTTTTATGAGTGAATCGTCAACTTTTGTCAAAGAACAAGGCGTTCCAACACTCAACCCGGGCCATGCCGGGCCGAAGTATCCCGGCGTTCGGGTCACTTGCAACGGCAACGCTCTGGTCGCCGCTCACGTCGAAACACGCATCACCGAAGGCGGCGTCTTCTATCCCATCACCCCATCGACGGAAGGTGGCGAGATTTACCAAGGCTCCTTCGCGCAAGGCGAACTCAACGTCTGGGGCCAGCAAAAAATCGCCGTCGAGACCGAAGGCGAGCACGCCGCCCAGGGTGGCGCGACCGCGTTTGCCGTCACTGGGCGTCGCACTGTCAATTTCACTTCCGGTCAGGGCATCGCCTACGCGATGGAGCAGTATTACCACGCGCCGGGCAAATTCTCCACCATGGTGCTGGAAGTCGGCGCGCGCGCGCTCACCAAGCACGCGCTGAACGTCCATTGCGGCCACGACGATTTTTACGCCGCGCTCGACACAGGCTGGACAATGGTCGTGTCCAAGGACGCCCAGCAAGCGGCCGATCAGGCGATCATTTTGCGCAAGGTCAATGAGCTTTCCCTCAATCCGGGCATGAACATCCAGGACGGCATGTTGACCACACACTCCGAGCGCACGTATCTCGCGCCGGAAGCCGCCCTGTTGCGCGAATTTCTCGGCGCGGTTGATGATATGATTGACTGTCCCACGCCCGCGCAACGCGAATTGTTCGGTCCCAAACGCCGCCGGCTGCCGGAAATGATGGACTTGAAGAATCCCATCCTGTTGGGTCCAGTGCAGAACCAGGAGCACCACATGAACGGCGTGGTTGCGCGGCGAAATAATTTCAACGAGCCGATCCTCAAGTTCCTGGAAGACGCCTACGCGGAATTCGGACGCCTGACCGGCCGGCAATATGGGTTGATCACCGAATTCAAAACGGCCGATGCGGAAACGGTCTTCGTTTCGCTCGGTAGCGCGGCGGACAACATCGAGGCCGGTTGCGATTATCTGCGCGAACAGCGCAATGTTCTGGTCGGTTCCATTCATATTAATGTTTTGCGTCCATTCCCGGAGGCGGCGGTGATTAACGCGTTGCGCGGCAAGAAAAACGTCATCATCCTCGAACGCACCGACGAAGGCATGGCGGGGGATAATCCACTCGCGCGCGACATTCGCGTTGCTTTGGGCAAGGCCAATGAAGCGGCCAAATATCCGGCGCATGCGGGATTGCCCGTGCTTACGCCTGCGGAGACGCCGCGCCTATTTCGCGCCAGTTACGGCATCGGGTCGCGCGATTTCCGCCCCGAGCACACTCTCGGCGCGTGCGAATACGCACTCGGCCAGACCCGGCGCAAGGACGGCCGCGGCGCCGCCGATGGCGAGACTTATTTCACGCTGGGGATCGACCATCCTTACTCGGTTATTAGCAAAGATTTCCCATCGCTGCTGCCGGAAGGGGCGATTGCGGTGCGATTCCATTCCATCGGCGGTTGGGGCATGATCACCACCGGCAAAAACCTCGGCGAAATCGTCGGTGAATTCGGCGATCTCATCAAACAGCGCGATCAGGAATTCGACGAGGACGGGCGGTTGAAGGAAAAGCTCTTCATCATGGCCAATCCGAAATACGGCTCGGAAAAGAAAGGCGCGCCCACCAATTACTACTTGACAGTCGCGCCCGGCCAAATCAAGGTCAACTGCGAACTCAACCACGTGGACGTAGTCCTGTGTTGCGATCCCAAGGCTTTCACCCACACCAACCCGCTCGAAGGCATCAAGAAAGGCGGGTGCCTGGTCTGGGAATCGAGCGATACGGCCGAAACAGCCTGGCGTCGCATCCCTCTGCAATACCGGAATTTCGTTCGCGACAATAACATTCGTGTTTACATCCTGCCCGGTTTCGACATTGCCAAGAAGGCAACTTCGCGCAGCGATCTGCAATTGCGCATGCAGGGCAACTCTTTCCTGGGCGCGTTTTTCCGCGTCTCGCCGTTTCTAAAGCAACACCACATTACAGAAGAACAATTTCAGGACACGGTCAGGAAGCAGTATCAGAAAAAATTCGGCCGCTTTGGCGACGACGTTGTCACCTCCAACATGACGGTGATGACCGAAGGTTTCGCGCGCGTACAGGAGATCAAGTACGGCGACTACAACGACCCCGACCGGTCTTCGATGCGCAACGCGCCCGACCTTCCCATCGGTGGTCTGCCGCTGATCCCGACCGCCGGTTGCGGCACTGCTTGCGGGACCGGAATGCCGACGCCCGCGCAGCAAACGCCGCGCTACGCCTTCCAGACGCTAGCCAAGTTTGATTCCGAATTTCGTAAGGGATTGGGCTACCATCAACCCGCCGGCGCGCTGGCTTCGCTCGGCGTCATGGGCGCGGGCAGCGGCGCGACGCAATCCAAATACGTCGCGCGCCGCGAGACCCCCGTTTATATCGCCGAGAATTGCACTCAGTGCATGGAATGCATCACCGCCTGCCCGGACACGGCGCTGCCCAACTCCTCGCAGGACGTGGCCACCGTTTTGAAAACCGCGGCGATTTATTACGTCACTGACGCGGGCGAACGCACCAAGCTCATGGCCGAGTTGAAGGGACTGGAGCAACGCGCCCGCGCGAAAATGAACGACTCCATCAAGGCCAAATCTCAAGTCCCGTTCAAGGACATCATCCGCGATGAAGTCAATGCGTTGTCCAACATCGACGCTCCCACCAAGGCGCAATTCAGCGGCATCATCGCCAAGTTGCCCATTGCTTACTCAAACGTCCCAGCCATCTACCGTTCACTCGAGCAGAAGACGCCGGGCGCGGGCGGGCTGTTTTCCATTTTTGTGTCCGACCTCTGCAAAGGCTGCGGCGAATGCGTCCAGGTTTGCGGCGATCATGACGC
>DASYNM010000096.1:0-5805 GCA_036008545.1 Verrucomicrobiia bacterium
CGCGCCGCGCGAAGCCGCCACGTTCATTGAGTGCCTGTCCTACAAAGCTCCGCTCTGGCATCACGTCAAATTCACCGGACCGGGCGAAATCTAATTTATGCGACCTGAAATCCTCATCATCGTGTATGGCGGCGTGGCGGAGACAGTTTGCGCCACCGGCCATGTCAAAGTCACCATCGTCGATCAAGATAACTCTGTCGTGGGCGGTCGAGGCCGGGATGAATTTGAACCGCAGGTTGTGGACGTCGATGCCTTTGCCACAGCAGTCAAGAAGGCTTCTGAATGCGAAGCGTGCCACGATGCCGGCTGGATCGGCAATGGGACCAACGTCGAGCGCTGCGATCTGTGCCAGAAATTTGAGAACGATGCCGCCGCCCAAGTCGCCTTCTTGCGCGCGCAAGTCGAGCAACATGAAAACCGATGAAAACGAGAGCCAACCCTAAAAACAAACTCAGCAAGTTCGTCTGCTCCTATGCCTACGACGTGAGCGCCTATGTCGATTTCACGGTCGAGGCCGTATCGGAGCAGGCCGCGAAGCGCCAGATCCAAAAGGCCCTGCGCGCCGATCGCTTCATCAACGTCAGCACCACCTTGAACTATGACTGCATTTCCCGCCATCGCGTCTTCGTTGATGGCCCGGCCACCGAACATGCGACTTCGACCACGATGGAGGAGCTGGTCGCCGAAGCTGACAAATCGATTTTATGATCCAAGACGCCCTGCCCGGCTTGTCCACTATGGTCAAGCCGTTCCGCTTTCCCACCAGCGCCTACGAATACAAGCTCGTCACGCTCCGGGAATGTCCTCCAACGGAAGACCAATTCCTGTGCGACACCCCGCAGCGCGCTGCCGATTATTGGCGTCATCATCTGCCGACCGATCCCAGGTTCAATTCCGAGGTTGAATGCCTGGTGGCGCTCATGGTCAACACCCGGCGCCGCGTCAAAGGCCACTATCTCGTCGCCACTGGCACGGTGGACACCATCCTCTGCCATGCGCGCGAAGTCTTCCGTGTGGCGATCGTCGCCTCCGCGTCGGCCGTCATTCTCATGCACAATCACCCAAGCGGGGATGCCTCGCCCAGCGAGGCGGATGTCAAGGTGACACGCGACATGATCCGCGCCGGCCAACTCCTTCGCATCGATTTGCTCGACCATATCATCATGGGCTCTGGCGGCAGCCACCGTTCCCTGCGCGAGCTCGGTTACTTTACGATATGAAAACCGTCACTGGCGAATACGAAGCCGGCTATTCGGTCCTGGTTAATGGCCGGGAAGTCTATGCCGGCGGCAACAATCCGCAGGAATCCCAAACCGTCTGGCCGGCGCCGCCATGTTCGCTGCCTCCGTTGAAGGTCGGCCTGCGGACGGTCAGACGTTGGTGCATCTCCACCGCCAAGGGAATCGCCCGCGAACGCTCCGCCAATTTCGCCGGCGTGGAACGCGTGGAATGCGTTCTCGATTTGTAGTAGTCAAACTCAACCCAAGGATAGTATGCCAAGATTCGATCCCACCGTCCAAGCCACGCCGACGGCGCCAATCGCGCCGGTGCAGATGACGCGCTGGCGGACCGCTGCAGCGCCGCCGGCACCGGCTGCGCCTACACTGTCAGCGCCGCCGGCCGCAGCGCCAGCTCAGGCCGTCGCCAGCCCGCCTACGCCCGCCCCATCTACAGCCGCCGCCCCGTCCAAACCCAAGCTCAACTTCGGTTCCATCAAGAAGAAGGATGTCAAGGTTGTCGCCGAATATCCCGTGCTACCGGATCTCGAAGGTACGAACGCCCAATATGCTACGGCCTTTCTCAAAGCACAGGCGGAAGAGGAAGCGGCCAAGGGCGCGAAAGAGGCCGCGCGTGGCGAGCTCGTGCGGCGAGCGCGCGATTTCCATTTCAAGATCAACGCTGGTAAGGCAGCTATCCCGAGCTCCGTCAGCATCCTGGCCCTCGATGGCGAAGAGGTCCGTGTGACGTTCAAGGAAAAGTATAAAGCGATGGATGAGGAAAAGCTTGCTGCCATCAAGACAATTATCGGCGCCGAAATGGCAGACAAATATCTCGTCGAGAAATTCGTATTCAAGATCGAATCCGACAAAATACCGGCCGACAAAATGCAGGGCGTGATCGACGCCGTCAATGCCCTCGCCGGCACTCACTGCATTGCCGACGCCGTCAGCGTCACGAGCTGCTACGAGCCTAATTCTGAATGGCACACCGCCCGTTTCCGCGAACTTTCTGATGTGCAGAACATTGACCTGGAATTCGCCTTGGATGGCGAGAAAGGTTTCTGTCAAATCTCTGTCGGCGCAGCTCGCGGCAAGAAGTAAATCTATGGGTATGATCAAAAATTATCTCAACGATCTCATCTGCGCCTGCGCAGAGGAAACCTTCGGCCAGGACGCGGTGGAATTTGCCATCCTGTCCAACCAGGTTTCTGTCACCGGCGTTCTCGATGCGGATGTCAAGGCGATCATGTCGCAGTACGATTCGATCGTGGAGGCTTATCATTCCGAGCTTTCCCGCCAGGAAGCCGAGAAAGCCGCCATGTTCGGCCAGTTCAATGATCCTTCCATTGGCGGGTGGGGATCGGACAATGATGACCGTGACCGTGAAATCTCGGAGGCCGCATGATTGAACCAACATTTCTCACCTATCCCGCCAGACCCATCAATGGCGGACACCTCAAGTATGCTCTGCCGAAGGTTGGCCAATGGTCCTACGAGCCAAAATATAATGGCTGGCGGGGTCTGCTCCATGTCCCGACGGGCGCCATGTGGAATCGCCACGGCAAACGATTGAGCATTGCCAGCGAGTTTGCCAAGGCCGCCGGCAAGCTTAAACTGACTCCTTTTGAATGGCTGGATGTCGAGGCTCTGCACCGCCGCCATCGCCTGGGACGCGGCACTCTTATTGTTCTGGACCCTGTCATGCGCCCGGATCTGCCGCCCCAGCCTTACACCGAGAGGGTGCAGTTGCTCTATGATTACCTCGTAGAACCGGAATGGGCAGAGTGTCTGCCTCAAGGCGTTAAGCCAGCCGACAATGCCGTCTATATCCCGCCAGTCTATGGCGAGGGCGAACGGGATGAACTCTGGAAGCAATTGCAGGAGGTCAATAAATCCCTCGGTTGCGATTTCTACGAAGGCCTGGTCGCCAAGCGCGACGATAGCCTCTACCCCATCCAACTCAACTCCCCGGACCAATGCACGCCCACCTGGATGAAACACCGTTTCATCAAGTAATTCTGACCGTGCGCGGTTGGTGCTTTGATAATATGAAGAAAATCAAAATCATCCATTTCTATCGCAAAGTGCAATTCGGCGTCGAGCGCGAGTTCGTCCACCCGGATTGTGAGCCGGATGCCAAAATCATCCGCCAACTCACCGGCCAAAAGACGATCACCCCGGCTGTGCGTGAGTTAATCCGCGACCTGACGGCCAGCGCCGTCGATTTCCTGGAATCCATCGCGCCATGATGGCGTCCTTCCGTCCAAATCCAAAATCCATCACCGCCCGGGACCTGACCTATGAATGACACTCCGCATTTGGCCGCTCTCTATCGCCGCGTCAGCACGGACAAGCAGGACGCTTCCCTGGAAACCCAGGAAACCCGCGTCGGTAGTTATCTGGCCCTTCGCGGCTTCACCGCCACTGAGCAGACCACTTTTGCCGACGAAGACACTTCCGGCAGCGTCGCCATCCTTGAACGGCCAGGCGGCGCCCGCCTCTTTGCCACCCTGCGCGATTGCCCGGAGATCAAGCATGTCGTCGTCGCCAAGCTCGATCGCCTGGGCCGCAGCGCCCGGGATCTGCTGGACACCGTCCACCAACTCGATAAAATGGGCGTCACCCTTCACATCGTGGACATGGGCGGGGACAGCCTCAGCTCCAATGGCGCGGCCGGCCGCCTGATGTTCACCATCCTGGCCGGCATGGCCGAATTTGAGCGCGAGCTGATCCGCAGCCGGATCCAGGACGCGCTCGATCGCCGTTTCGACCAGAAGCGCCTCATCGGCACCGTCCCATACGGCTACATTCTCCGCAGTGACGGCGGCCTGGAAGACAATCCCGCCGAGCAAGCCGTTATCCGCCGCATCGCCCATCTGCGCGACGATGTCAAATGCAGCTATGGCGCCATCGCCGCCCAGCTCAATGCCGACGGCGTTCCCACCAAGACCGGCAAAGGCAAATGGCAATGCGGCAACGTCGCCGGCGTCCTCAACAGCAAACACACGGCTCGCCTCTTGGGCGAACCGGAGGACGTGTTAGTCTCGTAAATAGTCAGTCAATTCAAAATTCCCATGCTCCTACCATCCAAATTCATCCCACAAGTAGCTGACGATTTCGTCGGCCCAGCGGCCAACGTCGCGCGCCGCGTCATGCGGTTCATCCATCACTCCAAACAGACCGGCGATCCGCTCGCCTGCCTTTTCGTCGGAGAGCCCGGCATCGGTAAAACCGCGCTGGCCCGGTTCATGGGCCAGCAACTCGGCCTTGCCGGCTGCATGTTGGAGCCACTCAACGGCACGCAACTCACCATCGAGCGCGTGGACGAGATCGCCACTCGTCTCCACTATCGCCCTATGTTCGCCAACTGGCATTTCATCTTCGTGGATGAGTTTGAGGGCGTCCCGGCCGCCGCCAAGATGCGGTTGCTGACCGTGCTGAACAAATTGCCGAACTGGACCGCCTTCGTCGCCACCTGCAATCGCGGGCTGGACGACCTGGCCCAACGCAATCACAGCCGTTTCAATGCCTTCGAGCTGACCAGCCCGGAGCCGCATGAAATCTCCGAGTTCCTCGAACGCAAGTTCGCCATCCCGCGTGATCTGGCCGAGAACGCCATCAAATGCGCCACCAAGCAAGTCAATCTCTTCACTACCATCGACATGCGCCAAGTGTTAAAGGACTGTGACGAAATCGTCCTCATGCGCGGCTCCTCCTTGGCGATGGCCGCGGCTTGAATTTCCAGACGCAGATGAAAAGGTCAACGAAGGGCTGCCCTACTGCGCAGGTCGCTTGCGAACAAGGAGAACCTGCATCAAGCAGACCACTACCGATTCACCTTGAAATTCGCACCCCATTTCGTTATGAACAAAAACGCCATGTCGGATCAAGACATTCCAGATCTCCCGGAGTATGCCATCGACCTGGAGGCAGACCTCATGGGCGCGGCACTGGGCGGGCCGCCGGCCAAATGCACGCCCGAAGAGGGCATTCGCCGCATGGAAGCCCGCGTCAAAGGTCTCCAAGGCGAAATGAAAGACGTCCTCAATGGCGCGGACCAAACGCCGGAAACCCTCACGGCCGCCCGGCGCCGGCTTGTCCCGCAATTGCAGGATGCCCAGCGCCGCTTGGCCGAATACCAGGTCCAGCGCGACGGGAAAAATTAGGCTTGGGGCCCAAGCACAGGCGCGCCTGCACTAGGGTTCGTATTCCAACGTAGGAACCGCCAAATTCCGTTGGGAATTGTTCCTTAGCTGCTTTCCGATCCTGACGCATTCCGTGTCCTCCGTTGCGTCCCGCAATGTTTGAAGCCCGCATTCTCCATTCTGCACTCTCGACTCATTACCATGGACCTTCACTCTTCCATCCATCCCGCGGCGCTTGACCTCCTGTTTGCCAGCGCCACCAACGCCGCCCAGAAGGGCCAAAGCCAATACTCCACGCCGCTTGAACTGGCGTCACTTATCGCAAAGGACTCTCCCAGCTTTCGTCCGGTCATTGTCGATCTGACCTGTGGCCCGGGGCAATTGCTGGCCGGTTGCGCCAACAAAACGACCGAGCACTGCCTCGGTATGGACGTCGATCC
>DASYNM010000097.1:0-8531 GCA_036008545.1 Verrucomicrobiia bacterium
CTTGAGCGAGGGCCAGACCCTGGTTGTTGCCGGCAGAAAAGCCAAGGTTGGCGCGGTTCAGAATCACGCGGACGTTGCTGTGTTTGACAGCGTAGTCGCGGAAGAATTGGCCGGTCCCATCGGTCGATCCGTTATCGACTAGGATCAGTTCGTGGGCTGGCGCGGTGTGTTTTTCGATGCTGGCCAGGCATTGTTGAGTGTCGCGGAGCTGATTATGAGCCAGGATGACAATGGAGACCAGCTTGCCGGCCGGCGGCGTGTAGAGGCGCATGACCGAGCCCGGGCAAATCGTGCTCTTGCCGTCTTCGTCAATAACAACGTCCGGACTGGCTTTCTCCAGCCATCTCTGGTGGAAGCGATGCACATTTTCGGCCACGCGGCGGAACCGCTCCGGGCCGCTTTGCGATTCGTAATGCACCACCACGCTGGCTGGTTCATAGACCGTCAGCCAGCCCCGTTCCTGAAAGCGCAGGCACAAATCCACGTCCTCGTAGCCGTTCCAGTATTCTTCGTCGAAGCCGCCCACTTCGTCGAAATGCGATTTGCGAGCGAGCATGCTGGCGGCGGTGACGGCCTGATAAACGCGGCGCTGGTTGGCCAGCGGAAAATCCGATTTCTCCTGGGCAAACAGGTGGAAAGCCAGCAACGGGTCGTGACCCTCGCAATTGGCCAACGCGACGCCAGCGTGCTGGATAGTGCCATTGGGAAAAAGCAGTTTGCAGCCGACGGCGGCGACCGCGGGGTCTGCCTCCGCCAGCGAATACAGCGGGGCGAGCCAGTTGGATTGAACTTCCGTATCGTTGTTGAGGAACACGACGTATTTACCCTGCGCGGAGAGGGCGCCTTGATTGCATGCCTTGGCGAAACCGGTGTTGTCGCTGTTGAGAATCACGCGTAACCGGCCCGCCGATTCCTCGGCCCGCAGGAATTCCGGCGTCGCGTCGGTCGAGCCGTTGTCCACAACAATGATTTCGTAGGGCAGGTCGGGGGTGTTGGCCTGCAACGCCCGCAGGCATTGGCGTGTCAATTCGATTTTATTAAAGGTAGGGATGACAATCGACACACTGGGAGCGACTGGGCTGGCCGGAATGAGGTTCGTGTGCGCGGGCTGTTCGTTGAAGTTCGGACTTGTCGGCGGCGCTGGCACGGGCGGAAGCGCGACCGCGCTGCTGCGGATCGATTTTCCACCACGCTGAGCCGAGGCCAAAAGTTTTTGCGCTTCCTTCATGGCAATCGGATCACAGATGGTCCGGCAGTGCCGCACCGCGCTTTCCAATATTTGCACCGCGTTTGCGCAGCGGTTGCTTTCAATCATGGCTTTGCCGACATCGAGCAGCGCCTGCACCGCAATGGCAGGATTCCCCACCGAATCGGCCGACTGGAGCACTTCCATCAGAAGCGTCTCCGCGGCTTTGCCCTGGCCGGTTTGAATGCACTGTTGGGCCAGGGCGATCAACCTCTGGTGAACGCGCACCAAGGGTTGTGTGTTGTTGATGGTAACAGGATCCACGCTCGGCGAACAGGTATAGCCTTGCAGCAATTGGATAAGACCGTGGAGCGATGGAGGGACAGCCTCGAGATAAGGCCGCAAGCTGCGCTGCAAGTTTGCAAAAGGCGAAGTGCTGCGAATCATGCTTTGTTCGGACGTGCGATACCAGAAGAGCGCCTCCGGCGTCGTTTCCATACGACAACCCTGAAGCACCGCGCGCGCGTAAAATTCCCAATCCTCGTGGGTCACGCCATGGTCTTCGGTGAAGCCGCCCACCCGCCAGAAAGTGTCCTTGCGAATAAAGCCGTTGGCATCGCCAAAACAGTTGCGAATGGCTCCGGTGCAGGCGGCGCCACCCAGAAAAATCCAGCGGGCTTTGGGTTTGCGCGAGGCGTCTGGCGCATCGTTGCCAAGAAATAAGTCCATGGCCGAGGTTAGAATCTCCGCTCCCGAACTGGCGGCCGCGCGGACAAAGGTCGAGATCTCATGTGGCTTGGCGAAATTATCGTCATCCATGAAAAGAAGGTATTCACCGCGAGCCTGGCGAGCGGCGTTGTTGCGGGCGGCGCCAAGGTAGCGGTTGGTCTGCCGAACGATCTGCCAGCCGCGCCTCATAAATTCGGGCTCGAGCTCTCCGAGAAACTTCAGCGCCTCCGGCCGCGTGCTGCCATCGTCAACAAGGACGACTTCGAAATTTTGGTAATCCTGCGCGCGCAATGAGTTCAACGACTGGGCCAGAAATTCCGGGCGATTAAAATGAACCAGGCAAACGCTAACGAGTGGCGTTGCCACCGGGGCAGTCGCGTCTTGAGCCTGCGCATTTTGCGTCACCCACTCGTCGTGCCAGCGAAGCCATGAGCCGATCTGTTCGGCGTTTCGCCCGTTCGGTCGCGCTGGGACGTTTCTCTCCTTCAGGGCGCGCTCCAGGGCCGCAGCGAGGGCAGTGCTCGTGCCTTCGCAGAGTGAGCGCGCATGGTCGACAGGGTCAATCAACTCCGCCACTCCGCCCTGGCGAACGGCCACAAAAGGCGAGCCCGAGGCCAGGCAGCGGCGCAGGGCCAGCGGTGAGTTTTCCGCGAGCGACGAGATGACCAGGAGCCGGCCTTGGCCTTGTACATACTCGGCGTGAGACCCCGCATTGTTCATGTCGAGTTCCCAATTGAAAGTCCATTTGCGGGACCGTTCTTCCAGATAGGGCACCGAGCCTCGACCTGGGAGGGCTGCTCCATTATTCAGGAACGTAACGGTGATGGGTTGCAACGATTTGGGATCTAGACGGTCTAACGCATCGCAAAACAAGGCCAAACCTGGACAACGCGTAAGCGGACCCACGTACACCAATTCCTTAATCCGCACCGGCGCGACGGAGGCGTTGGACGGGATTGGATTGGGCCTCACCTGGCGCAAGTCGGGCAGCTTCCATTGCTGCTGCTGCAACCATTCCAGCATGGAACAAGTTGAAGTCGCGAGCGCCCCGGCCAGCCGGACGCACTCTTGCTCCAAGAAATCGAGCTCCAGGTGGCAAGGATCGATTAGCAGTTGCTGGTGGCCCAGACGACGCCAGGAGTTAGGGCCATGCACGCTGACGCAGAATAAGGTGCGCGCGAATTCCAGCCCCTGTTTCTTGGCCAGCAGACTGTAGAAGCCAATGCCGTGTGTTTCGGGAAAATGAACCACTTCAAACGATTGCTGGCGCAACCACTGATAGGTTTCGTAGGAGCGAACACAAGCCTCCGATGATTCCACTGGCACTTTGGCGTCGGCAGGCAGAGGCCAGTAATCCACACCACGGCTTGCGAAATATTCGCGCCAATGACCCAGGGAGCGGGTTTCGCCGTAATGCGGTTCCGTATGCAGCAACGTGACTGGATGGCCGGCTTGGGCCAGCGCTTCGGCGAGAGCGACCTGGGCGGAGCCGGAATCGGCATGGGGGCCTTCCCCAGTCACATCATGCGTCACGACGCAGACCGAGATGGGCCGATCCGGTTTCGGCGCGACGGCCACCACCGGAAAAATGCGGGCCGCCAAGCTGACGCGCTCGGTCGCGGGAGCGCTCAATCGATCCACCAGCGGCTTTAGATTATCGCTCAGCCGGCAGCGCTTGGTCAGCGTTTCAAAGGCATGTTCAATGATCTGTTGGGCTTCCTGGCGGCCAGTTGCAGAACCAAGATAATATTCGATGCGCTCGGACAACTGCTCAAGGGGAGCCTCGACGAAATCAACGTTGGCCCGGAAAGGCGGAGCGAGGCTGCACGTTTCAGTGATGACCAGCGCGCGTTGGGCGATGCCCAACAGCACCATGCGGTGCCATTCAAAATATTTATCGGCGCCGTGGTGGATGTTCAGCAGCACCTTGCTCCGTTGCGCCAGCCCAACGCTCGTCAGCGTGTTCATCTGGGTCGTTTGCCCAGGAATCATCGGGCGCATGGCGTTGGGCCTATGGGAAAAGCATTGCAGCGCTTTGAGACTCTTGGCGTGAGCTGAGAAAAAGCGTTCGCGCCGAGGCGATCCGAACCCCAGAAACAAAAGATCTATTGGCCGCTCACAAAACGACAGGTCGAAACCCGGTCGATCACGAACTTCCGCGGAAAGGCTTCGCGTCTCATTATGAAGCGGAAGCCGGGGCACCGGCTTGAACATGACGCTATTGGAGGCGTAACCCAAGGGGAGATAGTCACAGGCCTGGCCAGTCTTGCAGAGGCGAAGAGAGGACTCAAAATCAAGATCCCAGATCGCGGCGGCACGGTCAAAATGCTGGGCCGAAAGTTTAAGCCAGAGGCTGGACGGCTGCTCCGTGTTGAAGAGGATCAAGTTCGTGGGCCACTTTCGTTGCACCAAGCCCTTGCCGGCGCCTAGTTCAAAGAATTCATGCGGCGCAATCACGATATGCCAGTCCGCTTGACCCGCGAAGGCGCTGCGCTCGTCACAGCACTCCACACGATAACCCAGCTCCTTGAGGCCCTCTCCGAGCAAGTCGCGGATTTCGTGGAAAAAATAGTTGCCGAGCGAACTAGTATAAAGCGCAAACCTCAGAGGCGTTGACGCAAGACTCTGGGATTTGCTCATAAAGGCGTGGGTTAACCGTCAGCCGAGAAATTCCGTCGGGCCTTGCTTTTGGAGACAAACAACGTCCTGATGATTGTCCCAGCCCTTCTCGTGGTAGGCCACCATTTTCAAATCCGGCAGCGAGACAAGATGACCGGCGATATAAGCGGGCGAACACACGCTGATGCCGTAATTCGTTTGCCCGGGATAGTCGGCGTAACCGAAACCGCTGTCGTAGTAATCTTTCAGCAATGCGCTGACCCGCTCGTCCGGCAAACTATACTTGTAGCGACCGGTCGCCAACGACCGTTCAACCCATCTGCCATGAACTGTAAAAACCAACAAAGCGCCGACGTTCAGATGGGCATTGAACCATCTTACAAGATCCGCGCACGGTTCCGCGCGCAAATGCGTCAGCAGCGAGCCGCACCAGATCAAATCAAATTTTCCCTGTAGTGGAATCTGATTCACGTCGCAGTTCGAATACACCGGCTCCGCCCCGAAGGTCCGGGCGCAGAAATCCACCGCGCCGCGATTGAGGTCGCAAGCGGTCAACGACGCGTGGGGAAAGGCCGCTTTGAGAAAGCGCATTACCCGCCCGTGCCCGCAGGGCAAGTCCAGAATTCTCAGGATTTCCCGGGCCGGTTTCTTCGCTGTGTCAAGCGTCGAATGGATGCAGTGGCAAGCCGACTCGCCGACGCCGAAATAGTGGGCGCGATCGCCGGTGAACATCTCATCTCCTGGCGCAATCTCTGCGCAAACCAGGCCCTCGGAGATAGGCTTCGTCGTAAGGGGTTGGGACGGAGAAGAAAGGTTTTTCTGGAGTTGGATCTTGGCCAGGTCTCTCAATGCGCCGGCATTCGTTGGATCAGGCGCTGCGCCGTTTGCAGCAGAGGAAGTCGCCGCGTTACAGCACGCCAGTCTTGAACTTGGTTCCGGAGCAATGGCTGGCTGCGCTGGGCGGCCATCCCGCACCCATTGCTGAAAATCCGGGTCGTCCTGCAGGCGCCGCTCGAATTCCCCGGCCTTCGAGCTGCAAAGGAAGTTCATGTGACGGTTGATGAGTGCGTCGGGCCAATCCCACCATCGGATTTCTTGCAGAAAAGCGATCTCCTCATCGGAAAAGCGCTTCCGGAGGGGCCGCGCCGGAATGCCCGCCACGACAGTATAAGGCTCAACCGATTTGTTGACTAGCGAACAGGCTCCAATCACCGCCCCGTTGCCAATGGTCACACCCTTGAATAATTTGACTCCGTAACCGATCCAGACATCGTGCCCGATGCTGATGTCGCCGCGGCTCTTGTTGCTGCCGAATCGGGCCGCTTGTGGATAGGGAATGCCCTCCGTGCCGGACCACTGCTGGCGATTGCCGTCGTCTAGGAAGGGGTAGGTCGAAATCCATTCCGAATGATGATCATACCCGATGATCGTCAATTCCGTGGCGATGGCACAGAATTTCCCGATTCTTATGCCCGTCAATGCTCCGCTCGGGTTCAAAATCCTGCCATCGTGGATGTAAGTGTGCTCCCCCATTTCCAACGTCAGACCGGGATCCAACAAAATATGATGATGAGCGGTCGCGCTGGACGGATCAGCGGGCTCGGCTGCCTCGTTTGCGTTGGTTGATCCGGGCGGGTTGTGGCGGGCGTCCAACAGCGGCGCAGGAAACCGTGTCGTTGACACGGGCGGCGCTGCGGCGGGGCGCCGGTTCTGCATGGCGGCTAGGACCGCTTTGCTGGCGGCGGCTAATTGGCTCGAGCCGCCTGGGCGCGGCTGGCATCCGGCATCCTGCCTCGTTTCTTTCGTTTCGGAGGTGGCTGGCATGGCTCAAATGCGTATGTGCTTGGTTTAGTCTGCCGGTTGCAAAAGGCTCAGGACATTTTGGTGCAATTGGTTGGCTTGCGCCGACATGGCCGTGCCCGGCTGCTTCAACATCGCCTGGCGAGCCATTTCGACGGCTTGCGCCGCGCCTTGCTTATCATGGATTTCCAAATCGGCGTCCTGAAGGCCGGCGGGAACCTGGGTCAGGCGCTGCAAAGAGGGATCAAGTTGGCTGGCCGCCGAGCTGGCGCTGGCGCCGGAGGATGGTTGGGGCGCGGTTGTGCCGGATTCCGCGCGCTGGCGCTGGAGGTTGGCGGCGGAGGTTTCGTTGGAAAGATCAGTGTTAATGAGCATGGGACAATGGCTTCTTGGATGTGACCGCCCTTGGCTTGGAGGGTTTGGCCTTGGCAGTCAACGACGGTAATTTGGCCTCGGTTTGAGTTAGGGCCTCCTGGTTGTTCTTTTGAATCTCCTCATAAACCTCATGCCGATGCACCGGCACGTGGACCGGAGCTTCGATGCCCACTTTGACGACGTCGCCTTCTAAACGCATGATTTTGACGGTAATGTGACCGTCAATAATAATGCTTTCACCTGGCTTGCGGGAGAGGATGAGCATAAGGCGTCTGGTTGGGAAACGCCTAGGAAAGAGGGAGCGGATGACGAATAGCGTACTCGGCGGCGTTGACCGGGATGACCTGTTTGCCGATCAAAGTGCGGCGATTAATGACAATTGGCCCTTTCAAATTCACGGTGGCCTCGCCTTTGCCACGCATGGTGACGATGTTCAGGACAAAGGCGTCGGAAGGGTCGTTCAATTCAAGAAAGGCGACATCCAGTTCGCTCAAGTCCGGCGCGTAATCGGCGAGCACAAAATGGGGCGGCACAACCAGGAAGGATTGCTTGGTCTCTGCGACCATCTGGAACCACATAAAAGGCTCTTCCTCTGGCCGGGTCAGCAGGACGTAGTTCTTCACGCGCTCGAACCCCAGCAACCCGTAGGGAAGCTGAATTACATTGTTATTTTGGGTCGTGCGCCGTTCGGTTGGCATCAGTTCTAGTGTATTCATGCAAATTTAGTCATCGGCGAGCCTCTTTAAGCAAAGGGTATGCCATAACCGATTTTGCCTTCTTTCCAGCGCGTCTGGGCCCTGGCGGGACGGAAAGCAGGCAAAAATGACCGCTGGCGCAGGCAGCGGCGGACTTATTTGCCGCCGAGCGGCTGGCCAGGATTCCAGAGGCTGCGAAGCCAGGCTAACCCGATCAGATTGGGGCCGCGTGGAGTTGAAGCTTACTCACAAGGTTTAAGAGGCGCGCGAGGCTCAAAAGCCGCGCTTGGGAGCACTTGCCACGGCTTACAACGTTGGAAGCTGTCGCTGGCGGGAAATCCCGGGCGCGAGCCAACGGGACTGCCTCAGAGAGGCTTCCCACCACGCAAACGTGGTCCACAGGCGACTTTTCAAGCCGCAGGCGGAGTTTCAGACTCTTGCCCGGCGCGGTAATTGATCACCCGCACTTTCTCCAGCGTGACCAAGCCACCCTTCATCATTTCATCGAGCACGGGCAGGAAAGTATTGAGCCTTTCCTCAATGTCCACGATTTCGATCACCATCGGCAGGTCCATGGAAAGCCGCAGAATCTTGGCCGTGTGGATGCGGCTGGATTTGCCGAAGCCGATGGGCCCGCGCAAGACCGTCGCGCCGGCCAGGTGCATTTCGCGGGCTTTGAGCACGATGGCCTCGTGGAGCGGTTGGTGATGCCAGCGATCGGATTCCCCGATGAAAATCCGCAACAACATCGCGTCGTGTGGCAGGTTCATATCAGCACTGAATTCTCAAACAGTTCGCTCGCATCAGCGAGACGCCAAACCTTATTATCTTAATCAGTCTGTGTCTGGGCGGATGGGGCGACAAGGATAAATTGTTGTCGCGCCAGCGCAACTTCCACCCGGCTAAGACTTTCCAAGACTTCCATGCCCGGGGCGCGACTGCCGGATAAAGTAACCAAAGGGCCGGGTCCTCTTCGTCACTGCGGCGCGGCATAGACGCTGCCAGTTTGACCGGCGCCCAGAAATTGGCCGAAGCCGTTGGTTTGCTTTTGGAATACAGCGCCGTTGAAGGTAACGGTCGCGCCACCCGAGTTAGTGGTGGTGCCTTTGAAAAGGCCGGTGGTGGTC
>DASYNM010000098.1:0-2974 GCA_036008545.1 Verrucomicrobiia bacterium
TAGGTCGGGATGTCATTTGAATAGTAACTGGCCATTTCAAAAAGTCCCACCGCCTGCCCGGCGCCGGTCAACTCAACCCCGGGCGCGTAAGCATGGCGGAAATCGTAGCCCCAGTAATATCCGGCCGGACCTGTTCCCGACTCCGGGCTTGCGGAACCTTGCGGCCTCTCGGTGAGGCTGGCCGGGCGCGGCAGCACCGCATTGTCCAGCCCGCTGATTGATAGCAGCGGCAAGTCCGCTTCCACTGACGGTTCCCGATCCGGCGCGAAGAAGGAGCGGTTCTCTGTTGGGTGCTGGTAAACACCCATCCGCAGATGGAAGGCCTGCTCGATGTCCCGCACCGCCGCTTTGACATCCAGCAACGTGCGATTCGGATGGGTGTGGGTCACGGCAAAACCATGCACCTCCGCAAAACGACGCACAGCGGCATAATCCTCCTCAGTCGGGCCGAATTTGCCGGCAAATTCTTCCGCACTCAGGAAACGCCTGTATCGAGGGCTGCGCGGGTCGTAAAGTTGCTCGAGCAATTGGGTCAGCCCATCACGGTTGCGGAGCCGCAGGCCCAAGGCCAGGTTCAACTCCTGTGTTGGCGCAGGGTCAGCCAAACGGCGCGCCTTCGCCGTCAGTGGAGGCACACGGCCGGGCAGTTCTCTGAGTGGCGCTGCTCCCGATGCCAAAGGAAATAGAAGCAAACCGAAGGTTGCTTGGCGGAATCGGTGCAAAAAGAAACGGTGCATGCACTGCTCGCCATCAGGCCTCCCACGACCTTCCTGCGAGCAAATTTAGCCGTACCGTTCCACATCTGGTCAGCTTTCGCCACAAAAATATGGGTCGCAATTTTTGGAAGCCGGTGAAAATTCGTCGCTGGAAATTCTTCACAATGCGCGCGGATTCAGGCATCTTCGGCGTAACCATGATCAAACGATTGGTGATCCTTTCGGGGCTCTTGGCCGCGGGCCGTCTCCTGGCTGGGGACCTGGCGGAGAATTACGCCCCACTGGGACGGCTAATCGTGACCAATTTTGCCTCGGCCCCGTTCCCGCATCCTCTTCGCGCCCAAGGCCATTCCTACCGTGATCAATTCTTTTCCGGCGCCGAACATTATCAGGACAGCCACGTCGCGCTTTTTATACCCAAGGATTTCAAGCCCGGACGCACCATCGACTTTGTCGTCCATTTCCATGGGTGGGGCAACAATGTTTCCAACGCGCTGGGCAAGTATCAATTGCCGGAACAATTTGCCGCGAGCCACCGCAACGCGATTCTAATCGTTCCGCAAGGGCCGTTGGATGCTTCCGATTCTTTTGGTGGCAAACTGGAGGACGCCGAGGGATTCAAACGGTTTATGGCCGAAGGGATGGAAGTCCTCAAGCAACACGGCATCGTGGCCAAAGGAGGAATTGGGCACCTTATTTTGTCCGGGCACAGCGGCGGCTACGAAGTCATTTCCGCCATTCTCGCCGGCGGTGGTCTGACCGGCAAGATTAGCGAAGTCTGGCTCTTCGACGCCCTCTACGCCAAGACGGAGCGGTTCGCGCTTTGGTTTGATCATCACCCCGGCCGCTTCATCGATCTTTACACCGAGCACGGCGGCACCAAGGACGAAACAGAGGCCCTCATCGCGGCGTTGCAGGGAAATAGTGTCCCGTATTTCAGCGCCGATGAAACCAACGCCACCGCAGTCGATTTGCGCAGCCATCATCTGATTTTTCTTTTCAGCGAACTGCCGCATGACGAAGTAATGCAAGAACGTGAGACCTTCCGCCAATTTCTTGAAACCAGTTTCCTGGAAACAACCGGCACCAAATCCGTTCGCAGCGTTGATGTGCGCGATGCGCCGGAAGCCCAAGCCCTGGCCGAACGCGCGCGGCAAATCGGGAATGATGTCTATCCGCAGATTCGCGCTCTGTTGGATGACGGCAAGTCATACCTGCCCCGCCAATTCGACATCATCTTTCGCGAGCATTTAGGCCCGCCCAAGTCTGATGGCGAGAATGAACCATCGGGAGTCGCTTGCCGCGAGACCGTCTTCCTCAATGCGGGCTGGTTCATCGATCACCCGGAGGCCCTCGAGCACGTGATGATCCATGAAATGGCGCATGTGGCGCAGAATTATCCGCACTTCGCCTACCGGCACGTCTGGCAATGGTGCGCCCATTATCTCGCTTTCACCGCGGCGCATCCTTTCCGTTCCTATCCGCCCGCCGAACCAACTTACTGGACGGAAGGCATCGCCGACTACGTCTTCGCCAGACTGGCCGGACACACCAATCCCACCAACTGCCCGGAATGCGATGAGCGCTTCCCGGACTACAAGACGGGTTACGCCTGCGCGGCGTCTTTTCTTCTTTACATCGACGCCACTTACGGCGCCAATTTCACTTGCCAACTTAATACCGCCCTGCGGCGCGGGACGTTTTCGGATCAATTTTTTGCCAATGCCACCGGAAAATCACTGGACGCGCTGTGGGACGATTTTCAAAAGACGCGCGCCTACACGCCCGTCGCCGCGGATTACAATGAGTTTGACCAATCACTCGGTAATACGAACGGCAAGCCGGCAGTGGATTTCGAAACCCGTCTTGACAAGTATTACGCCAAGCACCCGGACATCAAGGAATACATGGCCGCGCTTGATCCTTCGCACACTTGGCCGCCCGAAGGTGTTCAGGACGACATCAAGGATTTTCTTTATATTCGACACCAACCGGATGGCGAAAAGACGCTGCTAGGCGCGGAAGCGGAAGTCCGCGAACTGCATCGAGCCCTCGGCTACGTGAAGGGCAAACCGCCCGAGGACTTGCGGCCGCGCTTGGTGGCGTACCTGGAGGCGCATCCGGACATGAAAGAACTCGTCGCGCGACTCGGATGGCTTGATGGCAAGCTTTCGCCGAAAATTCGGGATTGGATTGAGAGCTTGATTCTTGGGCGCATTCAACCCGGCGCCAAAGCGACCATGGAGGCCGAGGCATTC
>DASYNM010000099.1:0-15176 GCA_036008545.1 Verrucomicrobiia bacterium
CTAAGTAATAATTCAAACCCTTTTCCAAGCTCCATCAGAGGCCAGGCTCGGATCTGATTAAAAGCCGTGCCCCTCCCGCAATGCTATTTGCCTTATTTAATCACTTTATGATCGATCACTCAGTATCTTGCAATTGGATGGTCACGCTTCCGTCCACCGACACCTGACCTTCTACATAAGCCATACTTTCAATCGGATCATCGAAAAGCACGTCGGCAACCGCAACGCCGGTAACGGAACCAGACCCGCTGATACTAGTTAGCCCACTAGCCGCATTGTAGCTGTTAGTCAAACTGATTGCAAAATAAGCGGAGCCACGAGACCAAATTACCGTACAATTGGTATCCCCATTCCAAGTGACTGGATCCGTACCGTAACTACTTTCTTCGCCGCTGAATGACGCGTATTTAGAGGTAAAAACAGGCTCTGCCACGTTAGTTATGTTTGCATAACAGTCTTGGTCGATAACGTCGTTCCCCCCAAACATTGGAACAGTTCTTAAGGAGTTACCTCCAGTTTCGTCCCCATTCACCGGAGCAGACGTTGAAGCAGTAATAGTTCCGGCCGCACCTGCGACAGAACTCGTAAATGCAGTCACGTTGGACTGACTAAAGGTAATTGAATTCGATGTATATAGGAATCCTCCACAATTCCATACGGCGGTAATAGTTGTGGCAGGGCCGCCATCGCCGGAACTGGGGGTCCAATTAGCATTTGCTTGTGCCCCGAAACTGGTAATCGCGTCGTGGCCGTCATCTCCGCCGTCGCCACTGTCATATCCTACATAGGCCGAGCCAAATCCACTGTTAGTTAAAAAGAGTTCACTAGCCGATGCCTCATAACTCGCAGCGACGTCCGCATACTGTTTCCACTGAATTAGTCCGTCCGAAGAATCTGCGTAACCAGTGGCATTTGTACTGAAACTAGAACTGTTTAGGTCCCATCCGGGGCTGCCTGCTTGCGCTACATATGAACTCCCCAAGAAGCCGGCAAGGCCCCACACCAAAGTGATATTGCGCATGTGAATGTTAATTTTCGATTTCATACTATTTAGCCTTTCGTTGAAGGTCGATAATGAATGTGATTTGTTTCCCGCGGCGATCAAACAATTGCGATCAATTGATCGTAGCTTCCAGCGTCGAGTGCATCCATAGAAACCGGTGAATCCAGTCTGACCTCCTGCGGTCGTTGGCGAGCCGACTTGGTGGGATTAAACCAAACTAGCCTCAATTGCTGCCAAGTCATCTGGGCTGGTCCTTGTAACAGCGCCGATTTTAATGCGTGCTTCGCTTGCATACCATTTTAATTCAAACATCTCCCCGGCAAACTAGCTTGCCTCACTCAGGCCTTTTTGCAAGGAAAACTTATGCACAAGGTTATTCACAGCCGCCACGCAGCAAAAACATCAATGAGCAGGATAGTTTTGCGCGTATTCGCCCTTGCCGCCACACCCGTAGCGCGAGCCCAGAGGAAGGCCTTGGTGAATGAGTTTTCAATGGCACTTCGAAAAAAACTCCCCGCAAAGGGTTCGTGGATGATTTAAGGATCGTAATCAGCCTCGGTGCCAGCTTGAATTCAATGATTATGTCAAAGAAAGTTGGGAGACCATTGTCCGAAAGCCCTCAGCCGGAGTTGAACAATCCGTTTGCCAGCCTGAGCATTGACGGACTTCCGCCGGGCACGGAGGCCTCGCCTCAGCCTGAGGCAGCCACGCGCAAGCCAAAATTGGGCCGCGTCGTGCTGCGACGCGAAACAGCGCATCGCGGCGGGAAAATGGTGATTGTCGTCCACGATTTTGCGCCTTCCATTCCCATGTCCGTGATTGAGGAGTTGGCCCGCAAACTCCGCAACGCCTGCGGTTGCGGCGGCACGACGCGCCAGCGTGCCATCGAACTGCAAGGCAATCAAGTCGCCCGCATCCGCTCCCTGCTCCAAGATGAAGGTTTCAGAGTGGCGGGCATTACTTGATTCATCGCGTGCGGCCTCGCACGGCACCCGGAATGGCTTGCCTCGCGGCGAGGAAATCTCCAATCTGCGGGCCGGCTGAACATGAAGCGAAGATCTATTCTCATTTTGTTGATCCTGGCCGCCGTCGCGGCAGGTGTTTATTATGCCATCATTTCACACCGGCGTGAGATCGTGCTGACTGGCGTCGTCACGACGGATGAAGTAGTGGTCAGCTCCGAAATTCAGGGCCGCTTGGAACAGCTCCTGGTGCAACAAGGCAATACGGTGAGCAACGGGCAGTTGATCGCGGTCATCCGTCCGCAGGAACGGAAAGCGGAGTTGGACTTTTACACCAATAGCGTCCGGCAATCCTCGTCCCAAGTCGCACAGGCGGAGGCGGACCTCAGCTTTCAAGAGGCGCAAAGCAGCAATCTCATCTGGCAGAGCGAGGCCAACCTGGCCTCCACCAAGGATCAAGTTAGCCAGGCCCAGGCCGATCTTGAAAACGCGGGGTTGACCTTCAAGCGCGAGAAAGAACTGCGCAAGCAGAGCGTCGATTCGGCCAAGGAGTTCGACCAGGCGCGCACGGCTTATGATGGGGCCAAGGCGCGCGTGCAATCGTTGCAACACCAAACCGTGGCAGCGGAAGCGGCGGTGGAGCTGGCCAAATCGACCAGCAGCCAGATAACGGCCCGGCGCGCGGCGCTGGCAGCCAGCCGGGAGCAGCATGCCGCCGCGTCCGCGCAATCGGAACGGGCCAAGGTGCAATTGGATTACACCCAGATCCGCGCGCCGTCGGGCGGCATTGTCGATGTCCGGGCGGCTTTGCAAGGCGAGGTGGTCAACGCGAGCCAGGGCATCGTCACCTTGATTGATCCCGATCAATTATGGGTGCGCGCCGACGTGGAAGAAACTTATATTGACAGCGTCACCAACGGCCAGAAGCTGCCGGTGCGCCTGGCCTCCGGCGCGGAGCGGTCGGGCACGGTTTTCTTTCGCGGGATCGACGCCGATTACGCGACGCAGCGGGACGTGAGCCGGACCAAGCGCGACATCAAGACTTTTGAAATCCGGCTGCGCTGCGACAACGCGGATCGGGCGCTGGCGGTGGGGATGACGGCCTACGTCATCCTGGCGCCGCGCGCGCCGTAGCGCTTGTTATGTTTGCCGTCGAAGTTAAAAATCTGACCAAGCGCTTCGGCGACTTTCTCGCCGTGGACCATCTGAACTTCAACGTCCAGAACGGCGAGATATTCGGTCTGCTCGGCCCCAACGGCGCGGGCAAATCCACCCTCATCCGCATGATGACCACCTTGGTGCCGCCGAGCGAGGGCACGGCGCGCATCAACGGCTTTGACATCGTCACTCACCCCGACGATGTCCGCCGCTGCATCGGCGTCATCCCGCAAGCCATGACCTCCGACCTGGACCTGACGGCGACAGAGAACATGAGCATCTTCGCCAAGCTCTACAGCATCGGGCGGCAGAAACGCAAAGAAACCATCGCGGCCTTGCTCAAAGCTGTGGACTTGGAACAATGGGCGGACAAACCGGTCAAGATGTTTTCCGGCGGCATGAGGCGCCGCCTGGAAATCGCCCGCGGCTTGGTGCATGAGCCGAAGCTGTTTTTCTTGGATGAACCCACAACTGGCCTGGACCCGGTCTCGCGCGTGGCCGTTTGGGAAATGCTGGCGAAATTGAAACGCGAACGCGAGCTAACCATCCTGGTGACCACGCATTACATGGATGAAGCCGACAAATTGTGCGACCGCATCGCCATCATCGATCATGGAAAAATGATGGCGCTGGATTCACCGCTCAAACTCAAGGCCTCGATCCCCGGGCAGAACATCCTGGAGGCCGGCTTCTCCAGCGTGCCGCCGGGATGGGACGCCACGCTCAAGGCGCTGCCGGACGTGGCGGAGGTCAAGGCGGTGGATAGCGTGTTCCGCATTTCATCCAACAACGGCCCGCGTACAACCACCGCGTTGCTCGAGGCAGTGCGCGCCGCGGGACTGACACTCACCTCGCTTTCGGTGCAAAGCACGACGCTCGACGACGTGTTTGCGCATTACACCGGTCATCAATTGCGCGACACCATCAACGCTTCGGCCGGTTACAGCAGTGCGTTCATGTACGAAAGCAAAAACGGATGAACCGCATCCTGGCCATCATCGAACGCGACCTGCGCCGATTCCGGCGCAGCCCGACGCTGGTCATCGTCTCGATGGTCATGCCACTGGTGCAATTGGTGGTGCTGGGCTACGCGTTCGGCGGAAAAGTGCAGCACTTAAAAGTGGGCATTTTGGATCAGGACCAGGGCATGCCCGCCATCAAAGTGCATGAGATGGCCCAGGCTGTGGCTGCCAACGCGCAGACTTTTGAAAGCATTTATTACCACGACCAGGCGACCGCCTTGCACGATTTGAAGGATGGAAAAATCAGCGGTTTGCTCAACATTCCGCCCGAATTTTCGCGCAAACAACTGGCGGGCACGAACCCGAAGATCGCGTTGGTGGAAGACAACACCGATCAATTCGCCGCCTCCGCTCTCGAAGGCTCGCTCAACCTGATGCTGGCAGCCTACAACAAGCCGCCCGTACCTGCCCGCCTCGGCCCCGATGTGTCGCTCTCGGTCGTCGAGGTGTACCCTTACGTGCCTTACATCCAATATTTGCTGCCTGGGACCATCGTGCTCGCTATCTTTGTCTCGGCCATGATCGGTGGAGGGATCATTTTTATTGACGACAAGGCGCGTGGATTGCACGAGGGCTACCTCGTCACGCCCATTCGCAAATTCGAGTTGATCATGGGCTTCAACCTGGCCGGCACGGCCAAAGCGATTTTGACGGGTGTGGTGCTGATAACCCTGGGTTCGATCATCGCTGGGATTCCCGACCCATTGAACCTGGCGCGATTGGCGCGCATGATGGTGCTGGTGGTGATGACCGCGCTGGCGCTGATCAGCCTGATGTTTCTGCTCATGGTGCGCGTGAGCGATCCGCTGGTGCCGCGCGCCATCTTTGGCGTGCTGAACACGGTATTGTTTTTCCCCAGCGGCGCGGTCTATCCGATTCAAGCCTTTCCTGCCTGGATGAAAGTCATCACGACGGTGGACCCGTTCACCTACGCGGTGCATGGGTTCAAGCAATTGATTCTCAAGAACACCGGTTTGGCAGCCATCGGTGGCGACCTGGCTTATCTGGCGCTCTTCACGCTTATCTCCATCTCTGCCGCCACTTTGATGTTCCGTCGGACGCTCTAGGATGAGGCCTCGCTGCGCAGCATCGCCACATAAGCTCCATCCACTCCTTCGACGAACGGGAGCAGTTGGCGTTCGTTCTCCAGCTTAAAGACCGGCTGGCTTTCCAGAAAGCGCCGCACCACTTCTTCGTTTTCCTCCGGCTCCAAGCTGCACGTACCATAAACGAGCGTGCCTCCGGGTTTCAATTCCGTGGCCGCTTGCGAGAGCAGGGCCGACTGCGCCTTGCTCAATCTTTTAAGCTCCGCCGGCTGCACCCGCCAGCGCGCGTCCACTCGTCGGCGCAAGACGCCTGTGTTGGAACAGGGCGCATCAATGAGTATCCGGTCGAATGGCCCAGGCGCGGCGGAAAAATCGACGCACGTCGTTCCGAGGCGGCGGCCGTTTTCCTCCAACATTTTGAGCCGCTCCGGCTGGTTGTCCCGAGCCGCGATTCGTCCGCGATTGCCGATTAGCTGGGCGATATATGTGGTCTTGCCTCCCGGGGCAGCGCACAGATCCAGGATCGCTTCGCCCGGCTGCGGGTCCAACCGCCGCACGGCCAGGAGCGTGCTGGGGTCTTGCACGTAAAACCAGCCGTCCTGAAAGCTTCCCAGCGTGGCCAGCGGCGGATGGCGGCGGAGCTCAAATACCAAATGCGGCCCGGTCCAATCCCAAACGCGCTCTTCAAATCCAATGCCTTCCTGCTCCCAACGGGCGGTCAGCCGCGCGGCGTCGGTTTTCAATTCGTTCAGCCGCGCGTAAATAGGCGGTGCTTGGTTGTTCCATTCCAGCAATTGCCCTGTTTGCGATTTTCCCCAGCGCGCCTGCCAGCGCTCGACCAGCCACTTTGGATGCGAGTACCCTGCGGCCGCGTCGGTCTGTTTCAGGTCTTCGAGCAATTTCTTGGTCGCCCCGCGCTGGCGTATGTAACCGCGCAGGACGGCGTTCAGGAATCCAGCGCGAGGGCCAAAACCCAGTTTCTTCGCCAACTCGACCGTCTCATGGACGGCGGCGTGGTCAGGGATGCGTTGCAGCCAGAAAAGTTGATAAAGCCCTAAATGGAGCAATGCCCGCAGGGAAATGTTTTGGGAGCGGTCGCCGGTCTTGCGCGCCACCAGCCAGTCCAGCGTGCCTTGCCAGCGGACCATGCCATAGACCAATTCCTGGCACAAAGCCCTGTCCAGAGGCGAAAGAGGATGCAGGTCCAGTTCGCGTTCCAGCAGCTTTTCCACGTAATCCCCAGAGGCGCGCCGCTGGCGCATAACTCGGATGGCAATTTCTCTTGGTTTTTCACCAGTCACAGCTTAATAATGCTTGGATGGAAGTGGGACGCGAGAATATATCGATGAAAGAAGAATTAGAAAAACTCGCGGCGGCTGGCAAGCTGACGCGCCAAAATGTCGAGGCCCTGGTGGCCTTGACCGAGAGCGGTTATTGTTTTCACCGCAGTTGGGGGTTCGGCAAGATTGTGTCCATGGACCCGGTCTTCGCCCGGTGCGTCATCGATTTTCAGACCAAGCCCGGCCATACCATGGATCTGACCTTCGCGGCGGAATCGCTCAAGCCGATTTCCAGCGACCACATCTACGCGCGCAAAGTTTCCGGCTTGGATAACTTGCGCCAAATGGCTGCGCTGCATCATCTGGATTTGATTAAATTGGTCCTGCAAAGCTTCGGCAACCGCGCCACGCTGGACCAAATCCAGCAAGTGCTGGTACCGGACGTGATCAAGGATGACTGGAAGAAATGGTGGGAAGCGGCCAAGCGCGAGTTGAAGAAGGACGGTCATTTTCAGGTTCCGGCCAAAAAAACAGACCAGATTATTTACCAAGCCAAGGAAGTCTCGCTTCAGACCAGGCTGATGGGCGAATTTCGCGGCGCCAAGGGCTTGAAGGCGCGCAGCAATGTCGCCCACGAAATTCTCAAGAGCTATTCCGACTTAAGCGACGGACCCACCGTGGCCAAAGAGGTCATCACCGCCTTGAACGCGGAGATTTTGACCCATCAACGCACGCAGCCGTCCATCGCGTTGGAAGCTATTTTTGTGCGCGACGAAATTCGCCAGGTTGCCGGAGCGCCTCCGACCGAGGGTGAAGTCTCGGCGGCTGTGATGTGGCAACAGGAGATGGCGCGGGTTGGGTCGGTTCTGGAGCAAATGCCCGCCGCCAAACACCGCCGCGCCTTGCAATCTTTCAAGGAGAACAGCCCCGAGCGCTGGAGCGACGCCCTCTTGTCATCGCTCAACCACATTTCCGCCAAACTCGCCGGGGAAATCACGCACGCTTTGATCACCGGCGGCAAACCGGACGCGCTAAAAGAATTGCTGGCCCGCTTGATCAGCCAGCATCAAGCCAGCAGCGAATTGTTGCTCTGGCTGGCTCGCGAACGGTCCGATTCCTACGCCGACATTCTCGGCCCGGAAGTTTTTCGAGCCATGCTCACGGCCATGGAGCGCGACCAATTCAATGAAAAACGCTCCAACAAACTGCGCGATTTCATTCTCGACGACCAAACTTTGCTGGTCGAGTTGATCGGCTCGGCCGACCTGGAGGTGATCAAGGACCTGACCCGTGCCCTGCAATTGTCGCCTTGTTTTGACGACATGGACAAGCGGTCGTTGCTGGCGCGCATTGTCAAGACCTACCCGGCCGTGCAGACCATGATTTCCGGTGAGCAGACCAAGCAAGACAGCTCTTTCCTGGTTTCCTGGGAGAGCCTGGAACGGCGCAAAAACGAATACGCCGAACTGGTGCAGAAATCCATTCCGGCCAATTCCAAGGAAATTGCAATCGCCCGCAGTTATGGCGATTTGCGCGAAAACCACGAATACAAGGCCGCCAAGGAAATGCAGAAAATCCTCATGCGCCGCAAAGGCGAATTGGAATCGCAAATCGTGCGCGCCCGTGGCACCGATTTCGCCAATCCCCGCACCGACGTCGTCAGCATTGCCACCGAAGTCAAGGTGACCGACCTGGAGACGCAGAACGCGGAGCATTTTGTTATTTTGGGAGCTTGGGATTCCAATCCGGAGAAGGGTATCATAAGTTATTTGACACCGGTGGCGCAGGCGTTGCTGAACCACAAACCACAGGAAGAGGTCGAGGTGCCTGTGGACAACGCCAAGAAGCGCTACCGCATCGACTCCATCGCGCCATATCAATCAACCTAGGACACTCGTCAGGCACGTGGCGAAAGAAGAGCCAATTGAATTGGAGGGCACGGTAACGCAGGTGTTGCCGGGAACTATGTTTCGCGTCGCCCTGCCCAACGGTCACGAGGTCCTGGCCCACATTTCCGGCAAGATGCGCAAGAACTTCATCCGCATCAGCGTCGGCGACAAAGTCAATGTGGAGATGTCCCCCTATGATTTAGGCAAGGCGCGGATTACATTCCGCCATAGTTGAGCTACCTATGATCCTGACCAATCAAGAAGCGGACAGCCTGTTGGAAGTCCGGCATAGCTCGCCCCACACACTCCTGGGTATGCACGCGTTGGGAGATGGGACAGGCTTGGTCGTCCGCGCTCTTCACCCACACGCGGTCGAGATCGAAGCCGTTCCCGTCCACGAGAAGAGCAAACCGTCCGTCAAATTGAAGCAGGTCAAGCCAGGCCTATTTGAAGGGATCACCAAAGAGGCCAAGTCGGTCTATGCCTACGACCTGTTCATCACCTTGGACAACGGCACGAAAATTCAAACCCGCGATCCCTATTCCTTCCTGCCCACCCTAGGCGATACCGACCTTTACCTTTTCGGCCAGGGCAACGAGCACCGCATCTATGAAAAGCTGGGCGCCCAGTTGCGCACGATCGACAGCGTCGAAGGCACCAGTTTTGCCGTCTGGGCCCCGACCGCGCAGCGCGTGAGCGTGGTGGGGGAGTTCAATCAGTGGGATGGACGCCAGCACCCTATGCGCATGCTCGGCGGTTCGGGCGTATGGGAGCTGTTTATTCCCGGCTTGCGGCAAGGCACGCTCTACAAGTTCGAAGTCCGCACTCCCACCGGTGCCGTGATGCTCAAGACGGATCCGTACGGCTTCTTTTTTGAAACGCCTCCCAAGAATTCTTCCATCGTCTGGGACAATCGCAAATTTCGCTGGGATGACCATGACTGGCTGGAAAAGCGGCGGAAAGCCGATCCGCTCCGCCAACCGATGAGCATTTACGAGGTGCATCTGGGTTCCTGGATGAAGAAGAGCAAGGCCGAGTCCTTGACCTACCAGGAGCTGGCCGAGCCGCTCACGGCGTATGTGCAAAACATGGGCTTCACGCACGTGGAATTCATGCCCGTGGCCGAGCACGCCTTTTATCCTTCATGGGGTTATCAGGTGACCGGTTTTTACGCGCCCACCAGCCGTTTCGGCACGCCGGACGATTTTCAATTTCTGGTCAACCAACTTCACCAAGCTGGCGTGGGCGTGCTGGTGGATTGGGTGCCGGCGCACTTTCCGCGCGACGACTGGGCGCTGGCGCGGTTCGACGGCACCGCCCTTTATGAGCACGAAGATCCGCGCAAAGGCGCCCATCAGGACTGGGGCACGCTGATCTTTAACTACGGCCGTCACGAAGTCCGGAATTTCCTTTCCGCCAACGCTCTGTTTTGGTGCGACCGCTTTCATATTGACGGCTTGCGTGTCGATGCTGTCGCCTCCATGCTTTATCTGGATTATTCGCGCAAGGAGGGCGAATGGATTCCGAACAAATTCGGCGGGCGCGAGAACCTCGAGGCCGTGGACTTTATCAAGAACTTCAATCATCTGGTGCAAACCGAGTATCCGGGCGTCATCACCGTCGCGGAGGAATCGACGGCCTGGCCATTGGTCACGCGCCCGCCCTACCTCGGCGGGTTGGGGTTCAATTTCAAATGGAACATGGGCTGGATGCACGACACTCTCAGTTATTTCAGCCGCGACGCCGTTCACCGCAAGTACCATCAGAACGATCTCACCTTCGCCATGCTCTATCATCATCACGAAAATTTCATCCTGCCCATTTCGCATGATGAAATTGTGCATGGCAAAGGCGCGCTGGTGGCCAAGATGCCGGGCGACGAATGGCAGCGTTTTGCCAATGTGCGCGCGTTGCTGGCTTACCAATGGCTTTTCCCGGGCAAGCAATTGCTGATGATGGGCTGTGAAATCGGACAAACCTCCGAATGGGACGCCAACGCCAGCGTGGAATGGTGGCTGCTGGAACAAGGCCCCTACCATTGCGGCGTGCAGCGCCTGGTGCGCGATCTCAACCGCCTCTATCGCGAGGAACCGGCCTTGTGGGAGGCGGATTACGCCACCAACGGCTTCTCCTGGATCGACTGCAGCGACGCCGATAGCAGCATCCTTTCTTTCGTCCGGCAGAGTAGCGACGGCAAGCGGCAATTGGTGGTCATTTTGAATTTGACGCCCGTTTTCCGGCAAAACTATCGCGTCGGTTTGCCGCGCGGCGGATTCTGGCGCGAGGCCCTCAACACTGACTCCAGTCTTTACGGGGGGAGCAACCAGGGCAATTTGGGCGGCGTCCAGGCTGGGGAATACAAGACGCATCGGCAGCCCTTCTCCGCTGTCTTCACCCTGCCGCCATTGAGCGTGATCGCTTTTCGGCCGGAGGAGCACTCTTAGAGTACGGCGACACAAATGGATGAGTGACCACAAGGATTATGGTTAACTGAGTAATTATGTTTTCAAAGCGCTCAGTGAGTGTATTGTATTTTTGGCGACCAGAGCGGGCCGGACCTTTTCCGACTCCGTGATTAATTCCCTGGCCGCCCTTGTTCTTGGGGCCTACTAACGGTTTTCTGCTTCGCGGTCGTAATTGCGTCGCGCTCGGCACGGATCGAGCATGCTTGGCCGATTGGCCGAGCGAGAGATAGTTCTCGCCGGTGACAACTTTTCGTCCGCTCTTGCTCTCCAGATCGCGCCGGGCATGGCCGGCCACCGCACCTCCTTCGCGTGCGGTTTGCTTATTTTGCGGGAACCCTTGGGCATCGCGAGTCCGGGCAATTTCGGTGGTAGAGGCTTCACCCAGCATGGAGAAGATTAGTTCGAGGTCGGTCATGTGGTCGCGCAAGTTTTCGCGCTTGAGGCGCTTATACTCGGCGTATTGGCTGGGTGTGAGGCCGAACGTGGCCTTGGAGATTTCAGCGGTGAGGATGGCGTATTCGCGTTGTTCCCGGACGCCTCGCTTTTTCCATTCATCGGTCAGTTCATCGCGGATGGCGATGGAACGCATCCTTTTTTCGATCCAGTCGTCGGAGTAGCCCTTGGCTTTGTAGAGGGCGCGAATGCGTTTGGTGGCCAATTCCGGGTCTTCGATCTCTTGAATCCGCTCATACCCAACCTTGGCGAGCCAGCGTTTGAACGGTTCGGCCTTTGGGCTGGGAATAGATTGAATGATACGGAACAAACCTTCAGTATTGGCGCAGAGCATCGGTTGCGGTCCGCCATCGGTCAGGATAGAAAGGGTATGTACAATTTGTACCCACCCTTTGCTCAACTCAGTGTCGCGTTGTTTCATCCGCTGGATGTACTGCTTGGGATCGCGAGACTCGATGAGGGCGAGCACAACGTCCTCCACCACAAACCACCATTCCTGGTTGTGAATCGTGCGGCGAACTTCCTTTCGCTGGAAAAGCGCGATGCGGGTTTCGGGATTAGGAGCCGCGTTGCTCATGCGCTATTCCTTATTTTGGTATTGCTTACTACGCTGCGGCAAAAGTCTTCGTTGCGCGCTCTTCGGCACCATTCTGGTCCACCGGCACAAAATGCGGAGACAGCGCCATTTGAATCTGACCGTGACATTAGTGGAGCAATAGGCCGGTGTCAACGGGCGCAAATCAGCCGGGTGTCGGAAAATTCTTGATTTTGTCCGCCTGATTCTGGCAACTAGGCAGGCGCATGTCACTCAACAACCGGAGGAAACAATTTGTCCCGGCCTTTGATCTTCAAGGTTACATGGCCGGGCGCACGGCGGCGGTGGACAAGGCTTTGCACGCTCTGCTGCCGCCCGCCAGCGCCAAACCGGCCACCATCCACAAGGCCATGCGCTATTCCATTTTCGCGGGCGGCAAACGCCTGCGCCCGGTCCTCTGCCTGGCGGCGGCGGAAGCTTGCGGCGGCGAAATTGCGCCTGCTTTGCCGCTGGCGTGCGCGGTCGAGTGCATCCACACCTATTCCCTCATTCACGATGATCTGCCCGCGATGGATGACGACGACTTGCGGCGCGGCAAACCGACTAATCACAAAGTCTTCGGCGAAGGCATCGCCATCCTGGCCGGAGACGGTTTGTTGACAGAGGCATTCGCCCTCGCCGCCCGCTGCCAGGGTTGGCCGCGTTATTCGCATCGTGACATCGTCCGCGAACTGGCCGAGGCCGCCGGCTCCCGCCAACTTATTGCCGGCCAGGTCGCCGACCTGGAGAGCGAAGGCAAAAAGATTTCCGCCGCGCAGCTCAAATACATTCACGAACGGAAGACCTCCGCCTTGCTCTGCTGCTCGGTGCGCCTGGGCGGGATGAGCGCCAACGCCTCTGTGGCCCAACTGCGCGCATTGACGGATTTCGGTTACAACGTCGGACTGGCCTTCCAGATCATCGACGACATTCTCGACGTGACGCAAACCAGCGAGCAATTGGGCAAGACGGCGGGCAAAGATACCGCAGCGCAAAAGGCTACTTACCCGTCGATCGTGGGCATGGAGAAATCGCGGGCCATCGCCGCGCAATTGACGGGCCGCGCCTTTCGCGCACTGGATTTTTTCAGAGGCAAAGCCACGGCCTTGGCGTCTTTGGCGGAATATTTATTGAAGCGGGATAAATAGGGCGGAATGGCTCACGCTTGCCCAGACTTGCGCTTGTACGACGCCTGGACTTTGGCCATGACATCCTTGAAATTCATATCGACTTGGAAGATTTGCTTGTACAATTCGTCTGCCTCGTCCAACTTTCCCATTTTCACAAACACGCCGGCCAGCGCGTAAGTCATGTCCTTCTTCTCGTCGTCAAAAACGGTCTTTTCCCTCAGGACGCCCTGCAATTGCGTGGCGGCCATGTCGTCCATACCGAGGGCGGCGAAGCATTGCCCCAGGAGAGCCATCGACTGGAGGCGTTTGTGCGGATTGGCGGTGGCCTTCTGGAATTCCGGCATGGCCTCGTTGAATTTGCCCAATTTGAAAAGAAGCTCGGCCAATTCGAAGCGAATGCCCAAATCGCCCGGATACCTATCAGCCCGCTGTTTGACTTCGCTTAAAATGTAGTTGTCACGCTCGGTCTTGAGCTGGGCGGACTTCTCCGCGTACTCCGGCGCTTGCGGGTCCAATTGCGCGATGGCGTGGTCTAGTTTCCTGATCGTTGTTTCGGCGATTGCCTTTTGCAGCGAAGAATCGGCCGCACCTTCCTTCTCGATGATCCGGTTGTAGGTGGCCAGCGCGCGGTCAAAATCTTTCTGCTGCGCGTAAAGCTCGGCCACCGAACGCAGCTTTTTCATGTTGTTGGGTTCCTGCGCCAGTTCCGCCTCCAACTTGGCAATATGCCGTTGCGCCACGTCATCCGTCTTGATCTGCCGGCCTTCCTGCTCCAACTCCACCGACCTTTCCTTGTCTTTGAGAATGTCGCGATAAGAACCGGTCCCGCCCGACAGCGCCTCGTAGCCGCCCTCAGCCAAAGTCTTGCGCGCGGAGATATCTTTGAGTTCGTCGGCCAGCTTGAGGTCGCCCGGATGCTGCCGCATCAGTTCGGCCATGACCATTTCAGCCTTTTCGCCCTGACCGGCCTCGGAATAGGCGCGAGCCAGGTTCTTCTGCGCCTCCTCGTCCTTGGGCGAGTTCTTGACAACGATTTCCAACGAGAGCACCGCCGTTTTGGGCAGGTCTGCCGAGAGGGCGGCGTCGGCCAGGAGTTTGTGGGCCGCCGCGCTATTGGGATCGCTATTCAAGACTTGTTCCACGGTCTTGATGGTTTCCAGAGGATCCTTCTGCATCTGGGCCTTGGCCAGCAGCGGGGACGACCCCGCGCCGCTGAGCATCTTCTTGAAAAACGTGCTCGTGCCGCCCGATTTCTTGTGCTGGCTCACGCGCAAAGCCTGGCGGCAATCGAAAAAGCCCGGTTCCTGGGCGAGCACTTGGTTGAAGATCGCAATCGCGTAGTCGAAGTTCTTCCGTTCAAAAGCAGTCATCCCCTTTTGGTACTGCTCCCGCACGAGTCGCGGGATTTGGCTAATCGTTTTCTCTGCCATAATGATATATTATTAACTCATTGCGGAAAAATCCACTGCAAAATCGCATGTTGGCGTAGTCGGGCGCACCCGTCCGTGGCGCAGACTTCTAGTCTGCTGTATCGCCGACTGCCAGTCGGCAGGACTTCCGTACGGCCAACGTCTGCGAAGCAGAACAACATTAGAGCGCCCGCCTGCGCAGGCTGTTGGAAATCCGCGATACAGCAGGTTGAAAACCTGCGCTACAAAAGTAGAGCACCCGCCTATTTCTCCTCAATCTTCGAAATCCCGCCCCGGAAATAAGCTGTGGCTTCAGGACGAAACAACAAATAAATGGCAATTCCCATTAGCAAAACCGCGGGCAAATTTCTCGCTGGAGACCGGACAAAGTTTTCGAGTGTATTGTAGCCAAACCAGGCCAAAAAAAGCCAACGCGCCCAATTAGCGCCGCGAAGCATGAACGCTCCGCAAAGGACACCCATTAGAAAACCAACATACATAAGCACCACCCCAAACGGATGCAGCGATTGGAACTCCGAAAGTTGTTTCTGCACTTCTGGCGTCTTAGGTAGGAAACTCCCCACAAAAGCGCCAGCTCCGAGAACGATGAAAATCCAACTGATGATGGTCACCGCGAGCGGGCGATTGCGCATGGCTGCGAGCTTAGGATGCGTGTCAACGAAGAGCAAGTTGAACCAACGAACGCAATCTGAATCATTCACAATGCGCTCGCGTCGATAAGGAAGGCCGGCGCATGGCCGTTATGTTTCAGCGATTTGATTTTG
>DASYNM010000100.1:0-10434 GCA_036008545.1 Verrucomicrobiia bacterium
CTCCGCACTGACGCGAACCGCACTGGCGGCATCAACTTGAGCGACTGCTCTTCTTATGCAGGCGCGCGTGCCGTGGGAATCAACGTAAGCTGATGACCACAGCACTTACACTCGGCTACACCGGAGGAATCTGCGCGGGCATGGTGGCAGTGATCGCCCGTTGGCGAGGCTGGCGGTCGATTTCCGCCTGGCTTTTTACGGTCGGCATGACCTTGCTGGCCGCGGAGAGCGTTTTGCTTGGCATGGCGAAAGCCGCGCCTGCGGGATTTGAGGCCGCCCATTGGCTGCGATGGAGACTGGCAGTGATGTCCTTGCTTCCCAGTGTCTGGCTGCTCTTTAGCTTAAGCTTTGCCCGAGGCAATTATCGGGAGTTTTTCCGCCGCTGGCGCTTCGTGCTCATCGGGGCGCTGGTTGTGCCAGTCGTGCTGGTGTGTCCTGTAGTTTTCCGAACGGGGCTGTTCCTGAGTGTTCCAGCCGGTGTCGGAAACGGCCATCTGGTGAGAGTGTACCCTTTGCAATCGGCGGGGTACGTTTTCTATGGCGTGTTTCTGGCCAGCGCGGTCTTGGTGCTGATGAATCTGGAGCGAACTCTGCGGACGGCTGTAGGTACGATTCGGTGGCGCATCAAGTTCATGATTTTGGGATTGACCGTTTTATTTGCCGTGCGGGCCTACACGAGCAGCCAGGCGCTGTTGTCGCGGTATATCGATTTGTCTTTGTTTGGGGTGGATTGCGGAGCGTTGGCGCTGGGGTGCCTGCTGACCCTGCGATCGCTTTTCCGCGACGTTTGGGAAGTGGCGGTATTCCCTTCCGAGGCCATCCTGGAAAACTCGCTCACGGCTTTGGTGGCAGCGCTTTACTTCGTGTGCCTGGTCTGTGTCGCGATTCTGGACATGTTGCCCCCTTGGTTCGAGGGCATCGAGGCCAAGGCCCTTATGCTCCTGCTGACGATGTTTGGCGCGATGGTCGTCGCGCTCTCGGAACGGGCGCGGCTGCAAGCGCGGCGATTTGTCAGCCGTTACTTCCAGCGTCCGCTTTATGATTATCGCACGGTCTGGCGGACGCTCACGGAAGGCATTGTTTCGCGTGTCAGTCAATCAGATCTTTGCCAGGCCGCGGTCACCATGATCTCCGGGATTTTCCAGGTGCTCTCGGTCACGGTGTGGCTGGTGGATGAAAAGAGGGAAGACCTGACCTTCGCCGGCTCGACCGACTTGTCCGCCGAGGCTGGAGCCGGGATGCATCTGGAAAAGCACGAGGCGATCGCCATCTTCCAAGCCCTGCAGGCGCATCGGGATCCCATTGAATTCGAGACGCTCAAGGACGATTGGGCCGCGGCTCTGAGGCGGCTGAGTCCTACGCAGTTTCGTCAGAGCACCAGCCGTGTCTGCGTACCGTTGATGGGAGGAAACCAGTTGCTGGGGGTGATCACGTTGACGGATCGGGTGGGAGGGGTTTTCTTTTCCTTGCAGGATTTTGATTTGCTCAGGTGCGTGGGAGACCAGGTGGCCGCCGGCTTGCTCAACGCCCAACTTTCGCAGAAACTTCTGCAGGCCAAGGAACTGGAGGCCTTCCAAACCATGTCGGCTTTTTTTGTCCACGATCTCAAGAACACCGCTTCGACCCTCAATTTAATGCTGCAAAATCTTCCAATTCATTTTGACAACGCGGAATTCCGCCAGGATGCGCTGCGCGGCATGGCCAAGACCTGTGATCATATCAACGGCCTCATCAGCCGCTTGAGCCTGCTGCGGCATGAATTGCAGATTGCACCGGTGGAGTCCGACCTCAATGAGGTTGTGGCCAGCGCGCTTGCCAATTGGAATGCCATCGCCAGCGTCAAATTGGTGAAGGATTTGCGTCCGGGTCTTGCACTTATGCTTGACCGCGAGCAAATAGCCAAAGTGGTGACCAATCTGGTCATCAACGCCTCGGAGGCGAGCGCCCCGGCGGGCGAAATCCGGATCGAGACGAGCCAGAGCAAAGGCTGGGCGGTGTTGTCGGTGGCAGATGACGGCTGCGGCATGGCGCCTGAGTTCGTCAGCCGCACCCTTTTTCGCCCCTTTCAAACGACCAAGAAGAAGGGCCTTGGCATCGGCATGTTTCAGAGCAAAATGATCGTCGAAGCTCATGGTGGCCGGATTGAAGTGGACAGTGAGGTGGATAAAGGCACTACTTTCCGCGTGCTCCTGCCGATTGATACGCAAAGCAAATGAAACCGAAAATACTCATAGTCGAGGACGACGAAGAGATACGCACGCAGATGAAGTGGGGACTGGCCCAGACGCACGAAATTGTTCTGGCCGAGGATCGGTCCAACGCGATCGAGAAATTTCAAGCCGAGCGCCCCCTCTTGGTGCTGTTGGATTTGGGCCTGCCGCCTCATCCAGGCGACCCGGAGGAGGGTCTGGCCGCCCTCGCAGAATTGCTGGCATTGGAACGACTCACCAAGATCATCGTCGTCACCGGCCAGGGGGAAAAAGCAGTTGCGCTGCGGGCCATCGGCGGCGGCGCCTGGGATTTCCTTTGCAAGCCGGTGGACATGGACGAATTGAAACTTGTGGTCAAGCGCGGCCTTTATGTCGCCGGTTTGGACGCTGAGCTTCGGCAAATGCAGCAAGCAGTTTCGGGTCACGCCTTTGAGGGGATGTTGGGCAACAGTCCGGCCATTCGCTCGGCCTTTGATTCGATTCGCAAAGTGGCCACCACGGACGCGCCGGTTTTGCTTTTGGGTGAAAGCGGCACAGGCAAGGAGATGGCGGCACGGGCTCTTCACATGGGCAGCGGGCGAAAAGACGGCCCGTTCGTGGCCATCAATTGCAGCGCCATCCCGGAGACGCTTCTGGAAAGCGAATTGTTCGGGCACGAAAAAGGTTCTTTTACCGGCGCCCATGCCCAGCGAAAGGGCCGCTTCGAGAGCGCGGATAAAGGGACGCTTTTTCTGGACGAAATCGGCGAGATTCCGCTTCCCTTGCAGGTCAAACTCTTGCGCTTCCTCCAGGAACAGTGCATCGAACGCGTGGGCGGCCGGCAGTCCATTCCCATCGATGCCCGCGTGGTGACAGCGACGAACGCCGATTTGCGCAAAGGCATGGTGGCGGGAACCTTTCGCGAGGATCTGTATTATCGCCTGGCTGTGGTGCAGATTGTCCTGCCGCCGTTGCGCGATCGCGAAGGAGACATTCGGCTGTTGTCGCAGTTTTTCCTGCAACGCTTTGCCCAGCAGCAGGGCAAGACGGGCTTGACCTTCGATCAAGAGAGCCTGCGCGCCTTGGATCGCTATCATTGGCCGGGCAATGTCCGCCAACTGGAAAACAATGTCCGTCGCGCGGTCATCATGGCCGAAGGGAAGCGCCTGACGGTGCGGGACTTGGAACTGACGACTGTCCCTGGCGGCGGCGGGACTAGCCTCAAGGAGGCCCGGGAAAACCTGGAGCGCGAAATGATTCAAACTGCCTTGCGCAAGTACTCGGGCAAGATCGCTCCTGCCGCCACGGAATTGGGTATCAGCCGGCCCACTCTTTACGATTTAATGGAGAGACACGGCATACCCAAGGAGTAAGAGCCACCCTGCCTCGGGCGCAAATCAGCTTTTGACGAAGTCGCTGGTAGGGACGCCGCGCAGTAGCGCGCCGACCCTGCCAAAAGCTGGCATTATGCTCGGCTTACCGGACGCGCAAATCAATGTGGTTCCGCTCCAGGATTGTGCCCTCGTCGAAAGCAAGTTGATCGAGATCGATGTTGTAGTTGGCCAGGGCCTGGATTTCATCTGAGCGCCGGGCGGTCAGGGTCTGCTGGTCTTGCAGGACAAAGAAACTGGTAACTTTGCCTTGCTGCAACTGAATTTGCTCGCCCTGCAGCGCCTCTTCCGCATACATGCGGGCCAGGCGCGTGGAATCGACCCTCAGCAAATCGGTTTTGATTTTTGTGACATCATTGTCAATGGCGGGGATAATCGTTAACTCCACTTGCTTGATTTGCAAAAGGAGTTGTTGCAAGGCGGCTTTGTCAGCTTTGTATTTGGAGCGCGCGGTGGTGTTGCCCAAGGGGATGGTGAGGACAACGCCATAGTCGTAAAATGGAAAAGTGCCTCTGCCGATGGTTGAAAGAGTGCCGTTGAACGTCATTTCAGTTGCGTTATGTCCGTAGCCGCCCACCAAATCGACTTCGGGCAGCAACTGGTTGAAATCGAGTTTAATGAGCAGATGCTGCGTCTCGGCCTTAAGCTTGGCCTGCAGCATGTCGGGTCTTTTTTCCATCGCCGTCCACCAGCATTCACGCACGTCAAAATCCTCCGGTACCGCCAACAAGCGTTCGGCCGGGACAGGCCGGAGGCTGGTCCAATTCTCGCGGCGCAATCCCAAGAGGCCCCTGACCACGTTTTCTTGCGCCGCCAGGGTGGCTTGGGCGGTCAGAAGGTCGGAACGAGCGCTGGCCGCCTGGGATTGGGACTGCTTTGACACAAGCAAAGCCTCGGCGCCGGCCTGCACTTTCTGCTCGTCTTCGTGCGCGGTTTCCTCCGCCAATTTGACCGCCATCTCCTGCACACCCACCAGTTCGCGATCGGAGATCAGCGTATAGTAGGCGGCCTTGATGTTATTGACAACGGTCATGATCTGGAGGCGCAGGGCCAATTCATCAACCTTAAGTGTCGATTTGCTCAGGGAAATCTGGTAACGCGTGTTGTCGATCACGAAGTTTTTCATTATGGGCTGATCCACTGTGAGACCCGGCTGGCTGCTGTAGAGATCAGGCGCGCCCGAAATGTTTTGCTCCGAAAGCGGTCCGGTAAACGTATAAGAAAGCCCCCAGGGGGCCAAGCCCGTCAATCCCGGCGTGTAGGAATTGATCTGCTCGGTGGTGGCCGGATAGGCCAAGCCAGCTTGGGTAAAAACGCCGGAGGGGAACGAATCGAAGCTATGCGTTGCGTTGAAGGTCAAAGAGGGTTCGTAAGCCCCATAGAGTCCCTCCAGAGAAAACTGGTCGATCTGCGGTTGAAGCTGGCTGATGAGGATGCTGATATTATTGGTCAACGCGATGCGGATCAGTTCATCGCTGCTCACCACCCAGTCTTTTTTGGGCGGCATTCCACGCTGGGCGGCGGCGTCTGTCCCGTGCAGAAGCAACAGTGCTCCCAGCGCGGCGGAAATAGCGAGGGTTGTAATTTTGGGAATCATGCAAGCAGAGGATTGCTGTCATTCATAGCGCAAGGATTCGATCGGATCCAAATGAGCCGCTTTATAGGCGGGGTAAGTGCCAAAAATAATTCCGACCAGCGAGCAAATGGTCAGTCCGATCACGATCCAATCGACAGGGAGAACCTTGGGCAAATGCAAGAGAATGGCGATCAGATCGCCTCCACCCACACCGAGGGCCACGCCCGCCACGCCGCCGACTTCGCAGAGCACGACCGCCTCCAGAATGAACTGCGCCATAATGGTTCGTTTCTTGGCGCCGATGGCGCGGCGGATGCCGATTTCGCGCGTTCGCTCCGTCACGGAAACGAGCATGATGTTCATGATGCCGATGCCAGCGGCAATGAGGGCGATGGAGCTGATCAGCGAAATCCCCAGGCGCACCTTGTAGGTGAAGGACTTCATTTGCTCGATCAGGGAATCATTGGAATTAATCTCGAAATCATCCGGTTTGCCAGGACCGACCTTGCGCACCTGGCGCATAATGCCGCGCACCTGCTCCACCGTCTCGTCATAACTAGCGGCGTTGCGCGCCTGGACCAGGAGGTTCAGGTTGAGCCAGCGTTTGTCTTCGTAACGATTGATGCCGGTGGTGACCGGGATGATGGCGAACTCGTCCTGCTGGCTTCCTTCCATGCCTCCATTGGCTTCCAACACGCCAACGACCGTATATTTTACCCCGTCGAGTTCAACTTTCTCGCCGAGGGGAGAACTGAAGGGAAATAAATCATCGGCCAGCGTGCTGCCCAGCACGCAGGTGTCGCGCAGGCCATCCACATCGGCCTGGAGCAAAGCGCGGCCCTGGGCGATGTTCCAATTCTTGGCCGGGAAACTGCCGGGTGTTTCTCCGTTCAACGGAATGTTGGGCGAGCTTTTGGCATAGCGCGAAATGATTTGTCCCTGGGTCAGGCCGTTGTCTTCGATCCCGATGCTCAGAGGCAAGGTGGCGCGGCGCATCAGCTCCGCCCCTTGCACCAAATCGATTCTCTTGCGGCGCCAGTAGCTCTGGTCGCTTCTGTTGCCTTCGAAGTGCAACGTGGGCCACGTCTTGATCACAAAGGTCTGGCCGCCGAGGCGATTGAGATCAGCCTCGATCTTTTGCTGCATGGCCCGCATCGAGGTCATGACGATAATAATGGAGAAAACACCCACCAGCACGCCGAGCAAGGTGAGAGCGGAGCGAAGCTTGTGCGCCACGATGGCGCCGAGGGCCATCAGGAAGCTCTCTTTGATCTCGCCCAGCAGGATGCGTATTGCTTTCATGGCGCGGCCTCTTTCATTCGTTGCGCAAAGCGTCCACCGGGTTCATGCGGGCGGCACGCCAGGCGGGCAAAAAGCCAGACACCACACCTGTCAGAATGGAGGTGACGATGGCCAGGGCCATGACGGGCAAAGACATCTTAATTGGAAAATACGGAAAGGCGCCCGCCACCAGCAAGGTCAAGCCGTAGGTGATGCCCAAGCCCACCAACCCTCCCAGGAGGCAGATGAAAGCAGCTTCGATGAGAAATTGCAGCAGAATGGTCCGCCGCCGCGCGCCGATGGCCTTGCGCACGCCAATTTCGCGTGTGCGTTCTGCGACGGAGACGAACATAATGTTCATGATGCCGATGCCGCCCACGAACAAGGACATGCCCGTGATCAGCATCCCGACAGCCCCGATGGTGCCGGTCACCGCATGGAAAGTTTTGACGAATTGTTCCTGCTGATTAATGGCAAAGTTATCCGGGTCTTGCGGCTTGACGTGGCGGATCTTGCGCAACATGCCGCGCAACTCCTCTTTGGCGTCCTCCAATTTGGCCACCTGTCGCACCTTGACTTGAATTTCAAAATCGGGACGCCTCCAATAGCTGAAAACAAACTGCGGCACCGGTAGGACGACTTCGTTGTCGAAGCTGTCCATGCCCAGAAAGCTGCCTCGCTTCTCGAGCACGCCAACGACTTCCAGTTTGCGTTCGCCGATTTTGATTTTCTTGCCGAGCGGGGACTCTTTCTCAAAGAGATTGGTCTCGACGTCGTTGCCAATGACACAAACCGGCCGGCCGCCCAGGACTTCGGTGGGAGTCAGGAATCGGCCTTGCGCGATGTTGAAACCGCTGGTGGACAGAAACTGATCGGTGGTGCCGATGATTTGCACCTGGCTGGCGCGGCGATTCTTATAGAAAACGGACCGCATGTTGCCAGCCGTCGGCGCGATCGCCGATGCCTCAGGCAATTGCCTCTCCAGCCGTCGCACTTGTTCGAGGGTGATTTCGGGGCGGCGGATTTGCTGCAACCATTCCGCCTCGGTGTGCGTTTGCCAATTGATCCTGCTGACAAAAAGAACATCCGCGCCAAGAATGGAAATGCTGTCCTCAAAGGCCCGGTTCAGCGCGTCGATCGCCGTGGCCATCGAGGTTACGGTGACGATGCCAATGATGATGCCGAGGGTGGTCAGCACCGAGCGCATCTTGTTGGCGCGAATGGCGTCCCAGGCAATGAGCAATCCCTCTTTGATCTCGTGCAGGAAGTTCACGGCGGACTTGCCTTCTGGTGCGTCGAGTCATCGGCAATCAAGCCGTCGCGAATGCGGATGACGCGCCGGGCGTGAAGAGCGACCTCTTCTTCGTGCGTGACGATAAAAATTGTGTTCCCTTTATCGGAGAGCAAACGCATCAGGGCCATGATCTCATCGCCCGTTTTGGAATCCAGGTTGCCCGTCGGTTCGTCGGCCAGGATGATGGAGGGCGAATTGACCAGGGCGCGGGCAATGGCCACCCTCTGGCGCTGACCGCCCGACATCTCATTGGGCTTATGCTTGACGCGATCGGCCAGGCCGACGCTCGCCAAAGTTTCCATCGCGATTTGTTTGCGCTCCGAACTCGGGACGCCGGCGTAGATCAAAGGCAGCTCGACATTGCGCAGGGCATTGGCACGTGGAAGAAGGTTGAAGGTCTGGAAGACAAAACCGATCTCGCGATTGCGGATGTCCGCCAGCTCATTGTCATCCAAGTCGCTGACGTTGGTGCCGTTAAGCTCATAAACGCCGGAGGTGCAAGTGTCCAGGCAGCCGAGCAGGTTCATCAAGGTGGATTTGCCGGAGCCCGACGGCCCCATGATGGCCACATATTCGCCGCGTTCCACCTCAAGGGAAACATCCCGCAAGGCGTGGATCGTTTCCCCGCCCATTTCATAGAGGCGCGAGATGTTCTGAAGGCGAATGAGGCTCACCGCGCGTTCTCCGGGTCAGTTGGTTTTGGTGTCTTTGTCCAGGGCAGCAGCGGCGGCATTGACGACGACTTTCTTGCCATCCTCTAAATCGCGATTGATGACCTTGGACCCGCCGGAAACCACCACATCGCCTTCTTTCAATCCGTCGATGATTTCGTAGTAGTTGTCGTCACTAATGCCGCACTTGACGGGAATCTTCTTGACGTGATCGCCTTCAACGACAAAGACAACTTCAACCGGCTTGGCCAATTCGTCCGCTTTCTTTCCCGCGAGTGAATTAGTGGCGTCGCTGTTGGTGCTCGATCCGGCCATGACATTGGTGCTGGAACCAGCGGGATTGTTGGTGCCGGCGTCCGCGAGGCTGTTGGTGGGAACGCGCGTGGTGACGCTTAAGATGGGCACGCTTAATACATTGGTGCGGTATCGGGTTTCAATATTCGCCGTCACGGACATGCCCGGCAGAAACCGCTCCTTCTCCGCGACCGCAATCCTGACCTGGAACTTCGTCGCCTCGGTTGAAGTGCTGGAGGAAGTGGTCGCCGTGGTGGTCGTGTCGTTGTTGTTGGCCGAATTGGCGATCTCCGTCACTATTCCGTTAAACTTCTGATCCTTGAACGAATCGACATCCAGCGTGGCCTTCTGGCAGAGCTTGATCAAAGGGACGTCAATCTCGCCAATATCAACCCGCGCCTCCATGTTGTTGAGATCCGCCACCGTCATGATTTCCGTGCCCGCCATTTGTGCAGTGCCGACGACCCGCTCGCCCAGCTCGGAATTCAGTTTGCTCACGGTTCCCGTCAATGGGGAATAGATGGTGGTTTTGGAGAGGTCGGCCTCCGCGGACTGCAATTGCGCCTGGGCGATGCTGACTTGTTCGACGGCTCCATCCAGAGTGGTCTTGGCCACGTCCAAGGTGGTCTTGGCTGTCAAGTAGTCTGATTCGGAGATGAGCTTTTCCTTGAACAGCGCGTCGTTGCGTTTGTACTCCAAATCCGCCTTTTCCAGATTGGCCTTGGCCGATTCGCGGCTGGCGATGGCGGACCTGTAGTTGGCCTGGGCCGAATTGCGCGCCGCCACATAATTGTCAGGCCTGATCTTCAGCAGCAGGTCGCCCTTCTTGACGTTCTGTCCCTCCTTGACGTCCAGTTCGATGATTTCGCCCGAAACCTCCGGGCTGATCTTGACCTGGAGCACCGGTTCGATCTTCCCATTGGCCACCACCACTTCGGTCATGTTGCGGCGGGCGGCTTTTTCCGTCGTGATGGGAATCGGCGGGGTCCCCTTGGCGAATCTGCTCGCGACGACACCGCCCACAATGACCAGGACGAGAATCGAAAACAGAATGATCTTCCTCTCGCTTCTGCTCTTGCTTTTGTTGTTTGCCATTTTTCTAAGGATTAATAGACAATTCCCGGCGCAATTCGTTTCAACGACACGTGCGCCGCGGCCAGTGAATAGGACCAGGGAAGAAGATATTCATCCCTTCCTTGGCGGTTTTGCTGTGAGCCATGTTGCTAAACGAGAATACGCAGTTCATGGCCAAATAGTTACAGAAAAGTTTGCCGATCGGCAGGCGAGTCAAGTGGTGGTCGGCCAACCCGCCGCCACCAGCGCCTTGTAGCCGCCAATAAGCGAAGCGACGTTCTTGTAGCCCATGCGCTGCACCATATCGGCCGCCAGCGCGGAACGGTAGCCGCCCCCGCAGTAGAGGATGCATTCCGTGTCGTGGTCGGGAAACTTTCCCTCGATGTCACGTTCCAGGATGCCTCTGCCCAGGTGGATGGCCTGGCTTGCGTGGCCGGCCGCCCATTCGTTATCCTCGCGCACGTCGATCAAGACCGCCTTGGGATTCGCTTCCAACCGCCGGCGCGCGTCCTCCAAAGTGACCTCGCGGATGCGGGGCCGGACCTCGTTGACCACTTTCAAAAAGCCGGGCGAATGTTGCATGGCAGCATAAGTATGTTTCGCAGGCAACACGATGTCGAGGGTGAATTCCGAGGCTGTTCCCCGCAGGGCGCATCTCACTTTT
>DASYNM010000101.1:0-7607 GCA_036008545.1 Verrucomicrobiia bacterium
CGCTGCGGTTCATCCGCGCGCGCCGGCAAACCGCCTGGATCATCGGCGAGGTCATCCGCGGTAAAGGCAAAGTCAAATTAGTTTGACACGGCCATGAACATTTTTGAGGAATTGGAATGGCGCGGATTGGTGGCGGATTGCACGGACCCGACGGATTTGCAGAAGCGCCTGGAGTCCGCCCCGATCGTCCTCTACGCTGGGTTCGATCCCACCGCCGACAGCCTGCACGCGGGCAGCCTTGTGCCGCTACTGGCCTTGCGCCGTTTTCAATTGCGTGGCCATCATCCCATCGCCGTGGCAGGCGGCGCTACTGGCATGGTTGGCGATCCCAGCGGGCGCGACACTGAGCGGCAGCTTCTGACCAAGGAAGTGCTCGATCGCAACATCGCCGGTATCAAGGAGCAATTGCGGCGCCTGCTGGACTTCGAGTGCGCCGGAAATCCGGCCCGGCTGGTCGATAATGCCGATTGGACCGCGCCGGTCGGCTTTCTGGACTTTCTGCGCGACATCGGGAAACATTTCTCTGTCAATCAGATGATGGCCAAGGAAAGCGTCCGCGCACGCATGGAAGACCGCGAGTCGGGTCTCAGCTACACCGAGTTCAGCTACATGCTGTTGCAGGCGTTCGATTTTTTCCATTTGTTTCAGAAGCATCAATGCGAATTGCAGATCGGCGGCAGCGACCAGTGGGGCAACATCACCGCCGGGATGGAATTGACGCGCAAGAAAACCGGCGGGCGCGTCTTTGGGCTAACTTTGCCGCTGATTCTCAATAGCGACGGCGCCAAGTTCGGCAAATCCGCCGCCGGCGCTGTCTGGTTGGACGCCAGGAAAACCAGCGTCTATCGCTTCTACCAATTCTGGATTCGCACCGACGACCGCGACGTGGTGCGCTATTTGAAGCTCTTCACGTTCCTGAGCCGGGAGGAAATCGAAGTCCTCGCCTCGCAACATCAAGAGCGCCCCGAAGCTCGCGCCGCCCACAAAGCGCTGGCCAAGGCTATGACCGATTTGATTCACGGCCCGGCTGCGACGGCGGAGGCGATGCGCGCCAGCGAAATTCTTTTTGGTGGCGGCCTGGAAGGCATCGCGGAAAGCACCTTCAACGAAATCGTAGGCGAAGTGCCCACGCGCGACCTTGAAAAGTCCAAGCTGGATGGCGCCGGGACCCCATTGCCCGAGATCGTGGCCGCCTCCGGCCTCTGTCCATCGAAGGGCCAGGCGCGCAAAGACATTGAGGGCGGCGGCGTCTATGTCAACAATATCCGTGAATCCAATCCGCAGCGGCATCTGACCGCCGCCGATTTGCTCTTTGGCAAACATTTGCTCTTGCGCAAAGGCAAACGCAATTACACCGTCATGTCAGTCAAGTAACAAAATATGAAATGCCCACGCATCGCTCTCGCATTGTTCGCCGTCCTAATGGCCGATGTTTCGCCTGGCGCGGAATCTCAAACCGAATTAGTCTTCGTTGGCTCTGGCAGAAAGAACATCCAGTCCTTCCGGCTCGACCTTACGTCGGGCGTGCTAACGCGCGTGGGCCAGGCCGCTGAGATCGAGCATCCCTCTTTTCTGTTTATTGCCCCGAATCATAAGTTTCTTTACTCGATCAGCGAGGGTGGGAATTCGGCGTCGAGCGGCATCAGCGCCTTCGCCATCGACGCCGCGGCGGGCAAGCTGACGCTCCTGAACCGGCAGCCCGCTGGCGGGAGCGGGCCTTGCTATGTGGAAGTCGATTCCAGCGGAAAGAACGCCCTGATCGCCAATTATGGCAGCGGCAGTTTCGCCGCGTTTCCGCTGGCCGAAAACGGCGAAGTGCAACCCATGTCCGCCTTTATTCAAGACCAAGGATCGAGCGTTAATCCGAACCGCCAAGAAGGGCCGCATGCGCATTGTTTGGTGGCCGGGCCGAAGGACAAGTTCGCTTATGGCTGCGACTTGGGCTTGGACAAGGTGATGATTTTCAAATTCGACCCCAGCCACGGGACGCTGGTTTCAGCCGAGCCTGCTTTTGCCCAGGCCAAGCCCGGCGCTGGGCCGCGGCATATTGCGTTTCACCCCGATGGTCGTTGGGCCTTTGTCATCAACGAAATGGGTTCGAGCCTCACTGTGTTCGGCTGCGATCGCTCCAGCGGCGCGTTGACGGAAGTTCAAACCGTATCGACCTTGCCGGATGCTTTTTCCGGACAGAACACTTGCGCGGAAGTGGTGGTGCACCCGTCCGGAAAATTTGTCTATGGCTCCAATCGCGGTGACAACAGCATCGTGGTGTTCGCTTGCGACAAGAAGAGCGGTCAGTTGACGTTCATTGAACGCGTCCCCACAGGCGGCAAAACGCCTCGGCAATTTGAGATTGATCCGACCGGCCGTTATCTTCTGGCGGCGAACCAAGACTCAAACACAATCGTTGTATTTGGTATCGACACTGCCACTGGCACGTTGAAACCGACGGGGAGCCAGGTGCCTAGCGACAACCCCATGTGCGTACGTTGCCTGCTGGAATCGCGCTAACGCGGGTCAGCGGAAATGCAGCGGGCTGGCCTGAGGCATCTCGTGGGCGCAAGGCTGATTGGTGGGCGCGTCGGGCTTGCGTTCGTTGGCCTGAGCCAGCGAGTTGGCCAAAAGAAAAGACTCGACTTCCTCTCCACTCACGTCCGCCAGCATCCGGCCATTGACTTCCACGCACGGGCTGAGCATCTGGCCGCTCTTTTCGATCATCTCCTGGCGTTGGTTGGGGTCGTTGATGATGTCGCGGTCTTCGAAGGGCAGGTCGTATTTGCGCAGGACGGCGCGCACACCCTGGCTCCAACCGCAAGTGGGTTTCAAGTAGGCAACAATTTTTGGCTTATCCATAAGATGTCAATATAGGCTAAGATGACACATCCGCCACCATTAGCAACTTTCAATATTCCAGCGGATCGCGGCCGCTCACCCCGCCTGCTTTAGATATTTTTCCATTCGACATTCGAAGCCACCCATATCGACCTTTTGCTGAACCTGCAATTTTAGCAATGGCTGCGGCGTCGCTATCGACAATGGATTGACCAGTACCAGCCGCCCGCCAGGTTGGAGCACTTTGGCGGCGACTCGAAATAGGTCCGCGATTAACTGACGCAAGTTGGCCACAGGCACCCTCATGCCCATCGGCGGATTGGTGATGATCAAGGTGACCTTCGCAGCCGCGAGGTCGTGGCTCGTGGCGCTTTCTCGAAAGTCGCCGCACATAAACTTTGCCGGGATGGATTTCAACTTTGCGGCCACAAAATTGTTTCGTGCAATGCCGACAGCCGTTTCACTGCGATCGCTCCCATACACGCTGCGCACGCCGCCCAGCAACGCGCTTTCAATCAATTCCAGTCCTGAACCGCAAAACGGATCCCAAATGACTTCATTCTCGATCCTTCCGGCCAGGCGCGCCAGACACGCGGCCAACTGCGGATGCGACGACGCTGGCACATCCTTCTGTCGATAAGAATAACGCGGATCGGGCGTCATATTCGGTCGTAATTCCACCAGGTGGCCGCGGCCGTTTGGATAAATGTCGATGGTCCAGGTCACGCTGCGGCCGTCGTTAAGAATTTCCGGACAGCGGGCATAAATCAGATTTGCCAAGTGGCCCACGGCGGCTCTTTGGTGGCCCTTGCCCACAAAATTTAAGCGATAGCGAATCGATCCTTCGGTGAAGGTCTGGAAAAGACGCCGCGCCAATGGCGAGGTCACCACCGCCGCCAAAGCTTCCGTGGACTCTTCTTGGCCGGCGCCCTCGGTCTGCCCCAAAACGAAACCCACGGTGGCAAAACACCTCATAGCATAAAGGTCAGCCAAGGCAAACGGCGCCACCGGGACAATCGTCACCCTGCCGCTCTGGACTTCTGTGGCGCGAAATCTTTCAGGCTTCCGCTTGGATTGCTCCACTTCGTCACGGACGATTTGCTCCAATCCACTGCGTCCGCGCAAATGGATGCGCAACCCCGAGAAATCAGCTAACACGCCCTGGATTCGAATCGCACTCGGAGTTTCCTTCCGGGCGATGCTGGCTTTGACTTTCTGCTCAGCCTGTCCTAATAGTCCTTGCTCCAACGTTGCTGCTCCGCCGATTTTGCCCAAAGTTTGCACCAGGAATTTTTTCTCGCGCTCTTCTGTGGTCTTTTGCAATGCAGAAAGGAGTTCCCCCTCTTCCTTCGCTCCCGCGCCGATTTTCGGAATGGCAGCCATCGCGTAGCGCCTGACTTTTTCGTCGGGGTCCTTCAACAAGCCCCGGAGCCATTCGCGCACCTTCGCCTTTTCTTCCATCGGTCCCGACTCTGCGAAAACCACTCCCACCGCGCGAATGACCGCCACCGTTTTATTCCGTTCCTCCGGCGACGCCGCATTGAACCGCGCCACGTCCTCGCTCCATAGTTGCGTCCATGACCGTGCGCGCAACTTTTTGTAAAGTTCCTTGGCGCTGTCTCTTTCTTTAGTTCTCATGGCGACACAGTTATAGCACAGCCCAAGTTCACTGCGCCACTCGGGGCGAGGAATTTCTTAAGAGTACGTCCTTCCCAAATGAAGTAGTTTGACACGCGTTCCTTTAAGTTGTAACAGAGCATGACGCAGTAGTGATTATGAAACTGCAACACTTTCTGAGTGCGGTCGTCGTGGTAGCAGTTAACCTTTCCTGCTCTTCCAGTGGGCCGAAAATAGCCACGAGTGCGGAATGGACTGCCAAAAGGACAATGCGCGCTGAGAGCACTGCCAATGGCTTGCGCGAGCAAATCGCATCGGAATGCAAGGGGCTTCATAATCACATGTGGGCTGGTAAGTATTATGAAGGGGATGGGCTTTGTGTGAATGTATCCTTCGATTTCGCGCCAAAATCAGGATTTGTTTTCGAGTGGCATGGGTGTGTCGGGTTGTATGACAGAAATTATGGCTCTGTGAATTGGACCAATAATCGTCTTCACCTTACGTTCACATTCGAAAATAAAAGAGAAGGTTTTGAGGGAATCGCTCCAGATCTCATTCCTGTTCCATGGGGAGATCGTCAATATCTCGTCCCGGCGGATGACGTCATCGGGTTTTGTAACCGCGTGAACGAAGGCAGCGAACCGCGTGGTAACATGCACGGCTTTTATTTACTCCGCATTGGAGATGAGAAGAAACAGGTTTCCGGGATGCCTAATGTCCCAAAGGAATTTCAAACCTATCTCGTTTCCAATCCCATCTTAGCCGAAATTATTTCCGTCGGTCCGTACAGGACGCGGCCGAGCGTTGCTGATTGGAAATTCAAGGACACGACCGTAGTTCTCAACGCAGGCGCGAGCAAGGGTCTTCAAACCGGAATGGAGCTCCACGTGGTCGAACCTACGAAGAAGGTTGAATCTGTGCGGATCACCAAGGTGGAAGAGAATCAGTCCGAGGCAATAATGACGCAAATGGGAGAAGATGAGCCCGGACCCAAAGTGGGATGGCGTTTTTCCAGCAGTGCCCCGTGGAGCGCCTTTCTCAGGACCTCAAAGTAATCCCCAGACAATTGTCCAAACGCTGTTTGGACTTTTTGGCTGAAACCTCCGTCTTCCCCGTGACCCGCTCCACGATGTAATCGGGATCGATGCTTCGCAAAAGCGCAGCGATCAAGTCGACGAAACGGTTCACCCCAAGTCGATGTTGCCGCACAAATGCACTTCCAGCCCCAACTCCGCCATGGCGGCGGCTTTGATGCGGCAGGCGCGATGGGCTTTTTTCCGGTCGGGCGCATAAACGACCTGGATATGGTTGGATTTGTGCCGGGCCATCATCTGGTCGCGCGTGACGCCGTCGAAGCAGGCGTGCATGATCGGCCATTGCGGAGTCGTTTCGCGCCAGCGGCGGTCGGTTTCCTGGCGCGGCAATTCCACGGCTTGGCCGACGCCCAGGTCGCAATGCAATTTTCCGTCCATGACAAAAACGCGGCTCCAAACAATGTGACCGGGCTTGCTGATGCCTTTGAGCGTGCCGCCGCCGAGGCGAAAATACATGGGAGGCTGCCGCTCGCTGGATGTGCCTTTCCAACCGCCGATGAAGTGGGCTGGCGGCGCGGCCCCAGAAATCAACAGCACCCAGACAAAATCATCGAAGCCGTTGCTCCGATACTGCTGGCCCCAACGCAAATCGTGCAGCGTGTTTTCCGGCGGATAACCCAGTTTGCGCCAAAGATGATACGTGAGCAATCCGTCCAACCCGGCGCATTCATCCACCTCGTTGAAATGCGGCAGCGCTTCGCCGGCGTACAGGACGCGACCAGTGCGTCCGCATCGAACCGGTGGGCGGTCCACATTGTTGAGAGTGCCTTCCGCCAAATCGCTGGCAGGCGCGAGGTCCTTCAACCCTTGCTGATACTGGACACCAATGGCCGCGCAACCGAAGTCATCGGCAATGCGCAGCGCGGCGATATACATTTTGCATTGTTGCAGCGTTTGGGCGCGCGTCAATTCAGTCTTCTCGTCCTTGCCCCATTTGAACGTCAACCCTTTTTTCAAATACCATTTCAGCACGGCGCGCGCCTCGGCGTCGGTCACCTCGCGCATGGCGGCAAAGAGGGCCGATTGGCTCAGGCGCTCCTTGAACAGTCCGGTGGGATGCAGCAATTCGTCGGGAATAATCGCGTTGAACATCCCCATGCAACCTTCGTCGAAAACGCCCATGATGGCTTTGCGCTCTTTGAATTGCCGACCGAAGGCGCGACCGAGTTTTTCCTCCGACGCCGGCAACGTGACGCGGGCTAAATCGCGCACATGGCTTTGATCGTGCGTAAGCATACCGGCATTGAGCCATTGGCGGATGCCCTTTTGAAAAAAACCGTCCGAGAAATCCTCGCTCCAGAGCGAACTGTAACCGATGCCCGCCTTGGTCATCGAGCCATTAAGATTGAGCATGCCGACCAACCCCGGCCAGGTGCCGCTCCAATTGGCCACGGTCAAAATGGGGCCGCGATGCGTGAACAAGCCAGGCAGGACATGGTGACTGTACTGCCACACGGCTTCGGCCACGATTAGCGGCGCTTGAGGATCGATGCGGCGGAAGACTTCCATGCCCATTTTCTGCGAATCGATGAACCCGTGATTTTTGGAGGGATCGAAACCGTGGGCGCGGACAAGCTTCCAACCTTCGCTCCCAATGGCCTTGGCCAGAACGGCTTCCATGTTGGACTGGACGGGCCAGCACTTCTGATTGGCGCTGAGGCGAAGGTCGCCGCTGGCCATAAGATAAGCGTGTCGGGCGGGCAATGATTTGGTCGCCATAGTGCGGGTGCGTGCTAAATTTCGTGCATTTGACTCGGTTTACTCATTCAGTATTCGAGCCATCGTAGGGGGCGGGCTATGCGATTGACGAGAATAATTCAGGAAGGCGGCCGTTTTGCCGCCGCATCCAAAATCAACCCCGCCAAAACATCCAGTTGCACGATCTCCACAAAAGGCTATCTTAAGCTTATGGATTGGCAGAAGATTGCGGCTCTCGGCGTCGTTGCGGCGACCGTGGGCCTTTTTCTAAGGGCGAAGTTGCGCCGGCGCAGGTTCAGTTTTGAGCACAACACACACTGTGGATGCTCGACTGCGGGTGCTTCCGGCGCGGGAACTTCCATCGTC
>DASYNM010000102.1:0-4738 GCA_036008545.1 Verrucomicrobiia bacterium
AGCAACAGTGGTGAGGCCCTGAACGCTCTTTCCAAACTGCGCGCCGCCCTGCAAACTCTTCCATTCTTCGGGAGCGGCAAGGTCATCTGGCTCAAGAGTTGCAATTTCATGGGTGAGGAGCGCGCCGCGGAAGCGCAAGCTGTGACCGAGAATCTCTCCGACTTGGCGCAGGAATTGAAGGCTTTTTCGTGGCAGAACGTCCGGCTCCTGGTCAGCGCCGGCAAGGTGGATAAGCGCAAAACTTTCTACAAGACGTTGGAAAAGATCGGATCGGTCGAGGTGTTCGCCGGTTGGTCAGCCGAAGACCGTGACTGGGCACAGCAAGCCGAGAGTCTCGCATCGCGAGTGTTGGGTGAGTTAGGCAAGGAGATTTCAGACGAGGCGCTGGCGCGTTTGGTCGCCTACACCGGCCCTCATCCCCGCGCGTTGCGCAGCGAAATCGAGAAGCTCTCGCTTTATGTCGGTACGCGCGCTCGCATCGAGATGGCCGATGTCGAGGCCATCGTAACGCGGCACAAATCGGCGCGGGCCTTTGCGTTGGGCGACGCCTTGGGCGACAGGGATTTGCCGCGCGTTTTGCGCTGCCTGGACGAGGAGCTTTGGGAAGTGCGGCGCGACCCGCAACACAATGAGATCGGACTGCTTTACGGGCTAATCAGCAAGGTGCGCAGCTTGATCATGGTGACGGAGATGCTGGGGCGGAAATGGCTCCGACCAGAAAAGGATTTCAGCCGGTTCAAGGGACAGTTGGCGCGGATTCCCGCGGAGGCGCTTCCCGAAGACAAAAAATTCAATCCACTGGCGATCAATCCTTATGTGTTGTTCCGGGCGTTGGCGCAGGCGCCCAACTACACTCAGGCCGAACTGATCGCCGCGATGGACCTGCTGCTGGAATGCAACCGGCAACTAGTCTCGCGCAGTTTGGATCCGGCCCTGGTTTTGCAGCAGGCCCTGGTGCGGATCCTCAGCCGCCCCGGCGGAAATGTTTTGTCGGCTGCCGCTTGACTACCGAGTCGCGCAGCGGGATATTAAGGAGGCTGTCTCATGAACGAGTCCAAGGCAAAATTGATGCTGGCGGTTCGCGATCAAGTGGTCTTCATCAAGATCAATGGTCGTGGGGATTTTAACTTGAGCCTTGATCTGCGGAAATTGATCGATGAACTCCGTCGGCGCAGTTATTGCCGCTTTGTCTTCGAATTGAGCGAATGCGTGATGATGGACAGCACCTTCCTGGGCATCCTCTCTGGCGAAGGCTTGAAGTCCTGCTCCGATAACCCGGCGGGAGGCCCTTCCTTGGAGTTATTGAATCCGATTCCGCGAATCGTCGAAACACTGGAAAACCTGGGCGTGGCCCACCTTTTCAAAATCACGCACTGCCCCGATTCCCTGTCGGTGAATTATGAGTCTCTGGCCCAAACGGAAGACAAAACCAAGACCGAGGTCACTCGTAACTGCCTGGACGCCCACAAAACCTTGATGGACGTCAATCCAGCAAACGTACACAGATTCAAGGACGTGGCTGAATTTCTTGCTCAGGACCTAAAGCGCCTCGAGTCGACCGCGAAGAAATAAAAGGATTTTTGTAGCCCCCTCTTAGGGAATAAATTGCCGCTTTCCTAGGGTTTGGACAGGGCAAAATGTGCCCGTCCCGCCTACAACGACGGTTTCGCCCCAAGCCTCTATCGTCAGTTTTCCCCCGGAGATTAAGTTTTTTTCTTCGTCAGTCACTTCCCTCATCAAACATGGCAACGGTCTTGCTCATGGTGTTTGACCGTGAACAATTATGAAATCATTACTCCTAGTCGGCGGATTGACGGGATGGGGGCTGGGGATGGGAATTAGCTATCTTCAAGGCAGTGCCTGGCCGGCCTGCCTCTGGCACGGCTGCGTGGCAGCCTACCTCAGCGCACTATTGATGCGCTGGTGGGGCCGCGTTTGGCGCAAGAGCCTGGCGCAGTCAGTCCAGGAACGCGAACTGGCCCAGGAAGCCATCCTGACAACAACTACCAACACTCCAAAAGCATCTAGAACATGAGCGCGACTTTGTGCGAATTAGAACCACCTCCTTCCACCGCCGAGCAACGTCGCTCGAAACAAAAAGAATTGTGGCGGCTCTACTCCCGGAACGGCCCGGGCAGTTTGATCGAGAACAACCTGGTGGAGGAATATCTCCCGCTGGTAAAAACCGTCGTTGGCCGTCTGGCCATGACTTTGCCGACGCACGTCAACAGCGATGATCTTTACAGCGCCGGATTGGTCGGCTTGCTCAACGCCATGCGCCGCTTCAATCCCCAGAACGGCACTTCCTTTGAAACCTATGCGCGGGTGCGCATCCGCGGCGCCGTTTTTGATGAACTGCGCCGCCTGGATTGGGTGCCGCGCTCGATTCACGAAAAGGCCAAGAAGATCGAGAAGGCGATGCAGGCCTTGATGCAGCGCACCGGCGCCGTGCCGACCAATGCCCAGATGGCCAAGGCCTTGAAGATGCCCGTCGATCAATACGAGGAACTATTGGAGGAAATCCGGCCCACGACTTTTGTTTGTCTGGACTCCGTGCTCGGCCACGATGGCGACGGCGGATCGGTCTATGACGTGATCGCCGACGACACTCAGGCTAGTCCCGAGCAATGGACTTCGGTCCGGGAATTGGCTGGATTAATCGGAGAGCGGCTTAAGGAATTGCCGGAGATGCAGCGCAAAGTGTTGGCGCTCTATTATTTTGAAGACCTGCGTTTACGGGAAATCGCCGAGGCTTTCGGCGTGACCGAATCCCGCATCTGCCAGATTCATTCCCAGGCGATTCTGGCCATCAAAGCGCTGTTGCATAAGGAAGACCCGGAAGTTTTCAACCATCCGTTGTGAGCTGCTCATGATCGTCATCTTAGGAGCACTTATTGTCATTGGGTCGGTCGTCGGCGGCTTCATGATGGCCGGCGGCAACACCATGGCATTGCTGCACCTTTCCGAATTGGTCATCATCGGTGGCGCGGCGCTGGGTTCGCTGGTGCTGATGTCCCCCAGGAGGGTCCTGATCGATCTCTTCAAGCAGATACTTGGAGCCTTGAAAGGCTCGCCCTATTCGCGGAGCGCTTATGACGAATTGTTTAAGGCGCTTTACGAATTATTCATGCTAGGCCGGCGCGGGGGCATGGTCTCGTTGGAAGAGCACATCATGGCTCCGGAAACCAGCGCGATCTTCAGCAAGTATCCCGGTTTCCAAAAAAATAAGCACGCCATGGAATTTCTCTGCAACGGATTGCGCCCAATTATCGACGGAAAAATCAAGCCGGACCATTTGCGGATGCTGCTGGACATCGAAGTGACGGCGATGGCCGAGGAACATGAACGCCCGATCGGTGTGCTGACCAAGGCGGCCGACGCCATGCCGGGATTCGGCATCGTGGCGGCGGTGTTGGGCATTGTCATCACGATGGCCTCCATCGCCGGCCCAATCGAGAAGATCGGTGAAAAAGTGGCCGCGGCGCTGGTGGGAACATTCCTTGGCATTTTTATTTCCTACGGCTTTATGAATCCACTGGCTGTCAATATGGAATTTGTCAGCATCGCGGAGATTGCCTACATCCGCTGCATAGCCGCGTCGGTCATCAGTTTCGCCAGTGGAATGTCGCCGATCATGGCCATCGAAGTGGCCCGGCGCGGATTGTCCAGCGAAGTCAAGCCCAGTGCGGACGGTCTGGAGAGCATGCTCAAGTCGTTGAACCAAACGGCGAAGTAAACCGAAAATGAGCGACAAAAAACATCACGGTGGCGCGTGGAAGGTGGCTTATGCCGATTTCACCACGGCGATGATGGCGCTTTTTATCGTGCTCTGGCTCACCTCTCAGGACCAACGCATCAAGGACGCCGTCGAGCGCGCCTTCCGCAATCCTTTTTCCTCCATCACCAAGGAGTCCGTGGGCATCATCCCCAACAAGGACATGCAGGCGTCGCGCGAAAGCGGCGGCAATGCCAACATGGCCTCGGTCGTCGAATTGACAATGCTGCGTCGCATGAACCAGGACCTGACCAAATCGCTGCAAATCCAGGATGAGACGGATAGCTCGGTCAAGCTGGATTTGACGTCGGAGGGCCTGCTGATCAATGTATTTGACCGTTCGCACAAACCAATCTTTGAACCGCAGAGCACACGCTTCACTCCCTACGGCGACTGGGTTTTCTCGACCTTGGCCTGGGAGATTTCGCGTTATCATGGATTTACGATTGAACTCTCGGGGCACACAGAAAGTGGCAACGCGCCTATTCGGCCCGACTACGGCGATTGGGAGATCTCGGCGGATCGCGCCAACGCGGTGCGCCGCAAGTTGCTCGAGCACGGCGTCAGCGCGGCCCAAATCACCAAGGTAGCCGGATTTGGCGACACCGATCCGATGCGGGAGTACGACTCGACCAATGAGGTCAACCGCCGGGTTTCCGTTTTGCTCAATGTGCAATCGAACAAGAAGGCCTGACCAACATCCATGACCGACTCATTTCTTCCTCTCGTCACAGCGCCGATTTCCGCCGGCGAATCGAACTTGCTCCAATTAAAAGTTCTGCCGCAAGCCGAGGCGAAGGCCATTTTCGAACCCATGCCGGAAGCCGGCAGGGCCCAGCAATCGGCCAAAGCTTGCGGGAAGCCGTCCGTAACTTTGCAGCGCCAAGGCGAGGTTGTTTCGGGCATCCGCATTGAATGCGGGTGCGGGCAGGTGATCGAATTGGCCTGCGCTTATTGACCTTG
>DASYNM010000103.1:0-17022 GCA_036008545.1 Verrucomicrobiia bacterium
GGATCATACATCAATTCGTTGATGACAATATCGCCGATTAAAATAGTGCTGTTATTCGTGCCGGGCGTGTTGGTGGTGAAGGCATAAAAATCATTGGCGCCATCCGGCCAGCGGCCATAGGAAACACCGTCGGCCTGCGCCCCAAACTGCACGGCGTCCAGGATGCGACTGCCGTCCGGCTTGATGAAGTAAAGCGTCTCGCCCTCGCCGTTGAGCGTGAAACCGAATTGCGATTGCGTGAAAGACACAAAGCCCGCCGGTCCGATCACCGTGCCTGCGGGAATGACAAATTCATTGGTCGCCGGATCATCGGTCAGAATACAGCCCGAAACATCCACAGTGCTGGTGCTGTGATTGTAGAGTTCGATGAACTGCGGCACGGCCGGATTCTCCGAATGCGGCAGAATTTCGTTGATCACGACGTTGCGCAACAAGCTTGGAGTGAACCCATCCATTCCACCGGGCGAACCGCCCACCACGTCGCTGATGTCCCAGGCGCGCGGGTCGCCTTCGCCGTAAGTTGGATTCGCGAGGATCAGCGAGTGTCCGGTGCCGTCGGTAGCTACCGGCCACGGGTAAACATCGGTATAGGGCACCGTGAGCAACACGTTGCTTTGTTCGTCCAGCAATTCCAGCGTCTCGGCATGTTTGAGGCTGCCGTTGTAGGGTCCCAGGACATTGGTGATGCCATAGACACTTTCAATGTCCGCCGGCGCGGCAGCCAGGACAAGGTAACCACCGCCAGGAATCGTTGCCCCCGTCGCGAATCTGTAATTCATGTCCGCACAAGTCACTTGATAACTGCTGATGTCCTGGAACCAAGGGTTGGAATTGTAGATCTCCAGGTACTCCAGATTTTTCCCGTCGGTCCGCGGCGCGGGTTTCCACATGATTTCAGAGAACACAATTGGCGTCATGCGGCTGCTTGGCCCGATGGCGTCGTGCGGATTGACCTGCGTGGCCACTACGGCGTTGGTGGGCGTGTTTTCAAAATTTACAAATTGCGCCGTGATCAGTTGATTCGTGCTGTCACTGGCCACGGCAAATCCAAGGTATATCTGGGTGGGCATCGAAATCGTCGCTGTGCCCAACTGCGTCCAATTTGTCCCATCGTAACCGCCAAAGCCGGTGAACACGTTGCCGACGCGATTGAGCCGCAGCCAGGTATGCGGATAGTTGACAGGAAAATTTCCCGAGCTAACGGACGCGCCGTTGGTGGTGACGCGATCGACGAAGGAATCCCCGTTGATGCCTGGCGTGGCCAAAGCGGCGGCGAACGGGCTGCCCGACGCCAAGCTGGCGCGGGCCATCAAGCCGGCCTGTGCCCACAGTTCGGACAAACCCATGCCGGCCAGGCAAACCGTGACATCGAAATTGCCGGTCTGCGGTTCATAATCAAAATTAAATTGATCGCTGGTACCGCCAATATTATTGCCGGCGCTGTTGATGATCACTCTGCTGTTTGTATAAATGTCAGTGGAAGCAATCGCCGGAGTGCCGATGTCTAGCGGTGCAAAGGGCGAGGCCGTGAAACTGACGAGCGTATTGGACGCGATGGTGTTGGGCGGGATAGCTCGATCGCGAACGCCATTAATGACAAGGCTGTAGCTGGTGGCATCGATCATCGGGCCCGTTGTTAGCACAACCGACGAGTTGTTGGTCGCGAGCGATGCGGTCGTGATGGCAAGGCCATCGGTAAAAAGATAATTCGCCGTATTCGTGGCGCTGGAAACCTCGACGGTTTTGGAAAAGTCCAGTTCGACGCTCGTGGTGCCGATGTTGAAAGCGCGCAAGACCACCGGCGGATTGGTGTCGAGCGTGACCGCCAGTGTGACGGGGGCGCTCGTGGCTTCTCCATAAATGTTGCTAACGATCACCTGATAATTGCCGGAAGCGGACATGGTGAGATTCGACAGGAGCAAAGAGCTGTTGGTGGCACCGGCCAGCGAGAATCCGTTGGACTCCCATTGATATTGAACAGGCGTCGCGCCTTGGGCCAGTTCGGAAAGCACAACGGAATCTCCGATAAAGAGATTGGTTGAAGGCGAGGCAGTCGGGACTGCGGTTTGGGGCGGTGCTCCAACGCCGTTATAATAGAGATTGAGCAACTGGTTCTGGCCTAACGCGGTTTTGAACACCGCTACTGCATCGATGATTCCGGGGAAGGTGCGAACGCCACCGCCGAACACACCGTCGTCGCCCAAATGCCAGGCCACGCCAAACTCCTCACTGTCATTCGCAACTGCATTCGTGGCGGCCTGGAACCCACTGCTATTGAACAGGTAAAGCACTGCCTGGGCCGGTGAGAGGACCATGGCTACGAACGACCATTGATTGATGGGCGGAAATAAGTAGGAATTAAAGCCGGAGGTTGTGTTTTGGTTCCAAATGTAATCCAAGTCATACATCCCGCTGGCATTGGCGACACCACCAAAACCAAAGCCTTCCCCAGCCGCCCCTCGATCCACAAGCAACCCGGCGTAACTCTCAGCAGGAGCGGTTGGGTAAATCCACATGGCATAAGTCAAATTGCTCGCAAACATATTCCCAACCGAGGCTGTCATGTAGGAGTTTGGCGTATTGGCAAATGTTTCCATCGCAGTATTGTTGCCGGGGAAGCCAGCGAACATTGGAGGCTGGAGCCCCAAAATTCCATCATCTCCATTCTGGGCGCCTGTTTGATAGACGCCATTGTAGCCATTCACGTAATCGTAGGCCACTGCGCCCCCGCTAGCCGGATTGTTGGTTTCGTCGAGCTTCCAATACAAAAGCGGACTGTTGGCTAGGACTGCGCATTCATACGAGCCCGGCACCGGCGTGATAATGCTCAACGCCGCCAGACTACTTTCAGTGTGACCGAGGCTGTTGGTGACCAACAATTGATAGGAACCGGCGTTGGCCTCAGCCAAATTGTTGATCGTCAGAATGGCATTCGTCGCGCCGGCTATAGCGTTGGTGATGTTATTGCTGATGAACTGCCATTGATAGCTCAATGGCGGTGAGCCAGTGATGGTCGGGGCGAAATTCAGCGTGACTCCGGCATAAAGGGTGATGGACTGCGGCTGACCTGTAATGATGGGCGCAGCCGGCGGCACGATCAGATTTGTCGCCATCGTTCCCTGGACTGTGATGGCGCCGTAGCCGCAATAACCGTTCTCGGAACTCGGGGTCGTAAAATCAAACTGAATAGCGGCGACATTGGACGCAATCAATCCACCCGCCGAGTCGGCAAGAATGACCTGGTTGGCGGAGGCCGTGCTGCCGGGAACCGAAGGGTTGTAGTTGACAGGCGTCAATACCATGAACAGCGCAGGATTCACCACCGTGGAATAAGAAACAGTGTAAGCTTGCGCATCGCGGCCATTATCCTGCCATCCGCTGTCAACAGTGATATTGGTGAGATTGAAACCGTAGGTGGTGCTCGGCAGCGTATAAACCACCAATGAGCCTGCCCCGCCACCGTCGCCACAAGTCACATAGTTTGTGCTGCAGGTGCCGCCTACTGAGGTAATCGTGAGACTCTCGCCTGAGGTCAGAGAATCAACATTGCGTCCGGCAATTTCCTCGCTGAAATTGCCCAAGGCTGTGCTGGGCGTCAGCCCCGCGATCAAGCTGTCGCCGGCGGGAGTCCACGCCGGTGTGAGCGGCTCTGCGCCATACTGGTTGGTTGTCGAAATGACCAGCGTGGCCCGGACGGAAACCGCAAAGACGAACAGCGCTGCGCAAATAAATATTGCCGGGGCTTTGGACTTCGCGATGTGACGGTGGTTTGTGATAATACTAACGTGCTTGATGGAGGTTTATGGCGCCTTGTGTGACATTCGATAGTCTAGTCCATTACAGCCCTTGCAACAATACCCAGATTTAGTGAGATCGTCATCACCGGAACAGGGGATGCAGTCTAAACCGGCACTGGCGGAATTATTACGAACCAGACGCTTGCGAGGAGGGTTTGGAGGACATATAGCGAACGACGGCCTCGGTGCGGGAACTGACGTGCATCTTGCTGTAAACATGCTTCAGATGGCTGCAGACGGTGTCAATACTTATGTCCAGTTTGTGGGCGATGGCTTTGTTGGAATAGCCTTGCGAGAGCAGTTGGAGGATTTGCTCCTCCCGGACGGAGAGGCGGGTCGCTTCGTCACGGATTTTCGTTTTCCGGCGGAAGGACTCGATAACGCGGCGGGCAATTTGGCTGGACATGGGCGCGCCTCCGCGCAGCACGTCCAACAAAGCCGATCTCAGTTCCGAGGGTTTCGTTCGCTTGAGCAAATAGCCATCCGCGCCGGCTTCCAAGGCCATGAAGACCAATTCCTGGTCATCCATGGCGGTGAGGATGACGATCTGGGTTTCGGGGAGAGCCTCCTTGAGGCGGGTGGTGCATTCGATGCCCGACATGCGGGGCAGAAAAATGTCCATCAGGATCACGTCCGGTTTTTCGTGCGGGATAGCGCGAATGGCCTCCTCACCCGTCGCACAGGAACAAACGCACGAAAAATCGGGGAGCGAACTGATCAGGCGCGTCCAACTTTCGCGAACCTTGGGTTGGTCCTCCACCAACGCGACTTTATAGGGCTGCTTTGTGGTAGGTTGGCTGACCTGCGTTGCGACCAATGGCTTTGAGACTCGAAGGCCGGGCGCCTCCTGTGTTGAAGGGATAATGCTCAAGAATAATTAGCCTCCAAAGGATTCGCTTTGTTCGCCTGATCTGAATGCTGGCTCTTGTCCAAGACCCAGCCCCACGTGTTCCAACGCAGCCGATGGTCCAATGAAACAGAAAGCTCAGTCCGGCATCCTTGGCCAGGATGGCTGGTAACCTCACATACGCCGCCGACTTCTTCCAGTCTTTGCACGATGTTGGAGAGGCCGTTGCGCCCCGGCTTTAGCCTGGTTCTGTCGAACCCTTTGCCATTGTCGCACACGGTCACCACCAACTTCTGCCCCGGGTGCGCAATGCGCAGGATGAGTTCTGTGGCTTCGGAATGCTTGACCGCGTTGTTCAGTGTTTCTTTCACGGCCATCAACAAGGCACGGCGAAACGGAAGTTCAAGAACGATGGAGGACGTCTCCGGAGCAACATCGAAAAGGCACTGGATTTGGGTCGATTTCAAAAATCCCTGGGCGTAGCCGCACACATAGGAGGCGAAGTCACGAAAGGTGTCGCGCTTCGGGTTCAGTTCCCAGAGGATTTCGTCCATCGTGCAGAGCACTTCGCGAGCTTCCTGGCAAATTCTTTCTATTTGCAGACGCGTCGAGCAATCGGAAGCCAGTTCACTTTGTGCCACTTCTCCGTGGAGAACCAGTTGCGTCATGCGCGAGCCCAGGTCGTCGTGGATGTCCCTTGCGATGCGGGCGCGCTCCCTTTGCAGCAGCCACCGTTCCCTGCGATGAATGGCCAACTTCCCGATGAGTCGAAGGCTGAGAAAAATGGTGGCCGCACACAGGGACAACGACGAAATTTGAAACCAGCCCGTCTGCCAAAGCCGGAGTTTGACGGGGAGCAGGGTCTCCATCGTATTCACCCTTGAGGGACGGGTCCACCACGGACTGCCGCCAAGGGGCGCCACGATTGTAGCTGTGGGCCAGGTGTCCGGCGCTTTGGTTTTTGTTTTCCACCCTTCCTCTGAACTGGGAACGATCCTCCAATTTTGGTCTGATTTGATTTCCATGGTCTGACCGTCCGCCAAATCAATTTGCAGACCGAAGATCATCCCAGCGGAATCCGAGGCGTTGTAGGCGCTGACCGCGATAACATGTTTTCCGGGAGAGAGCAAATAGGTCACATTGTAGTCGAACAACTCGTGCCATTCGACACCTCGCCCCAACTCGCGGCCATCCAGAGAGAGAAAGTACTCGTTGTCCGCGGTCATTCTAATTTGGGCGTGAGTGACGGTGGTTGTGGTTGGAACCTCGAATGAGCGCCACAACAAACAAGACTGCCTGTCAAAGGTGTGCGCGTCCCAGATCCACGATCCAAGTCCGTTGGTGGAATCCGGCCCGGGGCCTTGGGCGGCTGCCGCAATTTCCATGTCCAGGAGTTCGTTCGTTTGAGTCTCCTGCGCACGGACCGAGGCAAGTTGCCATGCGTAAACGGCAACCATTGTTGTGCCGAATAAACACACAAACCAGGCACTGTTTCGGCACGTACGCATAAGATAACTTTTAACCTTTTAGCAGGGTGTATATGCGACGTCAAGATCGTTCGGCATTCCCCAAGAGCAATGGCTGTGGGCTTTACGGCCTCCAGAACGCCGTGGGGTACTCCTCCGCGTCATGGCCCTGCCTCCCCTGTTCCGGTCATGCCAGGCTCACCAAGTCTGGGTATAGACCGTTCTAAATGCCGGCCTCTAGAGTAAACCAATTAGCCGTATAATGTGGTATGATTGTGGATAACGGAGCTTGGCAAGGAGAGGATCGCCGTCTAGAAGGTGGGCGCTGTTTCGGCCAAAATCCATCCGGCAAGAATTTAAAGAGTTCATGAAGCATTTAAGACATATCCTCATTCTCGCCATCGTCTTAATTGCCAAAGTTTGCTGCGCGGAAGTTGAATACCTTCGTTGCGAGTACTTGGTAAACCCGCTCGGAATCGATGCCGTGAATCCGCGCTTGAGCTGGATTATCACTTCAAATCGAAGGGGCGAACTGCAAACCGCTTATCAAATCTTGGTAGCATCGTCCATCAAGCTACTGAAGGAGGACCATGGCGACTTGTGGGACAGCGGCAAGGTGGTTTCGGACGAAACCTCCCAAATTGAGTACAAGGGCCGGTCGCTGATCTCCCGTCAGAATTGCTACTGGAAGGTGCGGGTTTGGGATCGGAATGGCGATCGGAGCCGTTGGAGCCAGGTCGCTGGCTGGCAGATGGGCTTGCTCAAACCCGATGACTGGAGCGCGCAATGGATTACCGCGGATGCGCCGGATCTTCCGCCGGCTGCCGGGCTGATTATTCGTCACGCAACCTATGGAGCCGTCGAGGGCGGCGGCACCGCCGACGTGACTGCCACCCTGGCTGGGAGCGTCAAGAAAAACGGGCTCCGCCTGGTGGCCAACAACGAGACGCTGGGAGGTGACCCCGCTTTGAATCGGGCGAAAAGACTGCACGTGGACTATGAAGTTGGAGGCCAACGTGAGACGAAAGAAATTGACGAGAATCAAACCCTCACGATCCCCGAAGGAATGGGCGGCCTGCCCTATCTGCGGAAAGCATTTGATTTGACGATGCCCATAAAGCGGGCGGTTCTTTACGTTACGGCACTCGGACTTTATGAGGTTGATATCAATGGTCGGCGCGTCGGAGATCACATGCTGGCTCCAGACTGGACAGATTACCGCAAGCGCGTGCGCTACCAGGCCTACGACGTCACCGCTCTGCTTCAACGAGGTCAAAACGCAATAGTTGCCACCCTGGCCAACGGCTGGTACTCCGGCCATATCGGCAATGGCGGATTCCAGTTTTTTGGGAAAGAACCCAAGTTTCTGGCACAGCTTGAAGTGACTTATTCCGACGATCGAACCGAACGGATTATCACCGACGCATCATGGAAAACTCACTCCAGCCCCACACTCACGTCTGATTTCATGGCAGGCGAGGACTATGACGCGCGCCTCGAAATCAAAGCCTGGGATGAACCGGCCCTTGACGACGCTCACTGGGCGCCGGCGAAAGCGCAGGCCAAACCCGACATCGCGCTGGACGCTCAGGTAATGGAACCCGTCCGGCAGATCTGCGAACTCAAACCGAAATCAATGAAAGAGACCAAACCTGGCTGCTGGGTCTTTGATCTCGGTCAAAACATGGTTGGCGTCGTCCGCTTGAAGGTTTCAGCTCCCGCCGGCACCAAAGTAACGATGCGTCATGCCGAGATGCTCAATGCCGATGGCACAATCTACACCCAGAACCTGCGTGGCGCGGCTTCCGTGGATCATTACATCTGCAAAGGGGATGGTGAGGAAGTTTGGCAGCCGCGTTTCACTTTCCATGGCTTCCGCTATGTGGAAGTCAGCGGTCTGCCGGCCAGGCCTTCAAGCGACGCGGTTACCGGCATTGTCATTGCTTCGGATACTCCCCGGACGGGTGAGTTCGCCTGTTCTGACGCGCGCATTAATCAACTCCAGTCCAACATCCAATGGGGCCAGCGCGGCAACTACTTGAGCGTTCCCACAGACTGCCCCCAGCGCGATGAACGTCTTGGGTGGATGGGCGATGCCCAAGCGTTCATTCGGACTGCGACTTACAACGCGGACGTCGCAGCGTTCTTCACCAAATGGCTGGTGGATGTTGATGATGGCCAATCGTCGGACGGCGCGTTTAGTGACGTGAGTCCCAATACTGCATCGGGCGGCGTGCCCGGCTGGGGTGATGCCGGCGTCATTTGTCCTTGGACGATATATCAGGCCTACGGTGACAAACGCATTCTTGAACAGCACCTCCCCGCGATGATCAAATGGGTGGAGTATCTACGTCGGCATAGCGATGGCCTTATTCGGGACAGGGATCGCGGCAGCGACTATGGCGACTGGCTTTCAATCGGCGCCGATACTCCCAAAGATCTTATTGGAACGGCGTTTTTTGCGTATTCCACTCACTTGGTGGCGAAATCCTGCGAAGCCCTTGGGCGCACGGAAGAGTCGGCGAAATATGAGCAGCTCTTTCAAGACATCAAGGCGGCTTTCACCAAGAAGTACATTGCCGCCGACGGGCGCATCCGCGGGCATACTCAAACCGACTACGCCATGGCGCTCAAGTTTGATTTGCTGCCAGACGCAATGCGACCCAAAGCGGCAGACTATTTGGCTGAGGACATCAACGCCAAAGGCGGGCACCTTTCCACCGGTTTCATCGGCGTTGGTTATCTGCTGCCCGTTTTAACGCAGTCCGGCAAGATCAACACTGCCTATCGATTACTCTTGCAGGATACTTTCCCCTCATGGCTATTCCCGGTTGGACACGGCGCCACCACCATCTGGGAGCGGTGGGATGGATGGACACCCGAAAAGGGTTTCCAGGATCCCGGCATGAATTCCTTTAACCACTATGCTCTTGGCTCGTGCGGAGAATACTTGTTCGGTTACGTGGGCGGAATCCGTCCTGCCAGTCCGGGCTTCAAGACCATCCTCATTGATCCCACCATTGGTAGCGGCCTGACGTGGGCTCAGGCCAGTTACGATTCCATCCACGGTCGAATTGCCACCTCTTGGAAGCTGAATGGCCACCGGCTTGCTCTGAAAGTCGTGGTGCCGGCCAACACGACGGCCACTGTGTGTGTCCCGGTTAAGGATGCGGCGACGGTCACGGAAAGCGGCAAGGAAGCCGAGAAAGCCGAGGGCGTGCGATTAGTGGGCCAGGAAAAAGGCAAGGCCATCTTCGAGGTCGGCTCAGGGACCTACAACTTCGCGTCTGAAATATGATCGTCGGAGGCAGCCGCCCACAACGGCTTACGTATCCCCTATTTCGGTGATAGTGGTTCACCATTTTTGGGTATATACGCTTGTCTGCTTTTCTGCGAAATTTTTGTCGTGCCCGAATCATTCCATTTTCAACCTGCCAACAAGTGCGATTGGGGGGATCTTGTCCCTCAGTGCGTGGCAAAATGAGGAGGCATCGATAACCAACTATGAGCACGCTAATTACAACTAAAGATTCTACGTCTTCTGCAGTAACCCCGGTGAAGAGCACAGGCAAATCCCGGCGCGGTCTGCACATCATGGCGGTGATGGCCGCCTGGTTCAGTCTGAATGGGGCCTTGCTCGCCACGCCGGTTGACGTCCCGGATCCCTCCTTTGAGCAAACCGTTTTTCCGACAGTTACCAATGTCCTTGCGCCAGGCGGCACAGAAGGCTTCAACAATACACCGCTCGCCGGCTGGTGGGGCACCGGATCTTCGGACCAAACGGAAACGAACGGACAAAGTGTTGTTGAACCCTATCCTACGGTCTATATTCAGAATGCAGACGTAACCAACGGCGTCGCTTCCCTTTTTCCTACCAATTCGGATGGCACGCTTGTGGCGCCCGCAGAAGGCACCAATTACGCCGTGCTGGGGGGCAGTGGGGATGAAAATATCTGGGAACCTGTAGGTCCGCTGCAGGCCAATACCATCTACACGTTGACGGTGGCTGTCGGCATAGATCTGCTAAATGGTTACCTCCCAGTCGACGGCACCAGTGGCTACGGCGGCGGCACGGCCTTGCTCGCACTGGTCAACGACAATGCAATCGACGACATCTTCGCGCCTGGGGCGATTATCGCATCGATGCCGGTGGTGAACACGAACTACACTTTGGGGACATGGGTTGACAATGTGCTGGTCTTTACCAACGGATACCAGGCCAGCGGTGGTTTGACCATTTTGATGCGCGGCACCGGCGGATTCGCCGTTGACGTGGATAATATACGTCTGGACGCAACGCCGGCGTCTTTCACCGCCGTTGTTCCCACTGTGACGACTGACCTTGCCTCTAATACGACAACCGTGTATCAGGGCACATTGGTAACTTTGAATGAAAACCCTGCCGGAACGACGCCGTTTACTTACGCTTGGCAATCCGACAACGGCAGTCATGGCGCAACTTGGACGCCCATCGCCGGAGCCACCGGCACAAATTATGTAGTGAACACCGCCAGCATTACTCCAGCCACGCCTGTGGAATACGAAGTCGTCGTGACCAGCGGCGCCAATGTTTCCACCAGCGCGCCGGTGACTTTAACTACGTTGACCAGCGCGCCGGTGCTGGTAAGGGACACGCTGCCTTCTTCCGGCTCGTTCGATGCCGTTGGGAGCTCTGTCGCCTTCAACGCAGTGTTCGACGGCAGCCGCCCCATTTCCTACCAGTGGCAGTTCAATGGCACGAACCTTCCCGGCGCCACGAACGACATACTAATACTCAGCGACCTGAACACGAACATGACCGGTGCTTACAGTCTGTCGGCCTCGAACGATCTTGGCACAAATGCCAGCACTCCGCAGACGTTCACGGTCAATGCGCTGGCGCCAGCCACCAATGGAATCATCGTGGCGGATGGATTGGAGTGGGCATCGTTCTTTGAAACCGCTGGCTACAACGATGCATTCAATCCTACCTGGCCGCTGGCATCCAATAGCATCATTGCCGGAGTAGCGCCCAGCAGCAGCTTTGGCGTCTTCACATTGGGGGGATGTGGCGGCTTGCCTGTTTTGACTGATGGCAGCTTTGCCGGAATTTCTCCTCCTGACAACACCAGCACGTGCTTTGCCTCTTGCGGCGATGGCACTACTACTAATCAACAAGGCTCTTCCATAACCTTCACCCTCCCTGCAACACCAGGCAATGTGGGGTGGACCATTACCAATCTCACCTCCTATGGCGGCTGGGCGGACGATGGCCGCGAAGAGCAAAGCTTTCAGGTTTCTTACGCCAGTCCTTTGGCCCTTTCAAATTTCACTTTGCTTCCTTGGACGGCTTTCAATCCCCCGAATCCTCCCGCCGCCAATTATGGAGGTGGAGTGCCCACTGCCACCAAGATGTCGGTAATTCCCACCAACGGCGTCTTGGCTCAGAACGTCGCGGCCGTGCAGTTCAATTTTTACTCTCTGGCTGCAGGGCAGACGCCGAAAAACGGCTGGGGGGGCTACGCCCAATTTCAGTTGTTCGGATTTGTGTCAACGAATTTCCCGCCCGCTTCAACCGAGAGCATCACGCCCGCCAGCGGCTCGGATGTCGTCGGCAGTTCAGTGACCATCGAGGCGGGCTTCGGCAGCCCTGAACCGTTGACTTACACGTGGTTCCAGGACGGCGTTCCAATTCCTGGGCAAACCAACTCCACGCTGATACTTACCAACCTGCAATTGAGCGATACGTCCGTCAGTCCGGGCTATGTCCTCCAGGCCTCCAACAGCTTGGGCGTTTCATCTTCTCAGCCGTGCGCGTTTACAGTCAATCCCGGCAACGGCCCAGATGGCAATAACGTGGTCATTTCCGAAGCGAACCAGGCAATTCCCGGTGGGCTATTTACTCCAACTTGGACTATTGCAACCAACAGCTTGATCGAGGGACTCCTGCCCAGCATCGCTGAGGGCAATTTCCAACAACAGAATTCTGCCAATGGCGCTCTGGAGGGTGGCCTTCCCACCTTGACCGACGGCACCTATGGCGCGGTGGGCGAAGGCGACACCCTCACCGGGGCAAGCATTGGTAGTGGCCAGGCTCTTTACTACACTCTTCCCCCTTCTTCCAATGGTTGGAACATCACCAGCATCGAAAGCTACGGCGGATGGAGCGACATCGGCCGAAACAATCAAGGATACGAAATCGACTACGCCACGGCGGCGGCGCCGGATACGTTTGTAGAATTAGACCAACTGAGTCCGGCCTATTCCCCGCCTGTTACGATTGCCGAGCCGAATGCCACCCGCGTGATTTGGACCTCGGGCACAGAGGAGCCGCTGGCAACAAACGTGGTCGCCATTGAGTTTAACTTCAATGTGTCGGTATTTAACGGCTGGGAGGGGTACAACGAACTTCAAGTATTCGGGACCAACGCGGTGGTTGCTGCGGCGCCCGAGCAGGTGCCGCCCGTTCTGGTGAACGACGTTGCGCCCGGCTATGGCTCCGATGTCGTTGGGAGCCAAGTAACCTTCAACGCAACTTTTGCCGGAGCGGTTACCTATCAGTGGCAGTTCAACGGAGTGAACATTCCCGGCGCCACGAACGACGCCTACACGATCACCGACTTGAACACGAACAACACCGGCAGCTACGATCTGTTGGCCGTTAATCCTTACGGCACGAATTCAACGAGCGCGGCGGTATTCACCGTGAATCCAGTGCCAGCGGCGGTGAATGGTATTATTTACTCCGACGCTGTTCAGATCGATGGCAACCAAGGCTTGGGACTTGCCCCGACGCAATTCCTTCCCACTTGGACCATTGCGAGCGGCAGCCTGATTGCGGGCCAGCTTCCCAGCACGGTCGGGCCTGGCAATTTCGAGGATCAAACGCCTGCGGGTGGCGTACCCGCTTTTACCGATGGCACGATTGGCGAGTTGGTTTCCGGCGGCGCGGTCCCCAACTATGGGACATGCGGCACTGTTTCCAGCGGAGCCGGCCAATTCGTTATCTATACTCTGAAGGGATCTCCTGGCGGCTACAATATCAACAGCATCGTGACTTATGGTGGATGGCCCGATTACGGCCGCGACTGGCAGTATTACACCGTGTCGTACTCCACGGTGGCGAACCCAACCGTATTCCAAACGTTGGGGCAAGCGACCTTTCAGTTGCCGCAATTGCGTGCTGGCGGCGCGCCGAACACGGGTCGGGTGACTTGGACCTCTTCCAATAGCGGGCCATTGGCCACTGGAGTTGCGGCGGTGGAGTTCAACTTTACGATTCCTGCGGGCCAGGAAAACGGCTGGCAGGGTTACTCCGAACTTCAATTGTTTGGGGTTCCAGCCACGGCGCCGCTGCAGATCACCTCTACCACGGTTTCCGCCGGCAATTTGATCCTGACCGGCTCAGGAGGCACGCCTGGCGCCGCTTACGCCTTCTTGACCGCCACCAATCTAGCGACGCCCCTGGCGGACTGGACCACCAATATTACGGGAACGTTCAACAACAGTGGAGGATTCTCCAACAGCATTTCGATCACGCATACGGAGGAGCAGCGCTACTTCCGGCTCAGCACTCCCTAGTCTAGGTTGTTTGCGAATGGCTGGATTTGAGATTGGCCGCCCCTTGAGCGTCCACGCGGCGATAGTCGGTGGCGCAAGGGTGGAATCGGGATTTGACATTGGTTGGATTTGACCTGAACATACAAGGAAAGCTTATGGAACCAGTTCTATCGAAGGAAGCGCGCGGCTGTGGAAATCGCCGCGGAAGTGACGGCTTCACATTAATTGAGCTTTTGGTTGTGATCGCCATCATCGCCATTCTGGCGGCGATGCTTTTGCCCGCCTTATCGAAGGCCAAAGCACAAGGATTATCCACGAACTGCCTGGCCAATGAGAAGCAACTGCAGTTGGCTTGGCTCCAATACAACAATGATAATCATGGCATGCTGGTGCCCAACAACCCAGGGGCGGTGAGTGGAGACGGTTCGGACGGGGTCGCGTGGGTTTATGGCAATATGTCACCGAACGGAGGCACCCCTTCGGATATGTTCAATGTGACGAATATTATGAAGGGCATTCTTTATCCCTTTGCGGGAAGCTTCAAGATCTATCAATGCCCGGCGGAAACTGTGGTCCTCAAAGTCGGTAATCTGTCGGGCCCTAGAGTGAGAAACTACTCCATGGGCGGCCAGATGAACGGCGAAGACAATATCAATAACTATTTACCTTGCTGCGTGAAAGAGAGTGACATTCAGCATCCGCCGCCTTCCCGTGCCATAGTCTTTCTTCACGAGAACGACAATACTATTGACGACGGTTATTGGGCCATCGACGTTACTGAGCGGGAATGGCAAAATAATCCGGCGGATATCCACCTTAACGGCGATAACTTTTCCTTTGCCGACGGCCACGCCGAGCATTGGACCTGGCTCGAACCGCATACGTTGCACATCCTTAATCTCCCCTCGGCAACATCTTACAATGCTGCCGCTTACAATAATATCGCTCTCAGTCCCAAGGACGCGGATTTTGATCGTGTGGCGGCGGGCTACTCCACGCCGCCAACAGGCGGAGGCGCATTCTAACGGAGACGGCCAAGCGGCTTTTCTCCCGGCTTCCTTTTCCAGCCAATCTTTCAGAACCAGCTATAGCGTGTTTGCGGACCGCCATGCCGGCCGCGCGCCCTGCGGAGCAACATGATCGATGCGCCTTGGCCTCCGGCCACTTCTGATTTAAGCAATCTTGATCCTTCTTTTAAGATAGCATGAGAGCGGAATTTCAATTAGCCTCTTAGAGGCGCGAATGAAGTTACGAAGACGGTTGGTTAAGAGACAGGCACTCTTTCCGTGGCCATCTGCAACGAGCGGGCCATCCGCTCAACCGGCGAATGAGTCTCAATTTGAACAAGAAATGGAATGCGGTGGTTGATAAATTGAAGACTTCGCTTTTCAAGCGCTGGCTTCTCTGCCAGGCGGCGTTCTTTATCGCGGTGGCGGCCACGGGCGATGCGCAGACCCTGCCAAACAGTCAACCCGTGAGTAGCCCCAAACCGCTCGTCCTCGAACCTTCCTTGTTCAAGCATTTCGTTGATGCATTCAACCAAACCGACACGGAACTTTACCCATCGTTCATTTCCGATGAGAAGGCCTGGGATTTTCTGAAGGAAAATATCCCTCTATTTGACTGCCCGGACCAGAACATCAACGAAATCTATTATTTCCGCTGGTGGACTTATCGCAAGCACATTGAGCAAACGCCGGAGGGCTTCGTGATCACAGAGTTTCTCCCGCCGGTGGGATGGGCGGGAAAATACAACTCCATCAATTGCGCCGCAGGACATCACTTTTACGAGGGACGCTGGCTGGCTGACCCGAAGTATTTAGATGATTACTCCACTTTCTGGTTCCGCAAGGGTGGCGAACCGCGCCGCTACAGCTTCTGGGCGGCGGACTCCTTATGGGCGCGTTATCTGGTCACCGGCGACGACCGGGTGGTCAAGGATTTGCTCCCTTACTTGATTGGGAATTACGAGGCTTGGGAGCGCGAGCATCGCGATACTAACGGCTTATTCTGGCAGATCGATGATCGTGACGGCATGGAAGTCTCCATCGGCGGCAGCGGCTACCGTCCAACCATCAACAGCTACATGTACGGTGACGCCATCGCCCTCGCGAACATCGCCAGGCTGACCGGCCGAAAGGAAGTGGCCGACAACTTTTCGGCCAATGCCGCGGACCTCAAGCGCCTCGTGCAAGAGAAGCTGTGGGATCCGGCGGCGCAATTCTTTAAAGTTCTGCCCCGCCACGAAAACACCGAGCTTCGCGACGTCCGCGAGGAGTTAGGCTACACGCCCTGGTATTTCAACCTGCCGGATTGGAATAAATCCGTCGCCTGGCGCCAGCTCATCGATAGCAATGGATTCTACGCCCCATTCGGGCCGACGACCGCCGAGCAACGCAGCGCGGGCTTCAGGATATCCTACGAAGGTCACGAGTGCCAGTGGAACGGCCCGAGTTGGCCCTATGCCACATCCGTCACCCTGACCGCCTTGGCCAATTTGCTTGACAACTACGACCAGAACGCGGTTTCCCGCAACGATTATTTCGATCTTTTGCAAATCTACACCAAGTCACAGCACCGGCAACTCGATGACGGACGCGTGGTGCCGTGGATAGACGAGGACCTCAACCCCACCAACGGCGATTGGATTGCGCGCACACTTCTCAAGCAGCGCGGGTCAATCATCCCGGAACGGGGCAAGGACTACAATCACTCGACTTATTGCGACCTCATCATCAGCGGTCTGGTGGGTTTGCGGCCTCGGGCCGACGACGTGGTTGAAGTCAACCCGCTGGCTCCTTCGACTTGGGATCACTTCTGTCTCGACCAAGTCCATTACCATGGCCGTTGGCTGACCATTCTCTGGGACAAGACCGGCGACTATTACAAGAAGGGCCAAGGATTGCGCGTGTGGGCTGACGGCAGAGAAATCGTGCGCGCGGATGCACTTCAACGAGTGACCGCCGCGCTGCCTTCGTTCCAGAATGTTGCCGCAGACCCAGCACCGACAGGCGCCTGGGAGAAATACTCCGGCAACCCGGTCATGGGCGGCAAATTCGGCACCTGCTTTGACATTTCAGTGCTGAAGGAAGGCGATGCGTATCGCATGTGGCTCTCCTGGCGGCCCAAACAAAGCATTGCGCTAGTGGAAAGCAAGGATGGCATTCATTGGAGCGAACCACCCCGGATCGTTCTCGGCCCAAACAAGGCGACGGATTGGGAGGACGATATCAACCGTCCGGTAGTGTTAAAACGCGAGGATGGTTATCACATGTGGTACACCGGACAAGCCCAGGACCACTCGCGAATCGGCTACGCCACCAGCCCGGACGGCGTCGTCTGGAAGCGGATGAGCGTCAAACCGGTACTAGCG
>DASYNM010000104.1:0-8823 GCA_036008545.1 Verrucomicrobiia bacterium
CCGTTACGCCAGTTCTGGGCCGTCATCCAACCTCCGTCACCTCCACTCAACAACTGGCCGGAAATCCTAGGAAATTACTCCCTCTAAAATCTTTCTCCTTTTGAACTCGCGCAGAATTCTCCTTTTGAACTCCCGCCGACAGCCCGCCGCTAACAGCTTGCAATGCGGAGCGGTTTCTGTTCAATCTTGTCCATGCGTAAATCTTGCTTCATTGCCATTGTCATCGCCACGGCCGGCTTGGCCGGGATGGTTCCTCCAACGTCGGCCGAACCCCCCGTTCTCGGTTATACCGACACGCCCATGCTGCCGTCCGGCAAATGGCACGTGCATGATCCCGACCGGCCCAGGCCGACGGTGGTCAACTCCGGCGCCACTTTCAGCCACGGCGCGCCCGCGCCTTCCGATGCGAAAGTTCTGTTTGACGGGACTGATCTGTCCAAATGGGAGGGCGACAAAGGCGCGCCCCAGTGGACCATTCACGAGGATTACATGGAGGTGAAACCCGGTTCCGGCTACATCCACACGAAGGAGAAATTCGGCGATTTTCAATTGCACGTGGAATTTGCCGAGCCAATCAAAGTCGTGGGCGACAGCCAGGAGCGGGGCAACAGCGGCGTGTTCCTGCAGGGGATCTACGAAGTCCAGGTTCTCGACTGCTATAACAATCCCACTTACCCCGACGGTCAGTGCGGCGCGATTTACGGACAATCACCGCCCTTGGTCAATGCCTGCAAAAAGCCGGGCCAATGGCAAACCTACGACATTTTCTTCGAGGCCGCGCGTTGGAACGAGAATCGCGAATTGGTTCGTCCCGCCTATGTCACTGTGATCCACAACGGCCTGCTGATTCACAACCATCAACCGATCTTAGGCCCGACGGGGCACAGAATACTGGGCAAGTATGACAAGGAACTGCCCGGCACCGGGCCGATCGCGCTGCAGGATCACGGCAACCCGATGCGTTTCCGCAACATCTGGATTCGCCCGATTCAGGAAGAGGAAAAGCCCTAAGCCGGGAATATTCAGTGGCGAGGGAACGCTCTCCCTCACCCCGGCCCTCTCCCCAAGGAGAGGGAGAATCCTCGACCGCCTTTTGAATACCGGCGGCGGCCATGGCCGGACACTCGGTCGCAATGCCAGGCGCGTCCAATGATCAGTTCCCTCTCCTGGGGGAGAGGGTTAGGGTGAGGGCGGGCCAACCTGCCAGCTGCACGGTTCGGGCTGAGCGGCTGCCTTGCCAAGCTGGGGCAAAGACGACATGGCCTTGAACTAGCTCGCTGTCGGCTTGCAGGCTTCCGCCTTCGTTCATTCAAAGCGCCTGGCTTTTGTAGAAGCGGGAGGAGTTGGTCGCGGTCGTGTCGTTGAATTGGAGCACGCCATTTGTTCCCGCGGTGTTCGTGCCGAGCGCAGTCCAATTGATGAGGTTCGTTGACTCCAGAATGGAATAAGCGGCCCCCGGCGAGGCTTGCAGCAAGTTGAGTTGAGTCGTGCCGCCTTGCGAAGCTGTGATTTGCAGTGTTCCAGGCAACGAAAGCGTGCTGCCCACCTTGATGCCATTCCCAAAACTCGTCACCCACATTTCCGAGGCGTTGTAAGGGTTGAAGAAAACGCGCTCCGGCTGGCCGAAAGGATAGCTCGTCACCAAGGTTAAGGTCGGGCTGGCGGAATGGATGTTGCCGGAAAACCAAAGCCCGTCCCCCTCGGTGGTCACGTAAAGCTCATTTGTATTCAGTGGATTAAAGGTGCAGGAACTGACGCCGTCGTCGCTGTTCAGCCGCGACCAGGCAACGCCGCGATTCGTCGTCACATAAAGGCCGCCCAGGCCATTGGGCGGGCCGCCCCAACCGCTGTAAACCCCCGCGTACCATGTGTTTTGCGCGGGATCGTTCGGGTCCACCACCAGGTCCATCGTCCAATAATCCATGCTCGAATCGGAGCGGTCGATCCACGACGTGCCCGAATTGGTGCTGTAGAATACTCCTGAACTGGCCGTAAATTCCTGCGGGCTGCCCGCGCGCCTGCCGGAATAAGTGCAGACCAGCGTGCCATCCTTCAAGGGGTGGATATTGAACGGATGCCCCTGCGTCCGAGGAGGCGCAGCCAGGTGTTGCCAGGTCGCGGCCGCTCCGTTTTGAATATTCGCCGAAACATATATTCCCGCCGTGCTCGTGTTGGTGGCAATCACGCTGGCAAAAAGACGATTCGTATTGACAGGGTCCAACTCCACCCAGATTACTGGACACGCGAAATTCTTCATCGTCTGCCAAGTGACTCCCATATTGGTGGAAAAAAGCACAGCGCCGGTGTTGTTGCCAATGCTCGCATCCGTCAAATGAGTGCTTTGATACATGTCATGCACTGAGGACGTGCCGGCATACAATATCCCCGTGTTCGTATTCTTGACGCAGCAATAGATCGTGTTATAACTGTCGCCGGTGTAGCCAAACGACCAGGAATTCCCGCCGTCCGAGCTGATCACCCCTTTGATGTCCGTGTATCCCGCCACGAGATTATTACTGTCCGCCCAGGTGACCCACCAGCATGAGGTGTTTTCCAAACCGACGCTGCTATAATTCCTTCCTCTGGGTGTAGGCGCGTTGGTCGGATTTTGATCGGCCGGATTGACATAGGCTTGCTGGTAAAATGCGCCGCCATTGGTGCTCAAATGGACGAAACCCAAATCAGTTTCCGCCACGATGCTGGAATTATTCGGCGCCACGGCCAGACCCAACGCGCCCCCGCCATATCCCCAGTCACTATCGCCATGATTGCCTTCCCAGCCCGTGAAAACATTTTGATTGTTGGTCACCAGCCAGGAGAGTTGCCAACTCGTGCCGCCATTGGATGTCTTGTAAAGCGCCGGGTAACCATAATCGTCGTTCTGCTGGCCGGCGATGTAGGCCGTGGAGATGTCATTTTGCGCCATGGCCACAAAAACGGTATCGTCCAGCGCACTGATGCCGTTGGTGGCAAGGCTCCAATTCGCCTGGCCCCAATCCAGCGTGTACACGTTCATGTAGCTCGAATACTCGCCTTCAATCTCCAGCCCCGGATAGACATCCCCGGCATCCATCGTCGTGCAGAAAAATCGCGTCGTGCCGCCTTGCTTCGCGCCGGTGAAAGAAAATATCGCCTCGTTGATCGTGTCGATGCCACCCACCGACAGGGCAAAGGTGGCGCCATTGTTGGTGGACACCAGCAAGCCCGGCGCTGTCCCGACGTAAATGTTCGCTCCATCAAAAAACGCCCCGCCCACAAAACATCCGTTGCCATCCGAACCATACGTGAATTCCGTGCTGAACGTATTGCCGCCATCGTCAGAAAAATAGACATCGCCGTAGTCCGAAACGATCAGCCGATTAGTGGAGTTGGGATCGGCGTAGAGCGCGTAGGCGCCGCCTCCGGTCGGGTCTCCGGCCAGTTGTTGCCAGGTCGTCCCGCCGTCCACGCTCTTGGTTGGAGTCATGGCATCGTCGCTAAGATCAATGGCATACCTGATGTTGGGATTGCTCGTAAATTGGACAAGTGCCTGTCGCCCGCCCTCGATCTGTCCAAAATCAACCACACTCCAGGACGTACCGAAATTGGTGGAATGAAACACCTCGCTCATGTCGCAAGTCAGGTACATCTCGCCGGGGTTGAACGGACTGAAGCTTGGCGCAAACAATGCCCCGCCTCCGCCTGGACCTGCTGGAACCCATTGCGCCGGTTGGGCTGCCGGTGCGGAAGGCGCAAACCGTACCAGCCCAAAAAGGAGGCCAATGGGGAACATTACGTTTCGTCTGGATATAAGATTCATAGTAAGGCAACGGTTTCACCACAGCTCAACAGGGCCGTGCCCCACCTCCTTGGACGTCTGCTTCCAAATCCTTCGATTTAATAGCATTGTCCGTGCCGAAACCTCGCGAAATCACGAGGTGGCGAGAAGGTGGATTGGAGGAAGGATCAGCAGCAGGCAAAGAAATGTGGCTTGATACGTGCTCAGATTTCCCTATTATACGAGAGCATGAGGTAGGAAGTTTTGCGGCACGAATCGGGTTTGGAAAGCCGGGCCGTAAAAGAGATAGCTGCAAGCCTCTTACCCGCCGGAAGTGAGCATGAATTCATTAGCCACCGCGGTCGTCGAAGCCTTTATTGCATGAACCACCATGCGCCTAATCCAGAGCATCTTGCGCTGACGCGTCGCGACTTCCTGCATCGCTGCGGCATGGGCATGGGCGCAATCGGCCTGGCCAACCTTCTTTCCACTTTGGGCGGGGCGGACGCGGCGCGCGGCGAAAGCTATGTCTCCCCCCTGCTTCCCAAAGCTCCGCAATTTCCAGGCAAAGCCAAACGCGTCATTCATATTTTTGCCAACGGCGGCCCGTCCCACGTCGATACTTTTGATCCCAAGCCATCCCTCGAAAAATATGCCGGCAAACTGTTGCCGATGGAGAACCTGCCCACGGAACGCAAGACCGGGGCGGCCTTTCCTTCCCCTTTCAAATTCAAAAAATACGGCCAAAGCGGCATTGAGGTCAGCGAGGTGTTCTCGCACGTCGCGGAGAGCATCGACGACATTTGTGTCATTCGTTCGATGACGGCGGATGTTCCGAATCATGAACCTTCGCTCATGCTGATGAATTGCGGCGACGCTCGCTCCATCCGGCCCAGCATGGGCTCGTGGGTGACCTACGGGCTCGGTTCTGTCAACCAGAATCTCCCGGGGTTCATCGCGATGTGCCCCGGCGGCTATCCGATCCAGGAATCGCAAAACTGGCAGGCGGGCTTCTTGCCGGGCTCTTATCAGGGAACTTATATTGACACGGCGCACACCAAGATCGAGGACTTGATCCAAAACATCAAAAGCGATTACGTCTCGCTGCCCGAGCAACGCCAGCAACTTGATCTGTTGCAAAAACTCAACGAGCGCTACCAGCAAAAACGGCGGGACGATGCCCAGTTGGAGGCGCGCATCCAGTCCTTCGAGCTGGCCTACCGCATGCAGATGGATGCCAGCGACGCGTTTGACATCAGCCGCGAGCCTGAGCACATCCGAAAAATGTACGGCGACGGCACGCAGGCGAGGCAACTGCTCATCACGCGCCGCCTAATCGAGCGCGGCGTACGGTTCGTGCAAGTGTGGCACGGCGACGGCCAGCCTTGGGACAGCCATGACGACATCCAAGTCAACCACGGCCGACTCGGCCGCGAAGCGGATCAGGCCATAGGCGCACTGCTCAAGGACTTGAAACAGCGCGGCATGTTGGAGGATACGCTGGTCATCTGGGGCGGCGAATTCGGACGAACTCCAACGGTCGAGCTGGCCAAGCCCGGCGCCAATGCGGGCAAGGTCAATGGACGCGACCATAATCATCACGGCTTCAGCATGTGGCTGGCGGGCGGCGGCGTGCGCGGCGGTTACGTCCACGGCGCGACGGATGAATTTGGTTTCGCCGCCGCCGAGAACAAAGTGCATGTCCACGATTTGCACGCCACCATTCTGCGCCTGCTGGGATTCGATCACGAAAAGCTTACCTTCCGCTATTCAGGCCGCGATTTCCGCCTCACCGATGTCTATGGCCACGTCGTTCCGGAGTTGATCGCGTGAAAGCGCTAGTCGGTGAGCCGGCGAGGAATCTTGGCCGGCGAATGTTCGGCATTTTTTCATTCGCGCTTTGCCTGGGGGCATTGGCGAACGCCGCCACTGCTGCTGACGATCCTGCTGGCTTGGAGCTTTTCGAGAACAAAATCCGTCCCGTTCTTGTTGACAATTGTTACCCATGCCACAGCCAGCAAAGCGCCAAAGTCAAAGGCGGGCTCCTTCTGGATTCGCGCGAAGGTCTGCTGAAAGGGGGCGATACCGGCCCCGCCATCAAACCTGGCGACCTTGAACAGAGCCTTTTGATCAAAGCGGTCCGCTACACCGACGATAAACTGCGGATGCCGCCCAAAAACAAAAAGCTTTCCGCCGATCAAATCGCCGCCCTCGAAGCGTGGGTCAAAATGGGCGCGCCCGACCCGCGCATCGCGCCGACGGGAGTGGCCGCGGCCGAAAGCATCAGAGAGAAGGCCCGTTTGCATTGGGCCTTCCAACCCATCCGCGATCCGAAAATACCAACAGTCAAAAATAAGCATTTCGTGCGGACGCCAGTGGACAACTTCATTCTCGCCCGGTTGGAAGCGGCCCATCTTCCGCCATCGCCGATGGCAGATAAACGCACGCTGATCCGCCGCGCCACGTTTGATCTCATCGGCTTGCCGCCAACGCCCGAGGAAGTCGCGGCCTTTGAGGCCGACAAATCGCCCGACGCCTTCGCCAAGGTGGTGGATCGGTTGCTGGCCTCGCCGCGCTACGGCGAACGCTGGGGCCGGCATTGGTTGGACGTGGCACGATACGCGGACACCAAGGGCTACGTTTTCGAGGAAGATCGCCACTACCCTTATGCCTATACTTATCGCGATTATGTCATTCGCGCTTTCAACGAGGACGTGCCTTACGACCAATTCATCAAAGAGCAGATCGCCGCGGATTTGCTCGCCAGCGACGGCGACAAGCGTTCTCTCGCCGCGATGGGCTATCTGACGCTCGGACGCCGCTTTGTCAATAATATCCACGACATTATTGATGACAGGATTGACGTGGTCTGCCGGGGCATGATGGGGTTGACCGTCTCCTGCGCCCGTTGCCACGACCACAAGTTTGATCCGATTCCCTCGCGCGATTATTACTCGTTGTACGGCGTGTTTGCGAGTTCGAAGGAGCCGGAGGAGGAACCGTTGCTGGGCATTAAAGCGCCAGCCAAAGCGCGTGAGGAATATGAGGCGGAGCACAAAAAGCGCGTGGAGAAACGCGATAGATACCGGGAGGGAAAAGAGTGGGAGATGGCCGCCCAACTTCGGAGCCAGTCCGGCGACTATCTTCTGGCGGCCTACGAGGCGCAGCACACCACCAAAAAGACAGACGCGGATGCAGTGGCCCACGCGCACAAACTGGATCCGGATGTGTTGCACCGGTGGATCAGCGGGCTGGACGGCTGGCGCAAGAGTCAGCAGACCATTTTCGCTCCGTGGTTCGCCTTTTCCGCCCTGGCGGAGAATGATTTTCCGACGCGGGCCAAGGAACTTGCGGCCAAATTTAGCGCGAATCAGGACCCGGCCCTTCCCATTAATCCGCTGGTCGCGAAGGCCTTTGCGGGCGAATCTCCGGCGTCGATGAAGGACGTGGTGGAACGGTACGGCAAACTGTTTAATGATATTGACAAGGATTGGGTGGAGGCTTTGGCGCAAACAAATTCAGCGGCTCCACAGGCATTGCCGGATGACGCGCAAGAAGCGTTGCGACAGATCCTTTATGCGGCGGACGCGCCGGCCAACCTGGCGCACAGTGAGTTTGACCGATTATACGATGTTCCCACAGGACAGAAGTTGCGCGAATTGCAGCGCCACATCGAAGAACTCGACGCGACTTCCCCCGGCGCGCCTCCTCGCGCCATGGCGTTGGTGGACAAGTCCGATCCCCATGACACGCACATTTTCATTCGCGGCAACAGCGATAATCAAGGGCCGGAAGCTCCGCGCGAATTCCTACAAGTCCTGAGCGGCCCCGACCGTCGGCCGTTTCACAAAGGCAGCGGACGCCTCGAACTGGCCGAAGCCATCGCCAGCCGGGACAATCCGCTAACGGCGCGTGTTCTTGTCAATCGCGTCTGGCTGCACCACTTCAGCAGCGGGCTGGTGGCGACGCCGAGCGATTTCGGATTGCGCTCGGACCCGCCCACGCATCCCGAGTTGCTGGACTATTTAGCATCGCGTTTCATGGACGAAGGATGGTCGATCAAGAAACTTCACCGGCTGATAATGCTTTCTGCATCGTATCAGCAGAGCAGCGAAAACAACGTCGCCAGCGTCAAAGTCGATCCCAACAACCAATTGCTTTGGCGAATGAACCGGCAACGGCTGGAGTTCGAGCCGATGCGCGACACGCTCCTGGCTGTCGCCGGCAAGCTTGACCTCACGCCGGGCGGACACGCCGTGGATATTATCGACCCGGCTTCCACCCGGCGCACGGTGTATGGTTACGTGGATCGGCAGAACCTGCCCAATTTGTTCCGCGCCTTTGATTTTGCCAGCCCGGACTCCAGCAGCCCGCGCCGGTTTTATACGACCGTGCCCCAACAAGCATTGTTTATGATGAATAGCCCTTTTGTCATCGAGCAAGCCACGAACCTTGTCAACCGGGTGGATTTTAAATCCGCGTCCTCCGATCAACAACGACTCCGTCTGCTTTACCAATTGGCTTACCAACGCGATCCAAACCGCGAGGAAATCGAATGGGCTGACCAATTTCTTTACAAACCGGCGACCGCATTCGCGGCCGAAGGAACGACGAATTGGGAGTTTGGTTACGGCGCGTTTGACGAGGCTTCATCGCGTGTCCAAGCTTTTCACACGCTGCCCTTTTTCAGTGGCCACGCTTTTCAGGGCGGACCCACCCTGCCCGATCCCAAATTGGGCTGGGTGATGCTGACCGATGCAGGAGGCCATCCGGGAAACGATCAACAACATGCCGCTGTCCGGCGATGGATTGCGCCCCGCGACGGAACCATCACGATCAGCGGTACGCTGGCGCATCCCGAAGCCAAGGGCGACGGAGTGCGCGGACGTATTGTGTCCAGCCAACTCGGGTTGCTGGGCCATTGGCTGGCGCATAACACTAAGCAGGACACGCATCTTGAACACGTCAATGTACGGCGAGGCGACACGATTGATTTTGTCACGGATTGCTATGGTGATGAATCCTACGATTCCTTCACTTGGTCACCAACGGTCCAATTCCTCGCA
>DASYNM010000105.1:0-12818 GCA_036008545.1 Verrucomicrobiia bacterium
TCGTGATCACCAACGGTTACGACTACTTGCGCCGTGTGTTGGCGCAAGGTTATCCCGACGGCGGAACAGAGCGTTACGGATATTCTGCATTCGGGTTGACTGCCTACACCAACCAATTGACCAACACCACTTATTACGCCTACGACAACGCCTTGCGAAAAATCGCCGAAACCAATGCACTCAATCAAGTGACCCAATACGGCTACGACCCGGCCGGAGACCTGACGAGCCTGACAGACGCGAACAGCCATACGACGTATTGGGGCTATGACTTATTTGGACGAATGACTAACAAAGTGGATGCGACGGGCACGTCCATTTTGCACTATATCTACGACGCGGACAATCGGCTGACCAATCGCTGGAGTCTGGCCAGGAGCAATGCGGCTTACGCTTATGACGCTATTGGCAATCTGACCGGCGTCACCTATCACACCAACCATCCCCTCTCCTTTTCTTACGATGCCATGAACGAGTTAGTCACTATGACCGACGCCATCGGGACAACCGCATTCACGTACACGCAAATTGGCCAGTTGGCCTCAGAAAGCGGTCCGTGGGCGAGTGACACGGTTACCAACACCTATTCTGATCGTCTGCGGACACTGCTTCATTTGCAGGAGCCGAATAGTTCTGATTGGATTGAAACCTACGCTTACGACGCGGCCTACCGCATGACTAGCATCACCTCTCCCGCCGGCGCGTTTGCCTACACCTACAACCCAGGTCTGGCTGGGACGACCTCCGCCTCAGCTTTAGTTGCTATGACTTCCCTGCCGGGTGGCGCGTTCATCACCAATACATACGACGACAATGGCAGGATGCTGGGGACGTGGCTCTACAATAGCAGCGCCAGCGCCCTGGATTCGAGTGTCTACACCTACAATGTTGGCAACCAGCGCACAACAGCCGAGCGCGGAGCCGAGAACACGGCCGATTACACGTATGACGCGATTGGACAGGTTCTCGGCGATCAGGCTTACGAAGTCGGCGGCGGCGCCGCGCGAATGAACGAGCAACTGCACTACGCCTTCGACTCGGTCGGAAACCTGAACTACCGAACGAACAATGCCTTAATCGCAAATTTTGAATTCAATTCGCTCAATGAGCTGACGCAAAACACCAATGGAGGCCGATTGACAGTCATCGGCACCACTACATCACCCGCCACCAATGTGACCGTCAACGGCACCAACGCGCTACGTTACGGCGATGCGACCTTCGCGGCGACGAATATGCCATTGACGCCGAGCTACACCGCCATTGGCTCCGACGGTTATGGCCGGCATTCGACCAATACTGTGATTGTGAGCATCGGCACCAACACAACATTTCAGTATGACAGCAATGGTAACCTGACCAACGACGGCCTGCGCAGTTTCGCCTACGACGACGAGAACCAGTTGATCCAAGTGTGGGTGCCCAATCAATGGTTTTCCCAGTTCACGTATGATGGCAAGATGCGCCGGCGAATCCGTCAGGAATTCACCTGGCAACAAGGCGCATGGGTGCAGACCAACGAGATTTACTATGTGTACGACGGCAACCTCGTCATCCAGGAACGCAACGTCAACAATCTTCCAACTACAACCTACACCCGCGGCCTGGATCTCAGCGGTAACTTGGAAGGCGCAAGCTTGCCGCGTCAAATCGTAGCGCCGGCGGGCGGCATTGGTGGGCTATTGGCCATGACGTTGAACTTCCAGCCCGGACCCTTGAATTCCAATTCCTTGTTTTATCACTCCGATGCCAACGGCAACGTGACGATGCTTATTAACGGTTCCCAGAGCGTCGTTGCCAAATATTTGTACGACGCGTTCGGCAACGTGCTTTCCAAAGTCGGCCTTTTTGCAGACGCCAATCCTTACCGCTTCTCAAGCAAGGAAGCTCATCTGAACTCTGGCTTAGTCTATTACCGCTACCGCCACTATGATCCAAATTTGCAGCGGTGGGCGAGCAGGGATCCAATCGGAGAGCTGGGTTTTGAGGCAATCCGCGATGTCATGCCTATCCAACTGCGAGCTCTTGTTCGTCAATTGAAACCGAGCCAGGACCTTTACACGTTCCTGCAGAATCGCCCTGCGAATGACATCGACCCTCTTGGCTTAACCCCTTGGAGCGACGAGGAGTGTGAAGCCTTGCTGGAAAACATACAAACGCTTTGTGCCATGGGTTTGCTTGGTGAGATGGATCCTACGGCGGCCGCGGATGAAGCAACGGGGCTCAAGTCTCTCTATGAGGAGTTCTGTGATGATCCCCCCACTCCGCCGCCACCTTCGCCTGCTCCGGAGCCAGACCCTTGTCTGATCCGAGTTCCTATTCGACGGGCGCCCAACAGCAATAACAACAATATTACTCCTCCAAATTTATGGCCGTATGTGCCGCCGACTGTGGTAATCATCTTTCTCATTCCTTGGCCCGGGAATCCGGTCTTCGGCTTTCTGTGAAAGTGATGACGACTCGACTCGATCCCATTTCAACAAGCCGCAGCGAGAAGTGTCGCGCCAGAAATACTTGGTCGCAGCCTAGAGGCGCAAAGCCCTGGGGGCAAAGACACGTATTGAAAACATCGTGTTTGCAAATCGGTGGGAGTCATCCGACATGATTGGAGCGGGCGAAGGGAATCGAACCCTCATGGCCATCCCGTATTGCAAATCTTCACGTTTGCCTCGTAAAACAAACATGTTTAAACACGCTTGACACGGGCAAACGTTCTTATTATAGTGCTTACAGCTATGGCATCATTGTTCAAACACCCCAATTCGCCCTTCTGGTCTGCGTGCTTCACGTTGCCAGATGGGACACGCACCAAGCGTTCTACAAAACAAACCGGACGGGCCAAAGCGTTGGCCGTCGCCCTTGAATTCGAGCGGGCCGCGCAATCCGCTAGGCGTTCCGAGTTGACCGAAAGCCAAGCCCGAAAAGTCGTGACTGACATTCTCGAACGGGCTGGTGGCGACACTTTGCGCGCGCCGATCACCAAAGACTTCTTACGTGACTGGCTTTCGAGCAAAAAGGCCACCAAGGCCGCTGGCACCGTCGGGCGCTACGCCAAGTCTATAAACGAGTTCATCGCCTCCCTGGGGACGCACGCTGAACGACCATTGACAAGTCTGACTCCATGCCACGTTGAGAATTTCATCGCCAAGCGTTCCTCCCTGGGTTTATCGCCAAGCACCGTCACGCTTGACGCCAAGGTGATTCGCACCGCTTTGAACAAGGCCCGCCGTCAGGGACTTATTTTGAGCAACCCCGCCGAAGCGGTTGACCTGCCAGGCAATGATGGTGTGGAACGTGCTGCATTCACCCCAGCGGAAGTCAAGATGCTGGTGGACGCGGCGGAACGGGAATGGCAGACCTTAATCTTGATGGCATATTTTACCGGCGCGCGTTTGTCCGATTGTTGCCGGATGGAATGGCACTCCGTTGACTTGGCCAAAGGCGTTCTGACTTATACGCAAGGTAAGACGGGCGGCACTGTGACTGTTCCTATTCACCCCGACCTTGACGCGCAATTGAGCAAACTGGCCCGTTCGGACAAGCCTGAAAAGTTCATTATGCCTAGCATGGCCGACAAAGGCCCTGGCGGGCGCCACGGCTTGAGCGAGTCATTCAAGGCCATCATGCGCAAGGCCGGGGTGGACTCGCAACGGGTGGAACGGAGGATTGGCGTCCGCACTCTTTCGCGCCGTACGTTCCATGCGTTGCGCCACAGCTTCACCAGTGCTCTTGCCAACGCTGGCGTTGCCCCTGAGTTGAGAATGAAACTCACCGGCCATACCACAGAGGCCGCGCATCGCGGATACTCCCATCACGAACTGGAAACCCTTCGCGCCGCCGTCTGCAAGTTACCTGGAATCTCAAAATGAAGAAACGAATCAAAAAGACGCCGACAGCCGGCGAGGCCAAAACCGATCCATTGCACAATTCCACTACGCCGGCAAGCGTTGCTGAATTAACCTTACCCGCTCCAATGGACCTGGCGAAGCTCGCCGCAACGCTCGGACCAACACACGATTCGGTATCAGCGATGAAACGGGCGATGGAGTTTTATATCGAATCGGTTCTTTTTTTGCGCGAATGCCGGTGGAGGGGCGACTCTTTGATTATGAGCTTTGGCAGCGAGGTGCGGAAGCACGAAGTGGAGGGACGTTGCCGCCAGCAAGCCTACGAGTCGCTTTGGGGAGAAACGCTCGAATTTCGCCCATCAGAATCCAGCGACCCAGCCCGACAACACTTGGCGAAACTCGGATTCCCTTGGAAAAATGCCAGAACGCTTTTAGATAACATCAAAAAATATCCACAGCTTCACCCAATTGCGGTCTTCGAGCGAAGAAACGACAGGGAAAAGTATTACCTGATTTCCAAGCATTTGTTGGATATAATCGCATTCCAGAAAAAATGGAGGCGCGCCGCATCGAAACGCAAAGCCGTGGCCACACGTGACGCCGCTTCAAAAACGAAAAGCCCGAAAAACACCGGCAGGTAAAACGGTCAACAAAAATCTTTTGTCCGAGGTCGGAAGGTAAATCCGCCGGTGACGCCTGTTCCAGACTCATCGTGCGCCGCTGACGGGATTATTGCGCCACTGATGCGCCCGTGAGGCTGTTTTTCCCCGCGATATGCGCCGCTGAGAAAACACGGAAACTGTCGAGAAAAACATGGGTGTAATTTCGGGCGCGTGAACAAGATTGGATCAACAGCAGTCACAGTCGCCCCGGTCGCGCCACCCGCTGCTGCCGCGATGGTGATACCGGAGTTCATCCGTTTGCCGAAACCCGGCTGTCTCTGTCCGTTTACCGGATTGGCCAGAAGTGCCATGAATGATCTTGTTTTGCCATCGTCGAAGAACCATCACAAACCGCTGGTGCGGAGCTTCTGCCTTCGCCAAAAAGGAGCCAAAACAGGAATCAGGCTCGTGGATTATGAATCATTGCGCCATTTCATCCGCCGCCATGAGGAAACTGGGAAGCCGCACACCGACAACAACAACAGAGGCTGATTGGACGTCACGGCAAAAATGACATGCGAGCTTTCAAACGTCCATGTCGCCATGTTCGTGGACGCCTACGGCGTCGAACCGAAGGAGGCCACGCTTGGCGCAATCCTCGATGCCATTCGCGGCCCGAAGTACGCGAAGAAAACTCAACGCGCGCGGGCACTGTTCTCCGAGTGGAAAGCTGTTTGCCCGGACCTCGACAGCAAGGAATCACCGGAAGCCAAGGCATACGACACGTTCAAAAAAACTTTCCCTGCCTTTTGCATCAGCGGCACGGCCAAGAGCCGGACTGAGCCTCTCGAACATTCAAGGCTGCTGCAAGTGGACTGCGACAAGCTCAACCGCACACTGGACACACTGCGAGCAAAATTGAAGGCCGACAAACACGTTGCCTTTGGCTTTGTCAGTCCAAGCGGCGAAGGCTTGAAACTTGGCTTGGCGATTGATGGCACACGGCACGCAGAAAGTTTTGAAGCAGCACAGCGATATTTCAGGGAGCAATATGGCGTAGAGATTGATCCCAAGGTGAAAGATCGGTTGCGCCTCTGTTTTGTGTGTCACGATCCTGACTTATGGACAAGACCAGACGCGGAAACTTTGGCAATTTCAGAACTCGAAAAAACCCCGGAACCGTCCGTGAATCATGGTGGCGCGTTGAACATAATCGTCCTGCCAACGCACACCGTTTCTATTTCCGATTCGGCGCGTGGCATTTTCCAGCACATTGCACCGACAAAGACATTTTTCTGGCGTGGCGGCGCGATGGTGGAACTGGTCGAGCAAGGCGATATAGCCACATTGGAGGTTATCAGGCCGGACGCCTTCAGATCGCGTGTTGAACGCTTTGGAAACGTGTTTGCCTGGCGGGCTGGGGCAAATAGCGAACCCGTTTTGAAACCGGCAAAACTTTCGCGCGACGATGCGACTGCAATCATGGCGACAGTCGAGGCAAGAGAACTGTTGCCGCCTGTCGTAAGCGTCTTGCGGTGTCCAGTCCTGATCGAGACAGACAAGCGGGAAGTGGTCATTTTAGGGCGAGGCTACCATGCAGAGCTTGGCGGGCTTTTGATCGTGGACGGGGACACTCCGCCTCGCGTAGAACTTTCCGAAGCCGTGGCATCATTGAAATGGCTGATAGAAGAATTCGATTTTCAAAGCGAAGGCGACAAAAGCCGCGCATTGGCCGCGTTTCTCACGCCAGCCCTGCGACTTGGGGGGTTTCTGCGAAGCAACATCCCAATTGATGTCGCGGAAGCCGACATGAGCCAAGCTGGCAAAGGGTATCGGCACAACATTGCTTGCGCACTTTACAATGAGTCCGGCTATTTCGTCACGGCGCGAAAGGGCGGAGTAGGCAGTACGGACGAAAGTTTCGACGCGGCGCTGATTGCTGGCCGTCCATTTGTGTGCCTCGACAATTTTCGCGGCCAACTCGACTCGCAACATCTTGAAGCCTTTCTGACGTGCCCCACTTCATTCCCGGTGCGAATTCCATATCACGGGGAAATCTTGGTGGACCCGAAACGGTTCATCCTCCAAATGACGAGCAATGGGGTTGAAGCGACACGCGACCTCGCCAACCGGGCCGGTATTTGCCGCATACGCAAGCGTTCCGGCTTCCGCTACCGCGACACCCTGGGCGAACTACAACGCCGCCAGCCATATTTTCTCGGTTGCGTATTCTCGATCTTGGCCGCCTGGATAGGGAGCGGAAAACCAAAGTCTGCCGACTCTCGGCATGACTTCCGCGAATGGAACCAAACGCTTGATTGGATCATTCAAAAGCTGCTTGATGGCGCGCCGCTCATGGACGGGCACGAGGCTGCCCAAGAGCGTGTGAGCAACCCGGCATTGTCTTGGTTGCGAACTCTGGCCCTGGCCGTGTCACAAATAAATCAGCTTGGCAAAAGCTTCACTACGTCCGAGCTTGTCGAACTCTGCGACTTGCAGGGCTTGGTCATGCCGGGCAACCCAAAAAACGGTGACGAAGCAAAAAAGCACGCGGGCCGATTGTTCAGCCGTTTATTCATGGCCGGGGACAAAGTGGACGTGGACGGCTTTATCGTGACGCGCTCCGTTCAGCGCCAAAGCCGAGGTAGCGTCGGCGGTGCAATCGCATCCAAAAACTACACCTTTGCCAAACCATGACTACCGCACCCACCGCACCCATCCTCTATAAGTTTCTGAAAATGTGGGTTTTTTCAGGAGTCTATAGGCATTGGGTGCGTATGGGTGCGGAAACCTGGCACCCGCCGCAATGAAAAATACCTTTGAAGCTGCCAGAGCCTACCTTTCCAAGCTCCCGCCAGCCATTTCGGGTGCTGGTGGACACGATGCGACATTCCGCGCCGCGTGTTCCCTGATCCGCTTCGGCCTGGCCGACGGCGACGCTATGGCCTTGCTACGGCAGTGGAACGGCACGCACTGCCAGCCGCCGTGGACAGAAAAAGAACTCATCCACAAACTCAGGGACGCCCGCCGGCTGGCAGGGCGCAAAGCCCGCACCATCACAACAAAGCCAGCCGTCCGGGTAGTGTGGAAGATTGGGCGCCAGGTCGCCGGCGCTGGCTTCGATCACCATTCCCCACCTTGTTCCCCCCCAAAAATCCGCGCCGAGCGACCCGGAACGAACGTGCGTCGTAAAGACCTCAATTCAAGAATTCCATATTGACACTATTACATTACCAATATCATATTAGATCGGTCATGTAAGCGAGGGCAATTGGTCATCAGAGTACGCCCACGTTGCCGGTACAAATACCATCGGTCGAAATGGATCTGCCTTCAAAACAGGTTTTCGATGCACTCCTGGCCAAAGGGGTGACTGAGCTTCACCACGCCAACTCAGTGCTAACGGCGTGCCAGTTTTTGCGAAACCGCGCTCTGCTTTCGCGAGGAACAGTCGAACGACGGAATTTATTTCAAACTCCCCAGAGTTCAGATTCAGACGACAAAAGGTTTAATGTGTGGTTCGATGTGTTTACTGACTCGGTTGATATTCATTCACGCGCAGGGAATGCAAACGTCTATGGCCCTGTTCTCTTCGTGTTAGACGTAAAAGAGTTGCGAAAGAGTTGGACTGGTCGGCTGTGGATGACAAAGCTCAATCCAATGAAATGGGATAAAGTTTCCGACGATAATCGGTGGTTTCGATCAGTTCAAGAAATTGCAGATGATTTTAATTACGGAACTTTTGATCAGATGATTGTTTTTCGACATTGTGGCGGCGAACTCCATTTCCGTGACGCTCTGAGCAAAATCATTCTTGACGATCCCCACACGTCAATAAAATTGACTGAAATTGATCTTTACAGCATGGCTTTTGGAGCCTTGCAGCTTGCGTCCAGTCAGGGAGGCTTGGATGTTCGGATTACCAAAAGATGTTGCGACAAAGACTGCCGCTGTTTGAAAACGTACGGCCGTGATGCGCGGCGCACAATGGATTTATTCGCCCCGCGACTTCGGAAAAGCCCTTAGTTATTGAGCGGGCAGCGACCTACGCCCCACAGGATCAGCCCGCTAGAAGGTGCGCCCTCTAAACTCGTCTCACTGGGGCCGGCAGACCGGGCGCCAGAATTAGTGACAAAATTCCGGGAAACCCCTAGACTGCGGGGCGATGACATCTCAGGAACGCGCCTTCCATGACTTCGCTGCCTTCGTCGCCAGACTCAAAGGCGACGAAAAAAGCGAAGCTCAGACGTTCCTTTTCCACTTGCTCGAAGCCTTCAGCCACAACGCGAACACGTTGCCGGAAGGTTCGACTTTCGAGCATCGCGTCCGCTTCCCTGGCGAACGCACGAAATTTGCCGACTTCGTCTGGCCTGGCCGCGTCCTGATCGAAATGAAATCGCGCGGCGAGAAACTCTCCCGCCACTACCAGCAAACGTTTGATTACTGGCTGAACCTTGTCCCCCACCGTCCGCCCTACGTTGTGCTCTGCAATTTCGACGAGTTTTGGATATACGATTTTAATACCCAACTTGAAGAGCCTGTGGACCGGCTCAAAGTCAGTGAGCTTGCCAGCCGCCACGCGGCAATGAATTTCCTTTTTCCGCGTCAGTTTGCCCCTCTGTTTGGCCATAACTGGGTGCAAGTCACTCGCGAGGCTGCCAGAGATGTTGCGAATGCCTTCAATTCGTTGGTGAACCGGGGAGAGGACCGGGCCCGCGCCCGCCGATTCATCTTGCAGTGCGTCGTGGCTAAGTTTTCGGAAGACATCGGTTTGCTCCCTTCTGAATTGTTCACCCGCCTGCTCGACGAATGCCGCCGCGGTGCCAGCAGCTACGATTTGCTTGGTGGGCTTTTCCGACAAATGAACACCCAGGAACCCGCACGGGGCGGACGGTTCGCCGGCGTCGATTACTTCAACGGCGGACTTTTTGTCACCGTCGATCCTATTGAATTAAAACCCGCTGAACTCGGTCTGCTCTACGGCGCCGCTAACGAAAACAACTGGGCCTATGTCCAACCTGTGATCTTCGGCACCCTCTTTGAAGGCAGCTTGGGCAAGGAGGAACGCCACGCGCTTGGCGCGCACTTCACCTACGAAGCCGACATCCAGAAAATCGTCCGGCCAACAATCGTGCGCCCCTGGGAGGAGCGCATCGCTGCGGCGAAAAATGCCTCAGAACTCCTTGAACTCCTCAGACAACTTCGCGCCTTCAGGGTGCTTGATCCTGCTTGCGGCAGCGGCAATTTTCTTTTCGTTGCGTACCGCGCCTTGCGCGAGCTAGAACAAAACCTCTTGTTGCGGCTATTCGCGCAGGACAAAAGGCAATTTGAAAAAGTTGGCACGGCCAGCGGCATTTCCCCCAAACAATTCTTCGGCTTGGACATAAACGAGAACGCCGTCGAAACTGCCAAAGTCACGCTCATGCTCGCACGCCGACTCGCCACGAGGCGAGCGCACGAATTCTGGGACGGACACGCGGATGTACTGCCTGGCAGAGACTCTCATGCGCTGCAATTTGAGAAGGACCTCCCTCTCGACAACTTGGACAACAACATAAAATGTGCAGACGCGCTCTTTACACGGTGGCCGGAGGCGGACGTTATTATCGGCAATCCACCGTTTCTCGATGCAAGGCGAGTGACGATGATTCATGGCGCGGAATACACGAAGAGAATAAGAACGATGTTTCCCGACGTTCCGGGACGTGCTGATTTTTGTGTTCATTGGTTCCACAAAGCCCATGAAGTTTTGAAGCCCGGCGACCGTGCTGGCCTAGTCGGAACAAATACGATTCGCGAGAATTACTCTCGTGAGGGGGGGTTAGATTTTATCGTAAAGAACGGTGGAACGATTACCGAAGCTATATCAAGCCAGCCTTGGAGCGGGGAATCAGCAGTTCATGTTTCGCTCGTTAATTGGATTAAGGGTGCAGAGCGAGGGCCAAAGAAGATTTTCACGCAGGTCGGAAATAAGTCTAGCAACCCCTGGACCGTGGAAGTCACTGAAAGAATTCCTGCTACACTCTCAGCGAAATCTGACGTAACGTCCGCTGCGCGGATTGAAGCAAACCGGAGACCAAAGGTTTGTCTTGAAGGCCAGCAACCAGGACACATAGGCTTTGTGATTGGTCTTGAGGATTACCGCAAATTCCTCAAGGTGGACCCAAGTTGCCAGGAATTTCTTAAACCGATTCTGAATGGCGACGATCTCATTTCAGGACACTATCTCACGAATCCGACCTGGATTATTGATTTCGGGGAATGCGATAGCACGGCTGCGCAAAAGCACAGACACCTCTTCCAGCATCTTCAAAAGTTGGTATTGCCCCTTTGGACAAAGAACGCGACTGACGAACAGAAAAAAACGAGAAAGAGCAGCGGCGAACATCAAGACAGGTTAGCCCACTGGTGGCAATTAAAGCGCCGACGCGCGGAACTCCTCGCCGGTATTGATAGGCTGAGTCGTTATGTCGTGTGTTCAGCGGTCACGAAACGGCCGATTTTCGAGTTCATCTCCCGCGAAATTAGGCCAAGCAATGCGCTAAAGGCATTCCTTTTCGAGGATGATTACTCGTTTGGAATTTTGCAGTCGGGAATTCACTGGAGCTGGTTTATTGCGAAAGGCTCGACGCTTACAGAACGATACCGTTATACGCCCGACACGGTGTTCGATACCTTTCCGTGGCCACAGCAACCAAGCGCGAAAGACGTTCGTGCCGTTGCCGATGCGGCGCTTGCACTACGCTCATTGCGCCGTCAGATCATGGAAGCAAATTGCTGGTCTTTGCGCGACCTTTACCGCACGCTCGAATCACCGGGCGACAATCGCCTTCGTGACGCGCAGACACTCCTCGACACCGCGGTTCGCCGGGCCTACGGAATGAAAGATGACGAAGACACCCTGGCGTTCCTGCTCAAGCTCAATCTGGAACTAGCCGACAAGGAATCTAAAGGCGAGCCAATCACGCCGCCCGGCCTGCCGGCCACAATAGCCGACCCGAAAGAATTCACTAGCACCGACTGTGTAGCGTGTCCGATTGCTTCTAAGTAGCTTTTGATGGAGGCCCATAAATGATCCCGAAAGAGTTTGACGCGATTGCCAAGGAGGACATTGACTCACTCGTGAACAACGCGGTTTCGGAAGCGCGGACCATTGAATACAAGGAACAACTTCCGGGTGGCACTGATGATGACAAACGGGAGTTTTTGGCGGACGTGTCTTCATTTGCCAATGCGGGCGGCGGCGATTTGATTTATGGAGTTCCTGATAAACGGGATGCAGACGGAAAACCCACAGGCATCCCTGAACCGCCTACGGGGGTGCTGTCAACTAACGTGGACGCTGACAAGAGGCGCCTTGAAGATATGCTTCGCAGCGGCATCCAACCCCGCATTCCTGGAGTCCGGCTTAAACACATTGATGGATTTGCGACCAGGCCGGTGCTGGTCCTTCGAGTCCCGAAGAGCTGGGCGTCGCCGCACATGGTCACATTCAAAAATCTGTCGCGCTTCTTTTCTCGTACCAGCGCAGGCAGACACCAGCTTGATGTCCAAGAAATTCGCGCAGCCTTTAACGCCTCAGAGGCGTTGGCTGGAAGGATCGAGGATTTTCGCAGCGAGCGCCTTGGCAGAATCATCGCTGACGAAACGCCAGTCAGCTTGCCACCAGATGCGAGGGCAATTATCCATCTGATTCCTTTTACCTTTTCAAACCCGTCATCCCAAGTCGATTTGTCTCCGTTATGGCGGGCGCCTCATAAATTCACAGAGTTGCGCCGTTATGACCTCTCCGACCGCATCAATTTCGACGGTTTTTTGAGGTTCACACCACAACGCTCTTACCTGCAAATCTTCCGCTCTGGAGTCTTTGAGACAGTGGTGACGGGATTTGTGCAACAACATCAAGGCAGAAAACTTATAGATAGCACTTCCTTTGAAATAAATATGTTGGACCGTATCGAAAATTCCCTCTACGCGACAAAGGAGCTTGGTATTCCGCTTCCGTTGCTCCTTCTCGTCACTCTGCAAGGCGTTAAGGGATGCTCTCTTTCCATAAATTCTTCACGTCTGGAGGCGGCTACTTTTGATGTCCGACCTATTGACCGCGAAATCCTCCTGCTCTCGCAGGTGTTCATCGAGAACTATCCAGAAAGAACGGGCAGATTATTGAAGCCAATTTTTGATGCAATTTGGCAGTCCGTAGGCTGGCCAGGTTGCGGACACTACGACGCGCAAGGGGACTGGGATGGCGCGTGCGGTGTGAAGCGATAAGCGAGCCGGAAGGGCAATTGCATCCAGGATGTTTCGGCGCACTGGCACAGCTCGTTTGACGTTCGCCACGCTATCAGAAGTCGGTGTTTACGAGGCG
>DASYNM010000106.1:0-13628 GCA_036008545.1 Verrucomicrobiia bacterium
ACTGAGCCAAGATCATTGGACCCGCCGTCGAAGCAGGTGCCGTAAAAATTGCCGTCGTTGCCCAGCGTCAGGCCCGCGTAAGGTTGCGAGCCGTCAAGCCCGTTGGTAAACGAATACAAGGTGGTCAGTGCGCGGCTGGAAAAGGTCGGAAGCATCGTCACCCAAAGGAGAAGCACGAGGCGCGCGATAGTCTCTTTCATAAACAATTAAACCTTCCTGTACTGCCCGGTAACATTGATGGAATCCCTTGCTTAAGTCAACCTGAGGCATGAAAGACGGAGCTGCCTCGTTCGGGAGCGCCTGCGAGCCCAAAATATTGACTGGCCTGGTCACCGACTCGCAGGCGCTCCTACCTCCCGCAGAATCGGTTGCATCCGAAGTTGCCAGACGGGCTTTATGCCGTTAGATTGCGGTGGTCGCCGAAATGGCGGATTTTTGCATGAGTCACATTTTGAATACTGTGTACATCTGGGCAGGGGTTATCTTCCTGTTCGGGGCGGCGATCTTTGTCCATGAATTCGGGCACTACTGGGTCGCGCTCAAACGCGGCCTCAAGGTCGAAGAATTCGCCATTGGCTTTGGCCCTAAGATCGTCGCCTGGAAGCGCAATGGTATCGAATACTCTCTGCGCTGGATTCCCGCTGGCGGTTTCGTGCGATTGCCGCAAATGATCACTTCGACCGCTCTCGAAGGCGGCAGCAATCAAGAACAGGTTGCGGTGGCTGCGCCGGTTCCGGCCAAAGCCCTCGCCGCTGGCGCTGGAGCAAGCGGTCAGGAACAAGCTTTGGCACCGACGCCGGCCGCAACAAATGTTGTCGCTGCGAGCGCGATCCAAAAAGAGAGCAAAACGGTAGTGGAACCGATTCCGCCCGCTTCGGCCTTGTCCAAAATCCTCGTCGCCGTCGCCGGGCCGGCTATGAACGTCGTTTTCGCCTTTGCTCTTGCCACGGTGATTTATTTCGTCGGCTTGCCGGTCGCGGTCAATCCGCCGATCATCGGTTACGTCGATCCCCAATCGGCCGAAGGAAAATTGGGGATACACGAAGACGACCGCATCGTGGCCATCAATGGACAGGCGGTCAAGTCGTGGGACGAAATCTTCCGTACGACGATTCTGGCGCTGACCAATGTCTTTCAAGTCACCATTGTGCGCGGCGGCGCTTCCAATGTATATACGCTGACTGCCGACGCCACCAACGGCATGGAAGTCAAGACCCTCAACCTGGATCCGAAGGACCATCTGGTTGTCGGTGAAACCATGGAAGGATCGGCGGCCGCCAAGGTGCAGTTAAAGGCGGGGGATGAAATTCTGTCTTTGGCCGGAACTGCGATCAGCAGCCGTGAGGAATTGACTAAATTGATCCAATCCTGCGGCGGAAAGAAGACGTCCCTCACCATCCAACGAGGAAGCGAGCGGCTGGCTTTGGAGGTGACGCCGGGCTGGGATGCATCTAACAAGAAATACCTCTTGGGTGTCATTTATGCTCCGGGCAAGGATATTTACGAGATTGAGCACCCCACACCTTTGGCGCAGGTGCAGACAGTTTGGGACCGGCTTTACGGCACCATTGTCGCCTTGGTGCATCCACGTGACAGCGGCGTCAAAGCCAGCGATTTGTCGGGGCCGGTCGGCATCGCCGGCATGCTGGCATTGGAGGTCAAGTCAGATTACCGGCTGGCGCTGAACTTTCTGGTCATGTTGAACATTAACCTCGCCATTTTGAACATGCTGCCGATTCCCGTGCTCGATGGCGGCCACATTGTGATGGCCATCCTCGAACGCATCCGCCGCCGTCCGTTGGAAGTGCGCTTCATGGAATACACCACCACCGTCTTCGCCGTTCTGCTGATTTCATTCATGCTTTACGTAACATTCTTTGACATCAAACGAATTCCCTTGATCCACGGGCTGTTCAATCGCACGACGCAAATCGAGCAGCCCACAAATAACGCCGGCCCGGTGCCCTCCGCGCAACCGGCACCCTGAACGATGCGCTCCTGCCCTTCTCCTATTCTTTACCAACGCCGCAAGACTCGTGAAGTCGTAGTCGGAGATCCGGCCCGGGGCGGCGTGATCATCGGTGGCGATCATCCGGTCGTCAAACAATCGATGATCACCTGCGACACGATGGACACGGCCGAGTGCGTCAAACAATCGCTGGAACTGGCCGCCGCCGGCTGCCAGATCACGCGCATCACCGCGCCGACGGTCAAGGACGCTGCCAACCTCAAGAACATCGTGGCCGAATTGCGCGCGCGCGGCTGCCTGACGCCGATTGTGGCCGACATCCATTTCAAACCCGATGCCGCCATGGAAGCGGCCAAGTGGGTCGAGATGGTGCGGGTCAACCCCGGCAACTACGCTGACAAGAAGAAATTCGCAGTGCGCGAATACAGCGACGGCCAATACGACGCCGAGTTGGCGCGGCTGGAGGAGCAATTCACGCCGCTGGTGCTGCTGTGCCAGAAGTTGGGCCGCGCCCTGCGGATCGGCACCAACCACGGCTCGTTGAGCGACCGCATCATGAATCGCTATGGCGACACGCCGCTGGGCATGGTGGAGAGCGCGCTGGAATTCGCCCGCGTTGCCCGCAAGCACAATTACCACAATTTCAAATTCTCGATGAAGTCCAGCAACCCCAAGGTGATGATCGAGTGCTATCGCCTCCTGGTTGCGCGCCTGGAGGAACTGGGGCCGGACTGGAATTATCCCATCCACCTTGGCGTGACCGAGGCCGGCGAGGGGGAAGATGGCCGCATCAAGAGCGCCATCGGCATTGGCTCGCTGCTGTGCGACGGCCTGGGCGACACCATTCGTGTTTCGTTGACAGAAGATTCGCCCCACGAAATCGCCGTTTGCACCGATTTGCTGGCGCAAATTCCTGTGCTGACCATGGCCGATTTTCCGAACGCGGCGGCCACGCCCTGGCCGTTTGATCCGTTCACGTTCGAGCGCCGTAAGACGCCGGAGATTGCCTTGAGCGAGCAAGTTCAATGTGGCGGCGAGCAAACTGTGCGCGTCGTTGTCACTCGCGCCACCTGGGAAAAGGTCGCCCCGAAAATCCTGGCCAAGGCCGACGTCAAACCCGAGGCGGTTTATGAGGACCTTAACATATTTGAAATCGATCCAACCAAAGATTTCGAGATCAATTGCGAGACCCAACTCGTCACGGTCAAGGACGGTGTGCCGCTTCCTGCAATCGCCGCGTTTCGAATGCTGGCGGCGAAATTGAAACGCCTAGGCCGCAACAACCCCATCCTTCTCAAGGACTGCCTCCGTTTCGACTCGATGCCCTTGGAACCGAAGATCGCGCTGTTGCGCGCGGCGGTGGTGATCGGATCGCTCCTGGCCGATGGTATTGGCGACGCTATTTTGGTGCGCGGGGAATGCGGCGGCGGGCAAAGCTTGCGGCTGGCCTTCAATATTTTGCAAGCGGCGGGCTGCCGCAGTTTCAAGACGGATTACGTCGCCTGCCCGTCGTGCGGGCGAACGTTGTTCAATTTGCAAACCGTGACCGCGCGCATCAAAGAGCGGACGCAACATTTGAAGGGCGTCAAGATTGCCATCATGGGCTGCATCGTCAACGGACCGGGCGAGATGGCCGATGCCGATTTCGGCTACGTTGGGGGCGCGCCCAACAAAATCAATTTGTACGTCGGCAAGAATCCAGTGAAGTTCAACATCCCGGAAGCCGAGGCGGTGGATCGCTTGGTGGATTTGATTCAGGAACACGGCAAGTGGGTGGAACCGGAACCGGTCGCGGTGTCGCCAGGCGGCGTTGCTGGTTGAACCCGGGCGACTTCGCCTCAACAGCGAGGCGATTCGCCTCCGTCAGATCTAAATAGCCGTGTCGTTTCTAATTTGCTTGCTTGATGAAAGCGCGCACTTGTTCGTGACTGCCGACGAAGCAGAGGAAGAGGTCGCCTCCTTCTTTTAAAAACAAGACCCGCAACCCCAATCCGGCACGAAACTAGTAATATCGTCCAAATGATCGCAAACCAAGGCCGGAATGCTCGTGCGGTTTGCCAAACGCCGCTTGCAAACGGGCAACGGCAGCGTTGACTGAGGCTTGTTGGAGAACGGTCAGTTTGGGCCAGCCGCGTTCATAACGCGGGCGCGTGTAGATCATGGCTTCCAGGCTTTCAACCTTCCGGCCTTGCGATCACGGCGGATAGCAGCCAGATCGCGCGCGGCAGCTTTCTCCACCTCCTCGACTTTCACTCCGTATTCCTCAAAGACGGAAGGTTCTCCGATAAAATGGTGCCAGGCGGCATCCTGAACGGCGGCCGAAAAGTCTTTGTAACGGCCGCTTTTAACTTGCGCCCGCAAGGCTTTGCTGACCGGTGCTGAAAGAGTAATATGATGTCGGTTCATCTGGACATAACGTGCCACGCTGTGCCACAAGAATCAAATGTTTTCCGCGCATTGCCGGGTTGGGTCCTGTGTTCGTCTGTGGCTTCAAATGCGTTCTTAAGGCTCCAGGCTTGGCGGTTGCAGATTCACTTAAGTAAAGCCTTGGCTTCCTTGTAGGACATCCACCAAATCAGCAAGTCGTGGTCAAAGGTCCGGCCGTCAACAATCGGTTTGCTTTCATCCTTCGGCAGCGACGGCACTTGCGCCGCAGCCTGACTGAAGAGCTTCCGCGCCTCCTCTACCCGACCCTGGCGGAAAATTGTCATGGCGTGAAACATGTGCGCGATTCCCTGAATATCGTCATGGTCGCCCACCGTCTGCTCGGCAATGGTGAGACTCCGCTCTGCGGCTGAGTATTGGCCGTTGCGATACTCAGCGAGCCCCAAGGTTAGTTGATACCAAGGCAGCGCCGAGCTGCCTTTGCCGAGTTCCACGGCTTGTTGGGCCAGGTGCAGCGCGTTCGTCAGGAGGTCAGTTTCAGTCGATGGGCGCAAGATCGCGGCTTTGGCGGCGCGCTCTGCAGTGCCTGGCACGGTCGTTCGCTCGGCCTTCTGGACGAGGCGGTGGCGGGTGGATTCGTAATCGGCGTCCAAGCCGAACCAAGTTTGCCAGGTGGCCAGCGTAAGCGAGGCATCCGTGTTCTTCGGATTCACTTCGCAGACCTTCGCCTGAAGAGCAATGGCCTCGCTGCTGCGGCCGGCCTCGGCGTAGGAAATCCCCAGGTATTCCATATCATCCAGTGTTTCGGGGTGTTCCTGGCCGTTGACTTTGCGACGGAGGGCCAGCGCCTCTTCCCGCAGCTTCAGGGCCTCGTCCCTGCGCCCGGCTTCGTCGTAGGAAATGGCGAGGTTGTGCATCGCCGTGATCGTGTCGGGATGCTCGGGGCCACTGACCTTGCGGAAGATTGTCAGCGCTTCCTCCCGCAATTTGAGCGCCTCGGTCGGGCGTGAGGTTTCGTCGTAGGAATTCGCCAGGTTCCCCATCGCCATGAGCGTGTAAAGGTGCTCCGGACCGTTGACCTTGCGGCGCAACGCCAGCACCTCCTCGCGCAGTTTTAGGGCCTCGTCGCGGCGGCCGGCGACGTCGTAGGAATTCGCCAGGTTTTGCATCGCGCTGAGCGTATCGGAATGTTCCGGGCCGAGCACCTTTCGGCGAAGCGTCACCACCTCCTCCTTTAATTTAAGCGCTTCCTCCAGCCGGTCTGTCTCGGAAAGTGAAACCGCCAGGTTATTCATCGCCTTCAGTGTTTCGGGGTCTTCCGGGCCGCTCACTTTTCGACGAACCGTCAGCACTTGTTCCCTCAGTTTGAGCGCCTCGTCTCGTCGGCCGGCGGCAAAGTAGGAATTGCCCAGGTTGTTCAGGGCCTCGAGCGTTTCGGTGTTTTCCGGGCCGAAGTTCGCCAAGTAGTAATCCCGCGCCTTTTCCTGCAGCGGAATGGCCTCGCGGGGAAGACCCAGCGCGCGATAGGTCAGGCCGAGCGTGGATTGAAGTCTGGCCCGGCGCGAGGGCACATTGGCCAGTTCGGTGTCCAGCTTTTTGGCTGCCGCGCCGAGAGTTTCCACCACGGTAACGGTACGGCCATCGCGCGCCGGATTCGGGCTGCGGAATACTTCGGCCAGAAATTTGGAAATCGCTTCCGATTCGGCCAGGCGCTGTTGCGCCAGGTTCTGCGCCCGCGTGGCGCGGACGGCCTGCCAGACGCTGATGCCGGTGGCCGCCAGCAGCACCACAACCATGAACGCGGCGGCGGCAAAGGCCGTCTTGTGCCGTCGCATCATCTTCTGCAATCTATATGCGCTGCTTGGCGGCCGCGCCAAAACCGGCTCAGAGTTAATGTGCCGCTGCAGGTCCTGAGCCAGCCCAGCGGCCGTTTCGTATCGACGCGTCCGGTCCTTCTCCAGACACTTCATCACGATCCAATCCAAATCTCCCTGCACCAAATGCACCAGCTTGGGCGAATCGGTTTGGTGGCGCCGGGCTGTCGTCGTGAGCTCTCCCGCCTCCATCGAAGTCAACCTTGTGCTGGGCCGTCGTGGTTCGTCCTCCCTGATGGCCCGGCGCATCTCCGCAATCCCCTTGGCCAGCAAATCCTTTGGATCAAAAGGTGTCTTGCCTGTCAACAATTCATAGAGCAGCACTCCCAGGCTGTAGATGTCGCTGCGGGTGTCGATGTCGAGGCTTGTCACCTCCGCCTGCTCCGGACTCGTGTAGGCCGGCGTGCCGACGAACTCCCCTATGGCGGTGAAAAACGTCTTGTCCGTCAGGCGCTGCTCGGTCGCCTTGGCAATTCCAAAATCAATCACCTTCGGCACCGGCACCCCGTCCTGCAGGGCGACCAGAACATTCGACGGTTTGATGTCCCGATGAATGATTCCTTTCTGGTGCGCGTGCTGGATGGCGTGGCAGATTTGCACGAATAAATCCAGCCGCTGCTGCGTGGTTAAATTATGCTTGTCACAATAATCCGTGACGCGCTCCCCCTTGACCAATTCCATGACAAAGTACGGCCGCCCGCTGGAGGTAGCTCCGGCATCGAGCACCTTCGCAATATGGGGATGGTCCATCAGCGCCAGCGCCTGGCGTTCCGCTTCGAAGCGCGCGATGACCTCCTTGGTGTCCATGCCCAGCTTGATAATCTTCAGGGCCACCCTACGCCGCACCGGCTCTTCCTGCTCGGCCATATAGACAATGCCAAATCCGCCCGTGCCGATTTCCTGGAGAAGTTTGTAGCGGCCGATCATGTCGCCGGATTTTTCGCTCGGCGGCAGGGAGAGGGCGATTGTTCGCATGGGACCCACGTGGTCGGCCGGGGCGGCGGCATCCATGCCGCTGCTGGAACACTGGGGACAGAGAGCCGACGGAGTATCGGCGGGCAATTCCGCTCCGCAAGAAGAACATTTCCGGGCTTCAGGCATTGATTGGTCGTCCAGTGAGGAGACAACAACGACTAAACCAAACTTGACAGTAAGAGCAAGCTTCGATTGCTGCGCGCGTCTGACCCGGGTGCAGGAAATAATTTTTCACCTAGGCTGGACCGCAAAAACCATTTACGGGATTTTAACGGCTCTGGCGGGGCTTTTAATTACCGTTATGGGAGCAGCAAGCTTAGGTTGCGGACATGAGAAGCAAACATATTCTCGTGCCGTTGGATCTGACCCGTGGACCGGCCAGTGCGCTGGTTTTCGTGCAGCAAATGGCCGCCGAGACGCCTATTCGCGTCACATTGCTCCATGTGATTGATCTAAACATTTACCCGCCGCAACCGGCCGTCAACGACCAGCTTTGCGCTGAAAGCCAGGCCGCTTTGTGCAAACTGGCCAAGCTCTTCTTCGGCGCCGAACAAGCCGCCCGGATTGTGGTCCGGGACGGTCGGCCCGCTGACGAGATCATAGCCGAAGCCAAAGCCGCCCAGGCGGACCTCATCGTGATGTGCGGCCCGAAATCCGGGCGACCGCGGCTGTTGCGCCGGGGGACGACGCAACGCGTCCTGAATTCCGGCACCTGCCCGACCCTGGTGCTGCCGCACCCCGGCAAACCGGGCGCAGGTAGCCCGGCCGATGTGGGATCGCGCGACGAGGAAGAGGCATGCTTTTTTGGGGAAACCGCCGTCCGGGCGGCCGCAGCCTGACCATAAATAACCCCGTCTAATACAGGGGAATTTGGCGATTTCTGGCATCTCTGTTTTAAGCAGAGTGGTCAAAAATCGACTCCGATGGGATCTCCTGTCCCTCCGTCAGAATTGGCACCTTAAAATTCTCTTAACATCTGTTTTACGAGGGATAGTTCACCATTTCGACGGCCTCTTGGAGGCCTAAAACCCCGGGCAAAAACCGGGATGGCACTTCACCTGCTAAATGGCCTCCCAAAGTGCGCACCGAAACGGTAAACGAACAATAAACATCCTAAACGCATAAAAAAATAATATGTCATCAGCATCACCACCGCCGAAAACAGAGATGAAACCCACGCTGGGCCTCACCGGCCTGACGATTAACGCCATGGCGCTGATCGCACCGGGGGCTTTTTTGTGGCTGACTTACCAGGAACAATCCCTTTACGGCGCGCCGACGGCAGGCTGCGCGATGTGGATTGGCATCGTCTTCGCGCTGGTGTTGTGTTTTGCCACCGCCATCAGCTACGCGGAGTTGTCGAAGCTCTATCCGGGCGCTGGCTCTTCCTACCTTTATGCCGAGCAGGCCTTTTTGTCCAAAACGAAGGCGTTTAAGTGGGCGCGCATGATCAAGTTTTTCACCGGCTGGAACAGCCACTTGTATTACTGGATTTATACAGGGTTGATGGTTGGTGTGACGGCCATTCTGGCAGGCTGGCTGGCTGGCCAGTTGATGCCGGACACCTTTAGCACCACTTACAACAGTCCGTTGTTTATGTGGCTTTTCTGCGTCGTGTTCGCCGTTGGGGTTGGCTACATCGCCTACCGCGGGGTCAACGGCACGACCGCCGTCAACATGGCCATCAATATCATCCAGATTTCCGCGTTGGTTGTCTTCTCCATCATGGCCATCGCCTATCGCTCCAGCCATCCTGACGGCTCGGTCGGCTTCCATCTCTCCAACGGCATACCGGTGAACTATAATGTGGCTCAATCCACGGTCATGGACACCAACAACAAGCCGGTGCAGGCCACTTGGGCTGACGGCTCGCTCAAAGTAGATGACAAGAAGGCACCCGTCTGGAACACGACGGACAAACAGGTTGCGGCGGATGACTTGGACAAAACCAAAAACACCAACGCCGTTGAACTGGCCAGCCTTACCGCTCTTGGCCTCGGCGTCGGCGACCCTTATCCTGCCTGGAAGGCAGACGACAAGGGCAACACCATTGTGAAAGATGGCAAAGAGATTCCTGACCCCTTCATCCTGAGTTATAAACCTGCGGATGCCGTTAGTGGAGCGGGCACCGCGCAAGATCCCAAGACCTTTAATTTCCATGGTACTGCCGGGTCCGTCGTGGCCCCGCACTCGTTCAGTTCCGTCCTGGTTCAGGCATGCGTGGCGATTCTTCTGCTCGTCGGTTTCGAGTCGGTCACCGCCATGGGTGAAGAAGCCAAGAATCCAAAGAAGGACATTGGGCGCGCTGTCTTGCTCTCGTTGGCGATTCAAGGCGCGATTTGCTACCTTTTCGAGTATTTCTCGGCCAATTATTTCTTGAATAGTGGTTACACATTGTCCAATGCCGGCGCTTCCGGCGCGCCCCTTGGCGACATGATGGTCCTGGTCGGCACCTGGGTGTTTGGCAGCTATTCGGCGGGCAAGGCGTTCATGCTAGTCGAGGCGTTCACAGTGTTTCTCGCCTTGATCGGCACCACCCTCTCCTGCATGAATACGGGGGCGCGCGTGACCTATGCCATGGGCCGCGATGAAGAAGTGCCCACCCAGTTCGGCCTGTTGCACGGCAAGACGCTCTCGCCGCATCGGGCGGTCTGGTTCCTGGTGGCTATCTCGATCGTCTTCGGCATCCTGACAACTGTGGTATATTTGGGCGGTCAGAGTGCGGACTTGGCGGCCATAGACAAGACCAACATTTGGTACAAGATCGGTATCTTCTCGCCGCACGCTTATGTGACGCTGCCCAACACCGTGCTCATCATCACACTGATCAGCAACTTCGGCACGTTCTTGCTCTATATGACCACCTGCATCGTGGCTATCGTGGCCTTTCGCGCGCACCACAGTTTCCACGGATTCAAACATGTGGTAATTCCGGTGTTCGGACTCTTGGCCAACTTCGGTTGCATGTTGTTCTACTTAATCGGTCCGTTTACTGTTGCAGGCATGAGTGTCAAGGAGCCTTACATTGCCCTCGGTTTCTCCTTGCTATGGATCATTATCGGAGCCGTTTACCTTGCCATGAACAGCAAATCCAGAGGTAAAGCAATCATTCTGACCGTCAAGCCCGGCATGGCGATGTTATAGTCTAATCGACCTGAAAGACCAACAAACCGGTTGTCTCCCACGAGGCAACCGGTTTGCCGTCTTGACCGGGAATTTGTTTCCCACCACGATGCGACATGGACTTAACCTTCGGCCAATTGTCCGTCACCGGGCCGGTTCGCCAAAAGAATGAAGACTGCATCGGATTCTGGCAACCGGAGAAGCCGGAGTTGGCGCGCACGATAGGCATTGCGGCTGTGATAGCCGACGGCGTGGGTGGCACCGGGCGCGGCGAAGTGGCCAGCCAGCTCGCCGTCGAAACCACGCTCAAAATCTTGAAGGAAACCGTGGAGGAAACGGAGCCGGAGGAATTGCTGCGCAGGATTTTCAACGAGGCCAACAAAATCGTCTATGACGCCTCCATGCACCATCACGAAGAAGGTCGGATGGCGACGACTTTGACGGTTTCGATTTTTCGCAACGATGAAGTCACGATCGGGCACGTGGGCGATTCACGCCTCTATTTGATTCGCGGCGGCGCGCTGCGGCGCTTGACGACCGATCACAGTTACGTCGCGCTCCAAGTCAAATTGGGCTTGGTCAAGGAACGCGACGCTATGGCCAGCCCGATGCGTTCCATGATTACACGCAGCATTGGGCAGGACTTAATCTGTGGCTACGACGTTTCCAAACACACCCTGGAGAAGGGCGACGTGCTCGTGCAATGCACCGACGGGCTCTACTCCGTGGTGGTGGATGACGAAATTCGCGAGATCGCCGTGCATGCGGCGCCGGAGGAAGCGAGCCGGCAACTTATCGCTCAGGCCGAAAAACGCCACACGGAAGACAATGTCTCGGTTCAAATCATCCACATCGATGCCATCGAGCACCGCCATTTTTATCGCGGCGCGCCCTATTACGTAAAACCAACCACCTCTTCTGTGAGCAACGAAATCCAACCCGGCCAGGTGCTGGACAACCGGTTCGAAATAACCGAATTGATCAACCGCAGCGGCATGGCCTCCATCTTCAAAGCCAACGACCTTAAGACCGGCTTGACCGTGGCCATCAAAGCGCCGTTGATGCAATTTGAAAGCGACCCGGCCTCCTATTCCCGTTTTCAGCGCGAGGAGGAAATCGGCCAAAGCCTGAGCCACCCCTATATTCTCAAGATTTTTGCCGTTCCGCCGGAAGAAAAGAGCCGTCCCTACATCGTGATGGAATATCTGCAGGGGCAAACCCTGGCCGCGCTCATGCGCGAGGTTCATCCTTTGCCGGAGCCAGACGCAGCCAAGATCGCCAGCCGGGTTTGCGAGGCTTTGGACTGTATGCACTTTCACAAGATCGTACATCGGGACCTTAAACCGCAGAACATCATGATCTGCCTTAACGGCAGCATCAGGATTATGGATTTTGGCATCGCCAAATCTTTGAAGGCCCGCCGCCTCACCTTTGTCGGTTTCTCCCCCAGCATGGGCACGCCCGATTACATGGCGCCGGAACAGGTCAAAGGCAAACGCGGCGATGAGCGGACCGACATCTACGCCCTGGGCGCCATCCTTTACGAGATGTGTACTGGCCAGACGCCTTACGAAGGCGAAAGCCCTTACGCCGTGATGAACGCCCGTCTGACCGGCGACCCTGTCGCCCCGCGCAAGATCAATCCCAAGCTTACCCCTGCCATCGAGGAAATCATCCTCCACGCGTTGGAGCGCGATCCGGCCAACCGTTTCCAGACCGCTCAGCAAATGAAGGCGGAGTTGGACGACTACGAGAAAGTGGAAATGGTGGAGCGTTTTCGCCGCTTGCAGTCGCCGCAATTATGGAAGAGCCGGTTCCGCATGCTGCCTCTGATCTTGCTCTTGGTTTTGGCGCAAGGGATTATTTTCTTGTTGATGTTTTTGTGGTTCAAGCACAAGGGCAAGTAGCAGCGCCGGTGCTGGCGAATTTTGCCCATGCTGAATGCTTTGACAGGAGTGGGGTCAAGACGATGGATGGATAAATCCAGCCAAAAATACTTGACTTCCGGCAGATTGCCCTCTCCCGGGGCTGCTGGCACTGGCCATGCTTAACGGAAGCCGGAGACCGTGTCTATTAACCTCACATTGGTGGTATGCGCGGGAGTTCTCGTCACGCTGATGCAAGCCGGCTTCGCTTTGGTGGCCACAGGCTTGTGCCGTGCCAAGAACTCCGCACAAGTCATCTCCACGAGCCTGCTTATCTACGTGCTCAGCGTGCTGGGTTTTTGGGTCTGCGGCTTCGCCCTACTCTCCGGCGGATGGTCGGGAACGCCCGGCACACCAGTCAGCCAATCCGCAATCCATATCTTCGGCCATCCCTTTGGTTTGATGGGCACGACTGGATTCTTCCTGCGTTCGCCTGGCGCGGATCCTGCAGTGTATGGCTGGTTTTTCTTTCTGGCAGCGGTGATCTCCCTGGCGGCGGTCATCCCCGCCGGCGTCATGGGCGAACGCTGGAAAATTGCCAGTGTCGTCCTTTATGGCTTGGTGGCGTCGGCGCTGCCTTTGGCCATCTTTGGCCATTGGGTTTGGGGCGGCGGATGGCTGTCGCAATTAGGTCAAAGCCTCGGCTTGGGCCACGGTTTCGTGGATTTTGCCGGCTCCTCGGTTGTTCACGCGGCCGGCGGGATGATTGGGTTGATGGGCGCCGCCGCCATCGGGCCCCGTCTTGGCAAATACGCCCGCGACGGCCGGCCGCGGCCCATCGCAGGGCATAATTTGGTTTATGTGGTGGTCGGGAGCCTGCTCCTTGCCGCCGGTTGGTTTGGCTTCAACATCGGTCCTTCTTTGTTCATCGATGCCTCGCGCGCTCCGATCATTGCTGTCAATACCATGCTGGCCTCGGCCGCCGGCGCGGCGGCGGCCTGCGCGCTGGTCACGGTCAAATTTCGCAAGCCCGATCCCTCCATGGTCTGCAACGGGCTGCTGGCGGGCTTGGTGGCCATCTCCGCTTCCTGCCCCTTTGTCAATCCGACCGGCGCGATCCTGACCGGCGCGGTGGCCGGATTTCTGGTCGTGTACGCCGTGCTTTTTTTCGAGGGGAAGGCGAAACTCGATGACCCGATGGGTGCGCTTTCCGTGCATGGCGTCGGCGGCGTGTGGGGCGTGCTCAGTTTGGGTTTGATGGCCGACGGCAGTTTTGGCGTCGGTTGGAACGGCGCCACGGAAAAGACCGGCGTGGCGGGCGCGTTTGCGACCCTCTTTGGCGGAACCGCCAATGATTGGGGACAATTGTGCGCCCAAATCATCGGCGCTGTGAGTTGTTTGATTTTCATGGGGTTGGCGGCCTGGCTTTGGTTCAAA
>DASYNM010000107.1:0-3646 GCA_036008545.1 Verrucomicrobiia bacterium
CCTGGCGCAAGGCGGTTTCCAGCGGGCGCGATTGCTGGTTGGTGCGGAACAACACGGCCTGGTCGCGCCACGGCACGGCGCGCGCCAGACGGGCGCATTCGATGTCCTCGGACATGCGGCGCGCCTCCTCTTCGTCGCTCGAAAAGGAGTGCAGGATAATGCGGACGCCTGGCCCGTTTTGCGACCAGAGCTGTTTGCCACGGCGGCGCGCGTTATTCTTAATGACAGCATTGGCGGCGGAGAGGATGGTGTTGGTGGAACGGTAGTTTTGCTCCAGCTTGACCACTTTGACCGTCGGGAAATACCGCTCCAATTCCAGCAAATTAGCCGTCTCCGCGCCGCGCCAGCCGTAAATGCTCTGGTCGTCGTCGCCCACCACGCACAGGTTACGATGGGCCTCTGTCAAGTAATAGATCAGCTTGAACTGCGACGCGTTGGTGTCCTGATACTCGTCCACCATCACGTATCGGTATTTGTCGCGGCAGGCTTGCAAAACGTCTTCATGCTCGGCGAAAAGTTTAAGCGTCAAGAGAATCAAATCATCAAAATCGACGGCGTTGCAGGCGCGCAAAGCCGATTCGTAGCGCAACTGCACGTGCCGCGCCAGGGCCGCCACGTTTGGGTCGGAAAAAGCGGACGCGCGCTCGCCGCCATTGCGGAACCGGCTTAACAGCGAGAGTACTGCGTACGGATCGGTTTTAGCGCCCTTGTCGGAAACGTGGCTGAGGATGCGTTTGATCGCGCCCAATTGCTCGGACTCGGAATAGATGACGAAATTGCGTTTGTAGCCCAGGCGCTCGATGTGCAGCCGCAGAATTCGTACGCACAGCGAATGAAAAGTGCAGATGGTTGGGCGCGCCGGTTTTTCGCCATCCTCCGATTTTGTGCCGCGCCCCAGAAGTTGACGCACGCGTTCCTGCATTTCGCGCGCCGCTTTGTTGGTGAATGTCACCGCCAGAATATGTCCCGGTCCGACGCCCTTCTCCACCAGGCGCGCGACGCGATAGGTAATGACGCGCGTCTTGCCCGTTCCCGCGCCGGCCAGAATCAGCACCGGCCCATCGGTCGTCTCGACCGCCTGGCGCTGCGCCGGATTCAAAGTGGCTAAGTTCAACATTGGCGGCGGCGAGTGTAGGGACAAGCGGCTAAAAGAGGAAAGCAAAAGGCTGAAATTGTTTTGGTGATGGCGTGGGCGCGTCCTTTTGTTTCTGCTGGCACTTTGGCCGAGCCTTGCCACAATGCCGACACAACGAGAGCCATGATGCAAAACGACACGGCGCCGGATGAGCGACAGCTTTCAAGTTCTGCGCGAGTTTCACTCGGCATTCGCATCTTAGTGGTGGCCACCTTCTTGTTCATGGGCTTGAAGATAATTCGCTACGGCTACCTTCCCGCGGGCGACCTTCGCCGCGATGCAGCCCAGGCTATTTCCGGCAAGCCCTTCACCGATACGCTAGTGCTCTTTCCTGGGTACACCATGAACCACAATCCGGGCTGGGATTGGTTCCTGCGCCAATTGCACGTCAAAGCCGGCATGAGCGAGGACGCGTTGGTTGCCTTTTCGGTTGTGGCGCTTTTGTGCTGGCTGCTCTGCGCGCCGCTGCCGTGGTTGGGTTGTCCCGAGGCCTGGGTAGCATCGTTGCTGGCATTCGGCCTGGCCATGCCCGGTTTGATGACTCGGTTCACCCAAGGCCGTGCCTTCCTGATCGTGGAAGGAGTCTTGATCGCGCTGCTCTTGGCCTGGCACAAAGACAAAGAGGGCAATCGGTCGTTGTCGAAAATTATTCTGACCACCGCAGGATTCGCCCTGGCAGAATGGATGCACGGGACGTGGTTTTTGTGGGTGCTGCTGCCAGCCGCATTTTTTCTGGCCAGGTCGTGGCGCGCTGGAGCCTGGCTGACCATCTGCTGGCTGGCGGGGACCGTCTTTGGCGCATTGTTGACAGGCCGCCCCTTCGAGTCTCTGCGCGAGTCCGTGGTGATTGCCCTAACCGTGGCGCGCGAACATGTTTCGCAGAGGTTCACGGTAGGCGAATTGCAACCCACTGCCGGCGTCTTCGTCGCGCTGCTGATTTTGGCCATCATGTTCATCTGGCGCCGGGGCAAGAGCGAGCAACTGTTCCGTTCGCCGCTCTTTTGGATGATGACGATCGGCTGGATTCTGGGGCTGAGCGCCGGACGGTTCTGGGACGATTGGGGATTGCCCGCCGCGCTGGTCTGGCTCGCCCTGCAATTCGAGGAAGTGATCTTGTCTGCTTGGGGCGCGTTGCCAGGCAGGCGCATAACCGTCGCCGCCATGCTGGCTCTCTCGCTTTTTCTCGTCACCACCAGCGACCTGGATGGCCGTTACACCAATTGTCTGCTCGAGACCTACGTCGATGCCAGCGAGCCGAAATTGCAAGGTTGGATGCCGGACAAAGGCGGCATTTTCTATGGCGCGGACATGGTCTTCTTTTACAACACGTTTTATAAAAATCCCGAGGGCGACTGGCGTTACATCGTGGGATTCGAGCCGGCCTGGATGCCGCCGGAAGACTTGAAAGTTTTCCGCAACATCCAATGGAACCACTTCGCCTGGGATGCCTACGAGCCGTGGGAGCGGAAAATGCGCCCGCAGGACCGGCTGGAAATTTCCAGCGGCGCGCAGCCGGTTATGCCACCCTTGGAGTGGGTCAATGCAAGCGGCGGCATTTGGATTGGGCGCTTGCCCAGAAGTCAGCCGGGCAGTAAATGAATGGACCGAGTAGGCGAAGAGGAACGGGATGACGTGCCTCTTAAACGCGAAAGTTCAAAAAGTGAGAACCGACACTTGAACGATATGCAAATATCAAGAATTAACGGCTGCAATTGCCGGACACTGCGGGTGCAGCCCCGAAAGCCTAAAATATGAAATTGATAATCGTTTGCCACGCCTCTATGCTTGCTGCCATTAAGTTCCCACAAAAATGAGCATTGTCGATACTAATATATCATGAGTGGCGTTATTCTGCCTCAGATTCGCCGCGTCTCTCTGAACGGCTTCGAGCCGCTCTTTACTGACGGCCAACTCATGATGGAATTGCCAAAAGGCCCTTTTCTTTTGTTGGGAGGAAATGGACTTGGGAAAACCACGAGTTTGCAAACGATTGTCTTCGCCATTGCAGGTGAAGTGGACCCACAGATTGAGGAGAGAACTGACTTCCAATGGGGATCTGCCTATTTCAGGTCTCGTCTTAATGAAGCATCGGAGGCGGAGATCGAAGTGGAATTCAGTCTAGATGACACAGTCCTCGTAGTTCGTCGCCGAATGAGCGCGAAAGCCGTTCGCGGCGTGAAACTTGACGATGGAGATTGGATTCACGATTCAACTGCGGCAGCCGAAAAATATGAAGCCGCTGTATGCAGAGCTGGCGGCTATGAGAAATTCGAGGATTTTCGCTACTTAGTACATCGCTTATGCTATCTCGCCGAAAATCGAAGGAGTCTCCTGTGGGACCAAGGAGCCCAATTGCGCGTAGTGATGATGATCTGCGGCGACATGGCAACAGAACGTGAATTTCGCACTCTCCGAGCCACACTTAAAGAAACGGACTCCGAGATGCGACACGCTCATGTAGATATGAGCAAGCTCCAAGCGCGCCTGGATCAGGTGTCTGCCGCACGAAGC
>DASYNM010000108.1:0-4459 GCA_036008545.1 Verrucomicrobiia bacterium
ACTTTTGGCCAGCGAAGAATTGACGGCTCTCGCTCGTTGAAACGCATCAGGGCGGCCCGGCGAAGCTGGCCGTATCGACAATAGACAAAGCGGAATATGTTTCCAACGACCAAACAGATTGTTGCTTATGAGGCATGTGGATACTTGATCGCGCCGCCGTGTTCTGACGGGAGTTGTGAACAGTTCGAGCGTTGGTGTGAGATTGGAGCGAGGCCGCTTGTAATCATTTGGCCGTCCGGCAATCGCCTCAGAAGCGTCACGATGAAATTATTTAACTGTACAAACTCAATTCTCGACGAGGAATTCCAAGCAGTCGTTCAAAACTTGGCGGAAATCTGGGGAGCTTCGACTTATCAGGCGCAACGTTTTCCTGTATCGTTCCCATTAAGTGTTTGGTTTGCAGAGTTGTATTGCGCGTTGAAATTCCCGGAGTATGCGGTGCTCGCGCTAGTGACGACAGGCCGTGGGCTGGTATCAATGGCGGAGAGTGCGCTCCTATAGTCGCTTTGAACGCCGAGTTCTCGTTCCACGCTCGTCAATTCTGCGACCAATTGCTCATCGCTCAATTGGGAAACATTAGTGTGACCGTATTGAGTTGTTGTGCAACCGCCTGCCAACAGGATTGCCCCGGTGCAAAGTGCCTCCAGAAGAGAACCGCGAGTTAGACTTAATTTCATATCGTTGCTATGCTAGAGGTTGTTCGCCTCTCACTGCTCCTGCGATGTCACGAAGCCGGTCTATGAAAAACCACCACACCAAAGCAAGTGCAACGACCAAGAGCCAAGCCGCCAACCACGCGGCGATTGCCGCAATGGCAGCGACGCCCAGCCTTTTCATAACGCTAGGAGTAATCACCAAGCGATGCATAGAGTGAATAGTGTCCTGTTTACCGTCGTCATCATACTGAGCGAAGTATTGATTTCGCTCATTCAAGCTTTTGAACGCAGCAGCTAATCGTGCTGCGGCTGCACTTACATTTGCGTCCAATACCACCGGCGCGGGCATGGGGGAGCCGTTCAATATAAGCTCGAAATCGGGACTGCCAGGGGGTGGTCCATTAAGCGCGACGCCCGCGAAAGGGTCATTCGCGGATGACTGAATCGAGTTGGTATACCCAGCCACGCTTGATTTAAATTCTGCGATTTCGGCTTTTGAATCTCCTGGGTCATCAGACCCCATATAACCAGCAAATGCTGCCACGCCGGCGCAAAGCCAGACCACGGCACTGCGCATGACCCGCCAGCTACGGCGCGTGTCGCGCCGTGGCTTCCGTGGAATCTCGTGCGCAACAATTGTGTCGGCTTGCAAAACGGCATCCTTCCAATTTCGCGCTCCAAATGAGCGTGTGCGGGCATCACACGCATTAAACGTGCCAAGTGGGTAATTCTCAAGCGTGCGGAATCCGCACACGATGAAGACGACCAGAGAAGCTCGGCAGCGAAATCTTATTAGCCACCGATTTCGGCAGGCCCGGCACAAATCGAATCCGCCAGTCGGCCCGGACGACCTTACGGGCCGGCTGGCTTGGTAGGGAATCCCGCTCGACCGCATCGCCATCTCTCTAATCGAAAGTCAGACGCGTTACGTGATGGATTATGGGGCGGCGGCAATAGCCCGCGCTCTGAAGGCTTCGCTTGGTTGTTTGTTCGGCGAGAATGTCTAACTCCGAGGCACCTTTGTCTGAAAATCAACTCGCGACCGCCTGAAATGACTGGGTTTTTCATTTGCCCCGCGTCCCTGCGAAACCAATGGCGGCACGCCGCCCGGCCCTCATTCGGACGCGCGGCGCTCGTTCAGCATGGCGGGAATGCCGTGAACCAAAAGGCCGATAAGGTATTACGCTCTCGCCAGTTTTGTAGTGGCCCTTTTAGGTCATTCATTGTAGCAAAGGTCGACCAATTTCCGACGCGTGTAAATCCATCCGTATGCGAGGTGCAAGTCAAAATTGCGTTAGCCGCCGGTATGAATACCCTCACCCAGGCAACCGACCTTATGGCTAAGCTTTTCGCAATTTGAAGGCACCTTGACCTGACTGAAATCGAGATAATACGCTTTTGGTATCTGCTTCCAAGAAGGCGACCTGTTTGGAGCCGGTCATTTGCTTGCCTTTCGGATTCCAAGCGACAACAGAGGCCACGAAAAAGAGTGAAGCATTTTCCTCCGCCCGTTTTTCCGCTTCTTTGCCCGCTTCGCACACGAATGAAATACTCCAGTTCGATCTGACCGTAGTCGAGAGAATTTCCCCAGGTCTAATAACTTGAGGCAACTTGTCCCCAGTCGGCGTGCAATCAGCCATGAATTTTCCGTTCAATGCCGGATTGATGTAAATTATGACGTGAACGGAAATAATGAGAATTGACCGAGCGCCGAGATTGGCTAATGAGAACTGGAAAAATGTACTCTGTTTTTCGATCCCACTACTAACGAGGCCGCAAACCACAGCATCAATCTTCCGCAAATGCAGCCAGCCGAAAGTGGTGACGGAGACACCCAATGAAAGACCAGAAATAATGAGTGACGCCTCGATCATGGTGCGGTAAATACTATTCTCTCGGCTGCATGTCGAGAGAATCGTTGGCGCGAGATTTTCAGCTACAGTCGGGCTGATTTTCTTTTTACCGGGCCTCGCGCCAAAAGGCAAGCCGTTGAAAGACCGCCTTTTACCATGCTGGCTTTATCGTTCCTTTTGTCGACGCACCCGATGGGATCAAATCCAGCGGGTTAAATGTTTTTCATCAGATTTCCAACGCGCACCTCAAGAGCGTCGGCAATTGCTTGAATCGTGAACAGAGTCGGGTTCTCCACGCCGCGCTCAATGCCGCTGAGGAAAGCCCGGTCAATGTTCGCTTTGGCGGCGAGGGATTCTTGAGACAACTCCCGTTTCAACCGCGCCTTCCGAACACGTCGTCCGAACTGTTTTGCAACATCATGGCGCACTGTCGCAAAGCCTATCGGGAAACGGTCCTTACGGTCTGTAGGCTATAGCCAACAAGAAGCTTGACATTGATGTCGCTCAACGACACAATCCGCCGCGAGCGCATGAATGATGCGCATGGTGTTCTGCATCCCCGCGACGGGACCACGCGGAGGATATTATGACGTGCGCCAAGAAGGTCAGAGGAAAATAGCAGATGGAACGGAACTGTGCGGTCTGGTCGCCCAAAAGATTTTTGAAAGAACCGCTGGTTTTCTGGCGAATAGTAATGGGGATGGTGCGCCTGGGAAAATGATACTGCTCAAACGGTGCGATTTGGACGCAAAAAAGAATGGGCGCTATTTAAGCGGCCCAAAACCGTGGCGGAGATCAGGCGAAGCATTTTGACAAAGCTGGAAGCCCGCCTGCCGCACCAGTGCATGAATGGTGAATTAAACGTCACCCGAAAATGACACGAAATAAGTGGCGCTGTCTGAGCAAACAGCGGTAAGCTCTGAAATCAATTGAGCCGGACTTCGTTGCGACCCGACTAAACAAAAAGGAAATCGAAATGAAAACGGTCAAAAAGTATTGGCTTGCCCTGGCTGGCCTTCTTGGCGTTGGATGTGTGTTCGTTGGAGTCGTCTTGAACGCGACGGCTCTAACCGTGCCTGCACCGATGATCTCAATCACGGTCACCAACACAAATCAAGTGTCCATCACTGTGACCAACGGCGTTCCTTATGCCAACTACATCCTGTACAACCAACACGTTTTAGGAGATTCGACTTGGACCTTCGTCACGAATCCCGTGCCGGGCGTCTCGAACTTCGTTGTCAACATGGGGCCTTACTTTTACGATTTTTACCTCGTCAGCGGCAGCACTAACTGGAACAACAATGGCATTCCAAATTGGGAATACGCAGACCCAAACAATCCCGGCCTTGGCGTCCTGACCGTCAGCATTGTCAGCCCATCGCAAGGGCAAATCCTGCAATAACGGTCAACCGAGGCCCGAAGCTTATGAACTTGCCCCAAATTCTCCCCCTCGTTTCATTGCAGAAGACAATTATTCATAGACTTCCATGTTTTATTGATCTTAAACGATTCCGCAGCGCAGTTCAACGTATGATCCTTTTAGGGTTGGGCGGCGTCATTTGTGCCGGGACAAGTCTACTCGCCCAAACCAATATCGCCATCCAGGAAATATATCCTTTCAGTTCTGGAGGCGTCAACGGAGCGTCGCCCTATTGTACCTTGGCGCAGGGTACCGATGGCAATTTCTATGGCACCGCCAAGACGGGCGGCGCTGATGGCTACGGCACTGTCTTCAAACTCGTCATCGGTCCTCCCGCATACCTAACCAATGTCGTTTCTTTCACGGGCGCTAATGGCGCTAATCCTGCCGCCGGTCTGGTGCAGGACGCAAATGGGCTTTTCTACGGGACCACAAGTTCTGGAGGCGCGCATAGCGACGGCACTGTATTCAGTTACTCGACGAATGGCACACTAACATCGATGGTGAGTTTCACCGGAACGTCCGGG
>DASYNM010000109.1:0-6727 GCA_036008545.1 Verrucomicrobiia bacterium
TTCCCGGGTGCCTTCCCGTTGATCGTACGAAGCTAGGATTCGTTCGCGCAGGTCCAGAGAAATCGTTCGCATAACCAGACCCTGCCAGAACTCGGATGCAACGGCTACAACTTTATTTAAAATGCTCTAAAGCTCATGACGTGGAAGGATGATCTGGAAATTGCAGGGCTTCAATTTGTATTTCCGCTTTCTATAGCTCATATCTCCCTCCTTATCCTCGCGCGCAGAACGAGGCCGTTCCAGCCATCCGAGTTGTCAACGGTGACACATGCATTACCGCATCGAAGTAGGCAGGAAGCCCAACTCAGGCAGCAAAATCAGCATGACGAGCTGGTTTTCGATGAACATGCCTAGTTTGGTGCGAAGTTGGCCGTAAGTGAGAAGACTTTCCGTTGCCTGGCTTCTTCGATTTGTCCATCGCTGTCGAAGCTAAGTTAAACTCAGCCATTCTCAGGGAGGCTTGGCTGCTTCCTAGCATTGATTCAATAATTACCGGCAGTGTGGAACTAAAATGATTGGCAAAGATTTGATAATCCATTACCGCTCCAGCGGACATTGGCTGATGCTGACACCAGGAGTCAAGCTCGCTGATGTGTATTTCGGCAATCCTTGTCGAAAAATGAGAGATGATTTGGGCAAGCAACGTTAACGTAGTATCCATTTGGCGCGCATGAGCGACATCCAAGCACAATTTCGCATCTGGGAGTGATTCAAAAATCCTTTCAAGTTCACTAACTGTTCTCCCGACAGACTTGCGACGATCCATGTTCTCTATCAGCAAATGTGCGCCAAACGGCAACCACAATACAGGATTTCGAATCACGTCGGGATGAACGATAATATTCAATCCCCGTCTCGCAACGCGTTCAAGCAATCGCACGACTGGTCTTTCTTCCTCTTTGCAAAAAAAACTGGGAGCGTGGAACGATACGTAATGAAAATGCTCAATTGGCAACGATTCTAGGGCGTCGACCAATGGTTCTAATTCTTGAATTCGTATAGCCGAAAGCTCAATACTTCGCACGTGATGATCTAAGAGCCACTTAATCGCCTTCTTGAAGTCACCTTTTTCGAGAGCTCCGGTAGAGAAACCTATTCTTTCAACTTTTTGGTTAGAATCCGACATAATTGAGGCTTAGTTTGGCAATAGGGTCCGTGTCGCTATCACGATTAAAAAACAGTTCGCGCAACCCACTTGCGAATTGTGATCCATTATCTCGCACTTTCTCGAAGTAACGATTCCCACTGGCATCGCTGTGTTGGAGCTTTTCAAGCGCATTTCGTGCTTGTTGGTCGTTGAGCAGAATGAGCCATTTGTTATATGATCCGAATATCTTCTTGGCGATTTTCTTGCGTTTGTTAGGTTCCTGAACATAGGCTTCAACAAACGCAGCTAAATATTCCAACGGAGGCGTACGGGCGAATCGGAGTGCAGACTCAATGAATGGCCGGGCGCTATTATCTGGATGGAGACCAAAAAGGTCTTGGTGAACATTTTTTGGAGGGTCAAGCTCGCAACTTAGGCAAAAGGCCAATCCGGCAGCATAAAGCAGTTTTCGACTAAATCTGATTTTTGCGTTTCGTAGCGCCCATTTCTTCCCATCCTGCTGTCGATATTTCGCCGCGTAGTCAACACAAATGGTCCTCCAATAACGTGTGAGATCATTCAGCAGAAATCTTGGGACTCTGCATTTTCCCTCGGGACTAAAATGAACATCTTCCTCGAAATAGCGCTCCAGAATATTAGACACAATATTTCCCCAGACGTATGAAGTGTTCGTGGGCGACACGTTAACACAACGCGACTCAAGCAGAAGAAGCATGCGTATCGTGAGATTCACGTTCGAGTCTGCCAATCCACCGATACAATGGACGAGTTCGTGTGAAAAAATCATATTCCCAAAAGTCCCGGTTGCTCCCGGTTCCTTGAAAACGGTCTTAATTGCAGACGCCAACTCTCTTGCTTGGGTGGTATGCCGAGTATTCACCACCCCGTCGATCAGAAGTGCCCAATCGCAATCGCTACCCTTGAGCATTTCAAATCTTGCAAATGAACCAAAAAGCACCAATGACGAGTCTGCGTCCAGTAATCGCTTCTGGGAAATGCCAGAAAGGGCCCTAAGCAACGATTTTTCAGCAAAGTCTGTCTCTTTTGCGGCTAGCCTAAAACCCTTCCATCCGCAGCCGCAAAAATGAGCCAGTTTTGCAACTGTTGGGAAGGGGTCTGGCGCAGAATTATTCATGCAATATGCCGCTTGATCATCGTCGGATGATTCGATCGCTGCAAGCATTTTTATTCACAGATAGGCAATGTCGCATAGCGTTTTTTTACCTTTCCCCCTTCGTCCCTTCCCTCAGCCTGCTGCGCCAATAGCCATAGAAGAAATAGAACACCAGCCCGACAACCAGCCAAATCACGAAGCGCAGCCACGTCTTCGCTGGCAGCGCGGACATCAGCCAGCCGCAGGTCAGGATCGAGCCGATCGGCACCCACGGCACCCAAGGCGTTCTGAATCCGCGCGCGCGGCCCGGCTCGATCTTGCGCAGAATGATGATGCCCGCCGCCACCAGAATGAACGCGAAGGCGGTGCCGATGTTGCAAAGGTCCACCACCTCGTCGATGTTCATCACCCCGGCGAAGGCCGCCACCAGCAGGCCGCTCAAAAGGGTCGAGAGGTAGGGTGTGCGATATTTGGGATGCACGGCCGAGGCCCACGGCGGCAGCAATCCGTCCCGCGCCATGCTGAAAAAAATGCGCGTCTGGCCTAATTGAAAAACGAGCAACACGGACGCCGTGGCCAGCAGCGCGCCCACCGAAATGATCGCCACCGCCCAGCCCAAGCCCAGGCCGGTGAACGCGGTGGCCAGAGGTTCGGCGGTGTCGAGTTTGCTCACGGGCAGCATCCCGGTCAGCACGACGGCAACGGCGACATAGAGGATCGTGCAAATACCCAGGCTGCCAAGGATGCCGATGGGCATGTCGCGTTGCGGCTGGCGAGTTTCCTCGGCCGCGGTGGAGACAGCGTCGAATCCGATGTAAGCGAAGAAAATGATGGCCGCGCCGCTGGCGATGCCTTGCCATCCGTGCGGCGCGAACGGCGCCCAGTTTTGCGGCTTCACATAGAACGCGCCCATGATGAGGAAAAACAGCAGGATGACCAGTTTGAGTACGACCATGGCGGAGTTGAACCAGGCGCTTTCCTTGATGCCGATGATCAGCACCCACGTGATCAGCATGACGATGCCGAAGGCGGGCAAGTTGAAGATAATCGGCATACCGAGAAAGTGCGGCGCGTTATGCCAGGCCTGGGCGGCCCGCAGGACTCCGTCGCCAAGCGTAGAAAGATCGACGTGTTTGGCGGTGGCGTCGGCCACGGCGGCGGATGCTTGCAACGCGGAGCGGAAATCGACTCCTAGCCAGTCCGGCCAATGATGGTGAAGCAAGGCCTGAAAATAGCCCGACCAGGAAATCGCCACCGCCACGTTGCCGACTGCGTATTCCAGAATCAGGTCCCAGCCGATGATCCAGGCCACAAGTTCGCCCATCGTCGCGTAGGCGTAGGTGTAAGCCGAGCCGGCCACCGGCGCCATGGACGCGAATTCGGCGTAGCACAGCCCCGCCAGCGCGCAGATCGGCGCCATGATGAGAAATGAGATCATGATGGCCGGCCCGGCCCCGGTGTGATCCGCGCCGCCCGCCGCGGCCGAACCGACGGTGGAGAAAATCCCCGCGCCGACAATCGCCCCCACGCCGAACAGCGTCAAATGCACCGGCCCCAGCGCGCGTTTGAGCTGGTGCCCCGGTTCGCGAGTCTCGCCCACCAGGCAGTCGAGTGATTTGCGGCGGAAAAGCTGGCGCATAAACGGCCCCCAGCAGATTTGACCCGCGTCGCGTTAGCAAGGAGAAAAGACAATTTGAGAACAGGCTGGAAGATGGTCACAATCTGTAACGCGCCCATCGTCGTGGTGTTGTTGGCCAGATGCCGAGATTAAATCAAAAAAGTCGAATGCCTCGCCCGTACCTGGTCTGGGCGGCGATCAGCATTGTCCTCGCTCTTGCAAGCTTATCTATATGGGTTCCTGATCGCAATCCTACGACCCATACCAACGCAGAGGCGTTTTCCGATTACGCCGGTTCGGCGTCGTGCCGCGAGTGCCATCGGGAGGAATACGACCAATGGGCCAACTCGAATCATGGCCTCGCGGAACAATGGGCCAATTCTAATACTTGTCAGGCGGCGTTTGCGGCGGGCAAAAATGTCGGCCATGCCGAGCAACCAGTTGAGCTTGCAGTTCGCAACGGGAAGTACGAGGTAACAACGACCGGCGCAGGCGGCCAGAACGAACCGCATCAGGTTGACCGCGTGATTGGTCACGATCCATTGGTTCAGTTTCTGGTGAGCGCGCCGGCCGGCCGATGGCAGGCGCTCTCTACGGCCTGGGACCCGCGCCGGAAGGAGTGGTTCGACGTTTTCGGCGCGGAAAAACGATTGCCAGGAGAATGGGGCCACTGGACGGGGCGCGGGATGAATTGGAACAGCATGTGCGCCGCGTGCCACAACACGGGGCTGCGCAAAAATTACGACGCCGCCACCGACACCTATCACACCGCCATGGCTGAGATGAGCGTCGGTTGCGAGGCCTGCCATGGGCCTCTCCAATCGCATGTCAAGTGGCAGCGTCGTTCTGCGAAGTCGGGCGGCAAGGATCCAACCCTTGTTCCGATGAGCCGCCAGCAAAAGCTCGATGCCTGCGGAGCCTGTCATGCACGCCGCTCGGAGTTGACGGGTGATTTCAAACCCGGCGACGATTTCCTGGATCATTTCGAGTTGGCGATGGTCGATGGCGCCGACCTTTATTATCCCGACGGCCAGGTGCATGAGGAGGATTACGAATACGCCTCCTTCCTCGGCAGCCGGATGCACGCCAGCGGCGTGGAATGCACGGACTGCCACCAACCGCATTCGGCCAAGCCGCGCTGGCCCGGCAACTTTCTCTGCCAGCGCTGCCATGACGGTAGTTATACCAATGCTCCGGTGGTCGACCCGGTCGCGCACAGCCATCATCAAGTGCGCGGCTACGGACCTGACGGCAAATTGGTTGACAAAGATTTGGCCCATTTCAAGCCGGACGGATTCAAGGAGACGGGTGGTGAATGCGTGAATTGTCACATGCCGCAAACGATCTATATGCAGCGCCATGCGCGGCACGATCATGGTATGACGATTCCAGATCCATTGCTGACCAAGGAATTCGGCATCCCCAACGCTTGCAACCGTTGTCATCGGGATAGGGACGCCGATTGGGCTTTGGCCAACGTGGGCAAGTGGTATGGGAAACTCATGGATCGGCCGACCCGTCAGCGTGCGCGTCTGCTGGCGGAGGCCGGGACCGGCGATGCCTCGGCTGTTGAGCCATTGCTGAAAATGCTGGCTGCGGAGACCAACGGGTATTGGAAGGCCGCGCTGATCAATGTGCTCTCACAGTGGGCCGCGGATCCACGTGCCGATGCGGTCTTGCGGCAAAGCCTAGGCGATAGCAGTGCACTGGTTCGGGAAAAAGCCGCGGGCGCCCTCGACGCAAACGCGGATAACCTCACAGCACCGACGGCGGCGGCCTTGCACGCGCGGCTGGAGGACCCCGTCCGCTCGGTTCGCATCGCGGCAGCCTGGGCCTTGCGCGCCGGCTTGGACACGAATAGCCCAGCCGCCCGAGACCTCGAATTATTTCTTGAAGCCAATGCCGATCAGCCGGGCGGCCAATTGCAGAGCGGGGAGTTTTTCCTTGCCAGAGGCGAACGGCAAGAAGCTCTTAAACACTATCGCAAGGCTGTGGCTTGGGACCCGGCCTCCGCTCCCATTCGCCACGATCTGGCCGTGCTTTACGGCGCGCTCAACCAAAATCACGAGGCGCTGGAAGAACTTCGCGAAGCGGTGCGTCTGGAACCGCGCGAGGCGGAGTACCACTACAGTCTTGCGTTGGCCCTCAACGAAGCCGGCGATTTGCAAAAGGCTATCGCCGAACTGCAGGAGGCCACGCGCCTGAATCCCCGCCACGCCGATGCCTGGCGCAACCTCGGATTGGCGCGGGCGGCCCAAGAGGATTTGGCTGGCGCGCTCGACGCGTTGGGGCGGGCGGAAAAGTTGTCTCCCGATGATTCGCGAATTCCCTACGCCCGCGCAACCGTTTTGGCGCGATTGAACCGGGTTGCGGAGGCCCGCGCCGCCGCTGCCCGCGCACTCGAGTTGCGGCCTGATTATCTCGTGGCGCAAGAGTTAATGCAACGGCTGGCGGAGGGGAATAAATAAAACCACAGCGAGTTGCGCTTGTCCCTGGCTGGGAATCTGCTACAACTTGCCTCGTGCGAAACATCTGCGGTCTTTTCCTTTTGGTTGGTTGGGCGCTGGTGCCGGCCTTCGGGGCGGACGCGCCTGACGCGGGTGTCAAGACTTTGGACACGCCCAGAACCTTTCCCGAAATCACCACGGCCGCACAATGGCGGGAGCGCAGCCGCGCGATTCGCGAGCAGATTCTGGTCAGCAGCGGTCTCTGGCCCATGCCGGAGAAGCCACCGCTGCGCGAAATCATTTTCGGCAAGATTGTTCGCGACGGTTACAGCGTCGAGAAGGTGTATTTCCAAAGTTACCCAGGTTTTTACGTCGCGGGAAATCTTTACCGTCCGGTGGGCAAGGGCGCCGGGCCGTTCCCTGCTATTCTTAATCCCCAC